>NZ_ATHO01000181.1 GCF_000445065.1 Sphingobium quisquiliarum P25 | reverse complement strand
CGGAGGGGGAACGGGCGCGAGCGGCGGCGGCAACGTCCTGACTTCCGCGCTGGAACAACTCTCTCCCGCACTGGTGACCGCTGGCAATGCCGTGCTGGGCGTATCGGACGGGCAGGGCGGGGTGACGACCCCGGTCGCGACGGCCCTGCCGGTGCTCCAGCCGGTGACCGGCACCATCACCCGCGTGCTGAACGACACGGGCACCGTCCTGGTCGATGCGGGCGAAGGCCGCACGCTGCTGCTGCAAGGGGCGCAGGGCGTCGTCGGGGATCTGGTGTCGATCGATGTCGGCGGCCGCACCGTCACCACCGGGCTGGATGGCACGGCTGGCGCGATCGGCGTCGGGGTGCTGGGCTCCACCCAGCCAAGCGGCACGCTCGCCACGGTAGGGGTGCTGAATGCGGGCAACACGGCGCTCGCACAGGTCAACGGCATCGCGGATGTGCGGGTCACCAACATCACTTCGGCAACCGGCGGGATCTCGGAAAATCTGCTCAACGTTGCCCTGGGAGGAAATCAGTTGCTCGGTACAAGCGGCAGTCCGGCGCTGATAGAGGCGAACGTCCTGCCCGGCGGTCTGCCCGTGGCTGGTACGGGGCCGGGCGCGGTCGGCGGCGTTCTGGCGCCCGCCGGATCGGTGTTGGGCAGCGTGACCGAAGCCGCCAGCGGCCTCACCTCCACGGTGCAGCAGG
>NZ_ATHO01000180.1 GCF_000445065.1 Sphingobium quisquiliarum P25 | reverse complement strand
GACGCCATATCCTTCGCCCGCTCGCGCGACAGCGTGCGGACAAGCCGCCGATCGTCGGCGAAGTCGTCGCGGCCATAGTGGAGCTGCACGCCCTCACGGTGCCGCGACAGCGCCACATAGGCCGCATGGCGGTCCATCCCCGGCGTCGCCAGCACATGCCCCTGATCGACCGTCACGCCCTGCGATTTGTGGATGGTCGCGGCATAGCCATGATCGACATGGGCATAGTCCTTGAGGTCGAACGCCACCTGTCGGCCATCATCGAGCCGCACCGCCATGCTGTCGGGCGACACGCGCTCGACCTTCCCCAGCGTGCCGTTCTTCACGCCTAGCCCGCGCTCGTTTTTCAGGAACATGATGCGGTCGCCGGTCGCGAAGTCCCGCGCGCCGCGCTCGGCCGACACGCGCACGTCCGGCCCCAGCTCGCCGGCGTCGCGCAGCCGATCGCGCGCGGCCAGGTTCAAATCGCGCACCTCGGCATTGGTATGGGTGAGGATGATCCGCGACTGATCCGGCGCGGCGATGCGCTCGGCATCCCAGCGGTCCACAAGATCGGCGCGGGCCAGCTCACGCGTCTCGGCCGCCTGCACCATGCCATGCGCCTCATAGGCATGGATCGCCTCGCCTGCCCGGCCCGTCGCCAGCGCCTTGGTCGCGTCGCGCTGCCAGTCCTCGCACTGCCGGCGTATCTCGGTGATCTCGGCCCAACCGTGGCGCTCGGTCACGGCCCGGAACGCCGCCCCGGCCTCGATCGCCTGCAACTGCTCGGGGTCGCCGACAAGAACGACCTTCGCGCCCGCCTGTTCGGCATGGGACAGCACGCACTCCATCTGGCGCGTGCCGATCATGCCGGCCTCGTCTATCACCAGCACGTCGCGCGGGCCTAGCAGTTCGCGGCCCTGCTCCCATTGATATTCCATGCTCGCGATCGTCCGCGACGCGATGGCGGACCCGCCTTCCAGATTCTCGGCCGCGATGCCCGACAAGGCCGCGCCGCGCACCTGATAGCCCTGCGCCTCCCACGCCTCGCGCGCGACCCCCAGCATCGCCGACTTGCCGCTGCCGGCATAGCCGACGACCGACGCAAGGCCCTTGTCGCCGGTGATATGCGCCAACGCCCCGCGCTGCTCGGCCGACAGGTCAAGCCCCCTGCCCTCGGCCGACGCCAGCGCGCGGGTCACATGGGCGTCGGCGACACCATGCCCCCGGTCGATCGCCAGCCCCTCGGCCGCGCGTTCCAACCGCTGCTCGGCCGCGATCATGTCGCGCGACGTGAACCGATCCTCGCCCTTCCCGTCCCGCCCCAGCGCCACCAGCTCGGGCGAGGATCGCACCGCGCTCATCACCTGGTCGAACTGATCCTTGCCGTCGCTGTGCCGGAACGCGAACTGCGCCAGGTCGCGCCGCGTGAACGTCGCCTGCTGGCGCGTGATCGCGTCCAGCGCGATCTCGGGCCGCGCAATGATCTTCTCGCCATTTTCGCGCGCGATCCGGGCATGGTCCTCGACCCGCTCGGCCTCAAGCCCCTGTTCGGGCATCCGCGACGCCGCCGGCCCGATCTTGTGTTGGGGTTCAAGGTCGATGCCCTGCGCCTCCAACGTCCGGTGATCTATGCGGGCGTCTATATCCAGCTCGGCCAACCGCTCGTTGACATGATCGGCCCAGGCCACGCGCCATTCCTGCAACAGCGCCGTGCTGTTCCACTCGCGCACCTTCTGGCCGAAGCCCTCCGGGCCAACCTCGCGCATCGACAGCATGACATGCGCGTGCGGCTTGGGTTGCCCGTCCTTGCCCATGTCCCAATGTACATTCATGTCCGCGACCATGCCGCGTTCGACGAACTGCTTTTCGACAAAATCGCGGGCGAGCTGGATGCCCTGTTGCTGGTTCAGCTCGCGCGGAATCGAGAACTCCACCTCGCGCGCCAACTGCGCGTCCTTGCGCTTCTCGCCGGCCTCAACCTCGTTCCACAAGGTCGCGCGATCGTTTAAACGCTCCGGCGCACCCTCGGGAGCCAAGATTTCCGAATGGACGACGCCGGCCTTGTTTGAGAAATCATGGTCGCGCCCTAGCCGGTCATCGTGCAGCCGTTCCGCCGCACGATAGGCCGCGCTGGCAACGGCGCTCGATCCGTTGGCGCGGCTGATGACCTTGGCCGAGAAATGGTAGATCGCCATAACGGCCGCTATACTGCCCTTCTTAGCGCAGGTCGGCAACGATGTATAAGCGCGCACTCACACTCTCTGCCGTTCGCGTGATTGACTTCGCCGCATTTCTTGATCGGAACGGTTCCTCGCGCGCGCTATCGTGCTACGCTGCGGCTCCATTCATGGGCGCGAGGGAGAGAAGATGCGAAAGGTGCGCGACTATGACGCGGAACTGCGGGCGCTGAACGACAAGGCCAAGGCTTTGAAGGCCCGCAAGGTCCAGCAACTCGGCGAGCTGGTCACGTCCACCGGGGCCGATGCGCTCGATCTGGACACGCTCGCCGGTGCGCTGCTCGCCGCTGTGGAAGCGGCCGACGCGAACGAAAAGGAGGCGTGGCGCTCGCGGGGCGCGGCCTTCTTTCAAGGACGCGGTCGCAAGGCTGGCCGACGCACTGGCGGCAACGGTGAAGGCGCAAGGCAAACTGGCGCAGGCAAGGAACAGGCTTGAAGCCGCCGCGCGCCGCACCGATACGAGAGGATGGGTCGTGGCCCGACGCGAGCGCACGCGCCATCTCATAGAGCTGGGCGGCCTCGTCCAGAAAGCCGGTCTGGTCGAGCTGGCCGACGATGATCGCGCCACCCTTTACGGCGCGCTGCTCGATTGTACAGCGCGCGTTCAAGGCGACGACGCTGGCAATGTGCTGGCGCTCTGGAAGCGGCGGGGCAAGCGCGCGTTCGACGCGGAAGCGGAAGGTGCGGGCAATGGCTGATCGGCCCGATTTCCATGTCATCACCGGCGGGCCTGGCTCCGGCAAAAGCACCCTAATCGAAGCGTTGGCGGTGGAGGGTTTCGACCACATGCCGGAAGCCGGTCGGGCCATCATCCGCGATCAGGTCGCGATCGGCGGCGCGGCCCTCCCCTGGGCCGATCGCGCCGCCTTCGCGGAATTGATGCTGGGTTGGGAATTGCGCTCATGGCATGAGGCCCACGATCGCGCAGGGCCGGTGATCTGCGATCGCAGCGTGCCTGATGTGGCGGGCTATCTGCGCCTGTGCGGCCTCCCCGTCCCGGCTCATGTCAGCCAAGCGGCGGACCTGTTTCGCTATCAACCCCGCGTGTTCATCGCCCCCTTGGCGCGAGATATTCGCGGCCGATGCGGAAAGAAAACAGGATTTCGCGGAAGCGCAGGCGACCTATCAGGCGATGGTCGCGGTCTATTCCGGCCTTGGCTACGAGCTGGTGACGCTTCCCCTCGCCTCTGTCGCCGAACGTGTGCGGTTCGTCCGCGCCGCAATCGAAAGGGAGGAATCCTAACATGGGGCCTCGCGCGATCTGGCGGGCGTTCGACGCGGAAACGGAAGGGAGAAGCGCACCATGAACATGCTCGACGTGGACGCAATCCGCGCCCAAGTCCGCGCGCTCGATTTCACGCGCGGCACACCGGCCGACGCCGCCATGCGGCGCGAGGATGATGCCGACGCGCGCGCCAATCTCGCGATCGAAGGCATGGCGCTCGACGCCGGCGAACACGCCCTGTTCGACATGCTGCGCGAGGAAGCCGCGCGATCGACAGCGACGAAACCGGCATATCGTTCGGCCAGCAGCATCTTGCGCGGCCCTTGCTCACGCCGGATGAAGTCCGCTCGCTGCGCGAGGATTACCAGTTCCTGTTCTTCGCGGGACAACGGTCGATCGTCGCCGCCAAGCTCAAATACTATGCCGATCGCGAGTTCGCGGGCCGCTTCGACAAGGCGTGAAGTCTTTAAACGGCCCCGTAGTCGAAGCGGCATCATTCCGATATACAAACGATATTGAATGATGGCGCTCTGCCATCCCTCCCTGGTCATAGAAATCGCTCGAAAGCGCGGAAAATCGCCTACTGGCGTTCTAAAGGTGAGGTTTGGGGTATGACCTCACCATTAGCGATCGACGCAGCGGTGGATGATCCCCTGAAGGTCGAAGATCTAGCTTCCAAAAAATCGGCCGCCCAGGAAGCCCGTAAAGCGCATTTGCTGCTCCAACCTCATTTCCTGTCCCCCACCCCGAAATGCGCCCCAGCGGCTCGGAAATCGCACCAGGGGCGACGTTTCCGCCTGCTCCGCCCTCTCAATTGGATCACCACCCTATCCGTTTGGCTTTCCAAGAAAGCCAATTTGCTACTTGGCCGTTGGCGCTGTCGTTGCGGTAGGGACGTGGTGTTTAAACATTTCTAATCAAACAAAAAGCGTACCGGCGGAGCCGGTCCATCATGGGGATGCCGGGTGGGAGGATCGCTAAAGCGATCCGGGGCGGCTGAAGGTCGCGAGCCGGCGGGGCGAAGCTCCAGGAGACGGTGTTCTTCTTCTTCTTCTTCGGGTCTGACGATGCGGCGAGTTCGGAGTTATCCACAGGCAGGGCTACCCTAAAACTCACCTAAAACTCACCGTTCGCGTTCTGATTCAAAGATTCTTCTTAGATTCAAGATTCAGGGTGCCTCAAACCCGCAGAAAACCAAGAAAAATTGCCCCGAAAAGTGAGTTTTGGGGTCGAGTCGCGTGAGTGTTGGGGTAGCCTTCGGTGAGTTTTGGGGTCGGTAAAAGTGAGTTTTGGGGTCGAGTCCGGTGAGTGTTGGGGTAGCCGCCAAATCAACGGTGAGGTTTGGGGTATCCCCTCCCCACCCTCCATCGGGGAGCTTTAGGAATTGCCTAGCTCACCGTTGCTGCTAAAGTGAGGACATGACTCGCGCAAGCTCACCTGTAAATAACGGAAAGGCAAAGATTGCCCTAGGCGATGATACCGCCCTCACCCTCTCGCAAAAGGGGCGCGGAAACCCGTTCGATCCCGCCAATTACGGGGAAATCGTCAAACCCGGCGAGCTGGTCGATATTGTCGAGCTGTCCCCCCTCACCCTCGCCGATCGCCGAATCTACAATCTGCTGATTGCCAACGCCTGGGAGCGGATCAGCGAGCCGGTCATTCACCGCATCGCCAAAACCGCGCTCAAGGGCACGCACCAAGGCAACGAGCGCATAGAAAGCTCGCTGCTGCGCCTGATGGGCACAATCGCCATCGTCACGATCCGCAAGGGCGGCAAGAGCTACAAGCGCCGCGTTCAGCTTCTCGGCTCCAGCGACGAAAGCCTCGAAAAAGACGGCTTCCTGCATTACCGCATCCCCGAAGAACTGATTGAGATTTTGCGTAACAGCGAGGTCTATGCGCGACTTAAGACGCAAGTGATGTATTGTTTCGAGTCGAAATACGCGCTGTGCCTCTATGAAATGATCGAACGCCGTATCGGCCTCGAATATAAGCAAAGCGAAGGGCTCTGTTGCAAAAATCGTGAAGCTTGAGCATGCTTGGCGGAGATTGGACGGACGGAACGATGACGGATTTCAAGTGGCGCCATTTCCAGGGTGATGTGATCCTGTGGGCGGTGCGCTGGTATTGTCGCTATCCGATCAGCTATCGCGACCTTGAGGAAATGCTGGCGGAACGCGGCATTTCGGTCGACCATACGACGATCTATCGCTGGGTCCAGTGCTACGCCCCGGAGATGGAGAAGCGGCTGCGCTGGTTCTGGCGGCGTGGCTTTGATCCGAGCTGGCGCCTGGATGAAACCTACGTCAAGGTGCGGGGCAAGTGGACCTACCTGTACCGGGCAGTCGACAAGCGGGGCGACACGATCGATTTCTACCTGTCGCCGACCCGCAGCGCCAAGGCAGCGAAGCGGTTCCTGGGCAAGGCCCTGCGAGGCCTGAAGCACTGGGAAAAGCCTGCCACGCTCAATACCGACAAAGCGCCGAGCTATGGTGCAGCGATCACCGAATTGAAGCGCGAAGGAAAGCTGGACCGGGAGACGGCCCACCGGCAGGTGAAGTATCTCAATAACGTGATCGAGGCCGATCACGGAAAGCTCAAGATACTGATCAAGCCGGTGCGCGGTTTCAAATCGATCCCCACGGCCTATGCCACGATCAAGGGATTCGAAGTCATGCGAGCCCTGCGCAAAGGACAGGCTCGCCCCTGGTGCCTGCAGCCCGGCATCAGGGGCGAGGTGCGCCTTGTGGAGAGAGCTTTTGGCATTGGGCCCTCGGCGCTGACGGAGGCCATGGGCATGCTCAACCACCATTTCGCAGCAGCCGCCTGATCGGCGCAGAGCGACAGCCTACCTCTGACTGCCGCCAATCTTTGCAACAGAGCC
>NZ_ATHO01000179.1 GCF_000445065.1 Sphingobium quisquiliarum P25 | reverse complement strand
GGCTCTGTTGCAAAAATCGTGAAGCTTGAGCATGCTTGGCGGAGATTGGACGGACGGAACGATGACGGATTTCAAGTGGCGCCATTTCCAGGGTGATGTGATCCTGTGGGCGGTGCGCTGGTATTGTCGCTATCCGATCAGCTATCGCGACCTTGAGGAAATGCTGGCGGAACGCGGCATTTCGGTCGACCATACGACGATCTATCGCTGGGTCCAGTGCTACGCCCCGGAGATGGAGAAGCGGCTGCGCTGGTTCTGGCGGCGTGGCTTTGATCCGAGCTGGCGCCTGGATGAAACCTACGTCAAGGTGCGGGGCAAGTGGACCTACCTGTACCGGGCAGTCGACAAGCGGGGCGACACGATCGATTTCTACCTGTCGCCGACCCGCAGCGCCAAGGCAGCGAAGCGGTTCCTGGGCAAGGCCCTGCGAGGCCTGAAGCACTGGGAAAAGCCTGCCACGCTCAATACCGACAAAGCGCCGAGCTATGGTGCAGCGATCACCGAATTGAAGCGCGAAGGAAAGCTGGACCGGGAGACGGCCCACCGGCAGGTGAAGTATCTCAATAACGTGATCGAGGCCGATCACGGAAAGCTCAAGATACTGATCAAGCCGGTGCGCGGTTTCAAATCGATCCCCACGGCCTATGCCACGATCAAGGGATTCGAAGTCATGCGAGCCCTGCGCAAAGGACAGGCTCGCCCCTGGTGCCTGCAGCCCGGCATCAGGGGCGAGGTGCGCCTTGTGGAGAGAGCTTTTGGCATTGGGCCCTCGGCGCTGACGGAGGCCATGGGCATGCTCAACCACCATTTCGCAGCAGCCGCCTGATCGGCGCAGAGCGACAGCCTACCTCTGACTGCCGCCAATCTTTGCAACAGAGCCGTTGGGATCATAATGTTGATGTACGCGCGCACGGTCATGGTAATTGCGCTTCTCGTTGAAGACACGATTCCCATAGCGATTGACAATGAACATGCTGTCGCCCGGCGGAATCCATACGTCGCTTGGCACGCTTACATATTCCAGCGCCTCTTCCAGCACGATCTCGGCGCGCCAGGCGCTTCCCATATTGCCAAGCTTCGCTCCAACAGCCCCGGCAATCGATACAAAGTCGCCAGTATTGGTCGGCACCCCGCAACCGCCATAGACCGGCCCTGTCTGATGGAGATTGAGCATTTCGCGATTATAGGTGAACCCGCCCGTTGCGAAGATCACGCCTTTGCGCGCGCCAAAGGAAACCTCCTTCCCGTCGTTCAGCGCCTCGACGCCGAGCACCGCGCCATCCCCGTCGGTAACCAGGCGGACAACCTGGTGGCTGGTGAGCAGGGGAATGCCATAAGCGTCGATGCGCGCCTTGATCTGGCGCATCAACTCCGCGCCGAATCCTGGCGACCCATCAGGCTTGATGGGTCCGAGGCACCGTCCGCGAGGCACCTTATTGTTGCCGTCGAGCACGCCATAGTCAGGCAGATCGGTTCCCTGGCCGTCGGGAAGGACATGAAAGCGGCCTATCTCGGCTGCCTTGATTTCCCGCAACATGTCCGTCATCGGCGACGCGTTGTCGTAAAACGCCTCAAGCAGTTTGTAGACATCCTCACCCAGGCCGAGCGTCGGTGAATTGCTGTCGAAAAGATGCGGATATGAATAGGCAGCGCAATAAGCCAGGAGCGAAGCCTTTGGATCCTCGATCCCCCGCTCCTTCAGCCTGAAATTATTGGGCACCCAGAAAGCCCCACCGGATTTCGCGGACGTACCGCCATATACCGGCGCTTTTTCCAGCATGAGGACCTTCGCGCCGTCCTTGGCAGCCGCAAGTGCGGCAACCGAGGCGGCCGCGCCGCTGCCGACCACGACTATATCCGCGATTTGGGTCCACTGCCGGCCCACCGCGGCAACAGCCGGAGCAGATGCCGCAGCACCCAGGGTGGAAACCGCCAGCCCCGCGCCGCCGGCCTGGATGAAAGCGCGGCGAGATAACCGCGATCGCTCTGCCGATTGCTTCAAGAATGCCCTCCACCGGTCGAACGACCCAAAGCCGCCGACCGTCTCTCCTGCGTCGAAGTCAATGCTCCGCCCTTCTTTTACCGAAGCGAGATCACGTCGCACCTCGATACAAGGAAAGGATAGATTACCAAATGGTCACATGTCAACCGCGCCTGATCTCCGCATCGGCAAGCACGAGAAGGCAAATGGGGCCATCCCGAAACATCTTTCGATGGGCGGCGCTCATGCTTCTAACGGACCAGGCGGGCGAAATTGCAAGCCCGATCGGCAATGCTGAATGGGGGGCCACCATTCGGCGCCAGGTGCCCCGGCGTGACTCATCTCCAATCGCGAGTCGCGTTGTGTTTGAGTTCTCCATCCATATAAAATTGGGCATCCACACGACAAGCGTCATGTGAATGCCCAACTAATCACTTGTATATATAAGATTATGCGCCGGACGGTGCGAAATGAATGCCGGGCGGTGCGAAATGAATGCCGGCCAGCGGGGTGAAATAGTTCGTGCATGCGTTGCGCTTAGAGAACTTCCACACCCCGTCACGGCGCTCATACTCATCCGTGAAGACCGCAGCGATAAGAATCGACTGATTACCTTCGACGAGATTTCCAAGGAGAAGGACGTCGCCAATACCATTTACCTTGTCCGCGCTCACAAATTCCAAGCGCAGATTGGTTCCATAATGAATACATTCGTGAAACATTGGCCAGAGTACGTTATTGGCCAAATCGAGGGCGCCTTCCGGGCCCTTGTAGGTGCCGATTCCCTCAATGGTCCACTCTGCATCATCCCACCAAATAGAAGCGAGACGGCCCTCTTGGCGCTTGTCTACGGCAATGAGCTTGTCAGAGTAGAGGTCCTGAATCGCGGCCCGGCTTGCAAGTCTGTCTAGATCACTCATTTTGTATCTCCCAGTTGAATATAATCCCGTAATCTTAGCAGGATCGAGGGCATCAAGGATTTAGGCCGCAGAAGACCAGCCGCCATCGATGAACAGTTCCGTTCCAGTAACATATTTAGCTTCGTCTGACAGAAGATATAGCGCCCCATAAGCGATATCGTTCGGCTCGCCAAGATCGCCCATCGGGATCTGCGCTTTGTACCATTCAACCTGCTCGGGCGTGACGTTCGCCTGCATCGGCGTCTTCATGCCACCAGGAACGATGGTGTTCACCCGCACCCCTTGCCCGACATATTCCAGCGCAGCCACCTTGGTCATCGCGCGTACCGCAGACTTGGTCGCCGCATAGCTGATCAAGCCAGGCTCACAGATGACGCTGACGAGCGAACTGATGTTTAGGATCGCACCATTTCCCGACTTCGCAATTTCCGGCGCAACCATCTTCAGGCCCAGGAAAAGCGCAGTCTGGTTGACCGCGATCATCTTGCTCCAGCCTTCGAGCGTCTCGTCCTGGATCATCGCGCCGTGGATGATGCCCGCGGTGTTGTAAAGCGTCGTGAGCTTCCCAAAGGCCCCAACCGCCGCCTCGACAGCCCCCGCCCAGCTCGCAGCATCGGTGATATCCAGCCGCACGATAGGGCCTCGCCCCCGCTTTCCTGAATCTCGGCCACGACCTTGTTGCCCATTTCGACATTCAGATCGGCGACGACGACCTTGGCGCCCTCCTTGGCAAAAAGCCGAGCCTGCGCTGCACCCAGGCCGCTCGCCGCGCCCGTTACGAGCGCGACTTTTCCTGCCATTCTGTGCTCATCCTGTGCCTCCTAAATAGCTTGAGCGCGCAATTCAGACCCGCGTCGCTGAGGGTTCTTTTTTCCGATGCACAACAACTGGGCCGATCACCGGACCTTGATCCAAGCACAATTACCAGTTGGTAGTCAAGCTGGATTCTGAGGAACCGGACCGAAAAGTGAGACTAAATGTCCAAGTCCCCTGGCCCGCTAATGCTGCCCCTTTGCGCGCGGCACGCAGCCGCGCGCTTTCACTTTCTAATGCTGTGTTTTCACAAATAATATCAATGAGTTCAAACACCCACGGACCAGCCTCCGTCAATCGGCAGATCCACGCCAGTAATATATTTCGCCTCGTCAGAGGCCAGAAAAAGCGCGCCGTTGGCAATGTCGATCGGGTCACCGAGCTTTCCCATGGGGATCTGGCTTGTCTGCTGCTTCAGCACGTCAGGGGGGACATTCGCCGTGATCGGCGTGTTCATTCCGCCGGGCACGATCGTATTCACCCGAACGCCGCGGTCCACAAACTCCAGCGCCGCCGCCTTGCTCATGATGCGCACGGCCGCTTTGGTGGCACAGTAGCTGGCATTGCCGGCGGTGGGAAACATGCCGATCAACGAACTGATGTTGATGATCGAGCCATTGCCCGACTTCACCAGCTCGGGGATTGCCGCCTTGATTCCGAGGAAGATAGCAGTCTGATTGACCGCCACCATCTTGTTCCAGCCTTCAATGCTCTCCTCCTCGAAGCCGCCAGGATGAATGATACCGGCAGTGTTGGATAGAGTCGTAAGCCCGCCAAAAGCCTCGACGGCAGCGGCAATCGCATTATTCCAGCTCGCCGCATCGGTAACATCCAACCGAATGAAGAGCGCATCGCCACCAGCAGCCCTGATTTCGGCTACGACGCCCTTGGCCATCTCTTCATTGAGGTCGCCGATTACGACCTTGGCGCCTTCTTCCGCGAAACGCTTCGCCTGAGCGGCGCCGAGCCCGCTCGCTCCACCCGTGATGAGCGCAACCTTGCCTGCGAGTCTGTTAGCC
>NZ_ATHO01000178.1 GCF_000445065.1 Sphingobium quisquiliarum P25 | reverse complement strand
GGCTCTGTTGCAAAAATCGTGAAGCTTGAGCATGCTTGGCGGAGATTGGACGGACGGAACGATGACGGATTTCAAGTGGCGCCATTTCCAGGGTGATGTGATCCTGTGGGCGGTGCGCTGGTATTGTCGCTATCCGATCAGCTATCGCGACCTTGAGGAAATGCTGGCGGAACGCGGCATTTCGGTCGACCATACGACGATCTATCGCTGGGTCCAGTGCTACGCCCCGGAGATGGAGAAGCGGCTGCGCTGGTTCTGGCGGCGTGGCTTTGATCCGAGCTGGCGCCTGGATGAAACCTACGTCAAGGTGCGGGGCAAGTGGACCTACCTGTACCGGGCAGTCGACAAGCGGGGCGACACGATCGATTTCTACCTGTCGCCGACCCGCAGCGCCAAGGCAGCGAAGCGGTTCCTGGGCAAGGCCCTGCGAGGCCTGAAGCACTGGGAAAAGCCTGCCACGCTCAATACCGACAAAGCGCCGAGCTATGGTGCAGCGATCACCGAATTGAAGCGCGAAGGAAAGCTGGACCGGGAGACGGCCCACCGGCAGGTGAAGTATCTCAATAACGTGATCGAGGCCGATCACGGAAAGCTCAAGATACTGATCAAGCCGGTGCGCGGTTTCAAATCGATCCCCACGGCCTATGCCACGATCAAGGGATTCGAAGTCATGCGAGCCCTGCGCAAAGGACAGGCTCGCCCCTGGTGCCTGCAGCCCGGCATCAGGGGCGAGGTGCGCCTTGTGGAGAGAGCTTTTGGCATTGGGCCCTCGGCGCTGACGGAGGCCATGGGCATGCTCAACCACCATTTCGCAGCAGCCGCCTGATCGGCGCAGAGCGACAGCCTACCTCTGACTGCCGCCAATCTTTGCAACAGAGCCCGCAATAGCGTGCGCGGCGGAGATCGTCAGGAGTTGCGCCACGGCATGACGGGATTCAGGTGAAATCCGTGATTCGCCCCTAGCCCCTATAGGCCGATAGGGCACGCCGATACGCCCCTCGGCAGTGCCGCGCCGGCGTAGGGTGGCGGCGATATGGCGCTCGGCCGCTACGCGATCGGCGAAGGCATGACGCTGAGCTTGGCCGCGCGCGCCGATCAGCGGTCATTGTTCGCCGGCTTGACCTCGATCGTGCAGCGCACCGTCTTTTTCGCCTTGGCGGCAGCCGCGCCGCACGCTTCGATCGTCTCGCGATTGTCCCGCGCCAGATTGGCGGCCGCGACGATCCCCTCCCAGCTCGCCGGCGATGCGCGCTGCATCAGATGCGTGCCGGCATCCCATAGCGTCGGTTCGGCAAGCGCCCGCGTCGCCATGCGCTCCGGCAACTGCCAGCTATCGGGCATGGCGCGCGCGATCAGGCCGGCGAGAAGCGCATAGAGCAATATCCCCAGCACCACGCCGCCCAACCCGATCCAAAACAGCCACCGATCCTGTTGCCAGCGCGCGCGCGTCGTTCCGATCAGCCCCCGCAATTCCCGCGCCGCCTCGCTCATGTCCGATCGCGTGCTGTTCACCAGGTTGTGCAGCTCGCCCGTCGCACTCGCCACCGAAGCGTTTACACGCTCTCCCATCGTCTCCGGGGTGAGTTTCATCGCGGGGCTTTTCGCGATCACATCGACCCGCTGGGTGAGCGCCAGCAATATCTTCTCGGTGTTGGCGAGCGTCGGCTGATAATCGGGAATCTCGATGGACTCGCGCGCGCGGGCTAACCCCTCGACCGCAAGGCGCACCAGCGCCACCTCGCCGCGCAACTGCTCGAACGCCGCCTGCGGATCGTCGCCGGCCCTGCCGTTGTTGCGATAATTATCCTCGTCCATCATCCTCTCCTTACCGGCTCATTCCGCGCCCCATGCCTATCCCTAAATCCCGCGCCAGCTCGCGGCCAAGGTCGCCGCTGTTCATGCCGCGCCCCCGGCCCATGCCGATCTCAAGCCCCAGCTCGCGGGTGCGATTACGCAGGACCAATTCCACCTGGGGATCGCGCTCAAGGCTTTTCGCCATGCCCGCCATTTCCTTGCCCG
>NZ_ATHO01000177.1 GCF_000445065.1 Sphingobium quisquiliarum P25 | reverse complement strand
TGCCAGCGTTCCACGAACCGATCGGCGCGCAAGTTCGGATCGGCCCGCACGCGCGCCTCCTGGGCCATCGCCTCGATCATCGGGCCGCTGCGCCCCGCCGCCGCCTCGCGCAGCAAGGCGGGATCGCGCTGCATCGCCGATGCGAGGTCACGCGAGGCTCCCGGCCTGATCTGGTCCAGCGCCTGTGTCGTGCGCTCGAGCGCGACCTTTTGATGCTCAAGGACCGGAGCGCCCGACGCCCGCGCCTGCAACACCGCCTCGGCCGAACGCGAGGCCCGCTCGACCGCGCGCCGGAAATCATGGGTAAGGCCCTGCTCGGCACGCGCCGGGGCTTCCTTCGCCGGCGTCGGCGTGCGCGACGACAGTTTCAGCCCATCGAACATGCCCCGCTTGGGAGCCGCTTTTTCCTTCGCGCCCTGCGCTGGCTCGGCCGCCTTCGCCGGCTCGGCCGACAGCTTCAAGCCGTCGAACATGCCGCGCCGCGGCTGTCGCTCGGCCGCGGCCTTCGCATCCCCTGCGCCGCGGCCCTCGCCGATCTCGCGTGGGCGTGGATCTCCGCCCATCTGGCGCATGGTGCCAGCACGCGGGCCAAGAAGCTCCACACCCTTGCGCTCGGGCGCATCCGGCAATCGGATCTCGCCCGACAGACCGCGCCGATCGGCGAACGATTGCGCCTCGGCGTCGCGGTCCCGATACATGGGATAATCCGACGCCATATCCTTCGCCCGCTCGCGCGACAGCGTGCGGACAAGCCGCCGATCGTCGGCGAAGTCGTCGCGGCCATAGTGGAGCTGCACGCCCTCACGGTGCCGCGACAGCGCCACATAGGCCGCATGGCGGTCCATCCCCGGCGTCGCCAGCACATGCCCCTGATCGACCGTCACGCCCTGCGATTTGTGGATGGTCGCGGCATAGCCATGATCGACATGGGCATAGTCCTTGAGGTCGAACGCCACCTGTCGGCCATCATCGAGCCGCACCGCCATGCTGTCGGGCGACACGCGCTCGACCTTCCCCAGCGTGCCGTTCTTCACGCCTAGCCCGCGCTCGTTTTTCAGGAACATGATGCGGTCGCCGGTCGCGAA
>NZ_ATHO01000176.1 GCF_000445065.1 Sphingobium quisquiliarum P25 | reverse complement strand
AAACCCGGATGCTCAAATGCGAGTGCGCGACGTGCGGCTATACCGTCAGGACCGCGCGCAAATGGTTGGAGCTGGCCGGAGCGCCGCTTTGCCCGATCGAGGATCACGGCCAGATGCAGCATGAGCCGCTGGACGATGACGAGGCCGAGCCGGAGGAATGATGCGCCGCGCTTTCGTCAGTTCAGATTCAGCGCCGCCCTATCGTCATTTCAGCGACGATAGGGCTTTCCCTCTCGGTTCACCGCGTATACAAGTATAGGACTATACGTGTAGGAGTGTAGCATGAAGGTTCTCGCCATTCTCTCACAGAAAGGGGGCGTCGGGAAAACGACGCTCGCCACCTGTCTGGCGGTCGCGGCCGAGCAGGCCGGCAAGGTCGCTGCGATCATCGACCTGGACCCGCAGGCGACGGCCTCGTTCTGGAAAGACGTGCGCCAGCTCGACACGCCCGCCGTGGCGTCGATTCAGCCGGTGCGCCTGCCCGCCATGCTCAAAGCCTGCGAGGATGCCGGCACCGATCTTGTCGTGATCGACGGGGCGGCGGTCGCGCGCGACGTGGCCTATGAGGCAGCGCGCCAAGCCGATTTCATCCTGATCCCGACCAAGACGGCCGTATTCGACACCATGAGCATGACGCACACGCTCGACGTTGTGCGCCAGCTCGACCGCGCCTTTGCCGTGGTCCTTACCTTCGTGCCCCCACAAGGTCAGGAAACCGGCGATGCGATTCAGGCCGTGGCGGAGCTGGGCGCGACGGTTTGCCCGGTGACGATCGGCAACCGCAAAGCCTTTTTCCGCGCCCAAGCCGCAGGCCAGGCCGTGCAGGAGTTCGAGCCGCACGGACCAGCGGCCGACGAAATCCACCGGCTATACGAGTATACAACTATACGCCTATACAATGAAGCGGAGGCGGCGTGATGGCGAAGGGCGGAAACAGTCTGCAAGCGGTGCTGAACCGCGCCAAGGCGGACGGAGACGCGGCCCCGGCACCAGCGCCGGCGATCGAGCCGGTAGACGTGTCCCGCAAGGCCCCGCCGAGCGGCCGACAGGGGACCAAGTTGATTGGCGGGCATTTCCCCCCGGAGGTCAGCACACAGCTTCGTATTATCGCGGCCGAGGAAGGGACGACCGTTCAAAGCCTGCTAGGCGAGGCGCTGGACGACCTGTTCGTGAAGAAGGGGAGGGGGCGCATCACCAGCTAGTATAGGTGTATAGCTGTATACGCCTATACTAGCGCAAGGGGGCGGTCTTGTGCTTGTTGCGGCAGAAGCCGATGAAGGCGGCGCGGGGGCTTTTCAGTTCCGGCCGTCCGCTGTCGATCCACCATGACACCCATTGGTCATAGAGCGCATACACGTCATAGCCAGGCGCAACGCTCTTGGCGTCGTGGAAGCCTTCGGGGTCGATATAGGGCCGTTCGGGTTCCGCCTCGATCGCCTCGACCGTATCCAGCGCCTCGCGATTGCGGAACGTGACCGTATCGCCGTTCATTTCCACGGCATAGTCGGGCAGATGATCGTGCGCGACGAGATCGCGCAGCATCGAGCGGAACACGCGCAGATGGCTACTCGCGCCAGTCTTTTTCTGTAGCGTTTCGACCGAGATCGACCATTTTTCCTGCGCGCCGCAATGCTTGCGCGCCAGCTCGTAGATGCGCCGTTCGAGCGGCTTGCGGAGACGGAAATAGTCGCGGTGCAGCGTCAGGACACTGCGCCCCTCGACCATCTTGAACAGCCAATCGGAGAGCGTGACCTTGATTTCCGACATTTGGCCGGAGCGGGTTTGCCGCACGATCCGCCATTCGTTGATGAGGCCGAACCCTTCGGTGATTTCCTCGCCATCGGCCTTGATGTTCGTGGTGATCCGCGTCCCCGACAGGCGCTCGAACGCGCTCCGCAGTCGGTCATAGCCGTCGCCATCGGTTTGCCGGTTGGTCCACACTAGCAGATCGCGCGCCGTGAGGTGCAAGGTGCGGCTCGGCCGCTCGCCCTGGTTCATCTTCCCGATGAGCTGGGAGATGCAGTAGATCAGAATATCCTTGTCGTGGATCGTCGCCAGCCCTTTGACGCTGGGGACGATTTCGAGCTTGTTGCCGTTATGCTCGTAGCGGAACACGCGCCGATCGGGCTTGGTCGCGAGCGAGAAAATCGGATGCTCCATCGAGGCCATGTCATCCTTGGGGATGGCGTCGAGAACATCGCAAATGAACAGATCGGGATCGGGATAGCGAACCGGCAACAGGGGAGGGCGACCCTCCGCGCCGTTCGGGGTTTCGTTGACGGCAAGCGGAAGTTCGGGGTTTCGTTGACGGTCAGGCTCGATTCGGGGTTTCATTGACGGCCACCGTAGATTCGGGGTTTCATTGACGCAACGAAAAAGTTCGGGGTTTCATTGACGCTCGCCGACGATTCGGGGTTTCGTTGACGCAGATTCGGGGTTCTGGAGTCACCGGATTCGGGGTTCCGTTGACGCCCAAGGCCAAAAAATGGCCGATTTCACTATTATATTCAGTATCTTACGGAGACGCCAAAATCCCGTAACACGACTCTTTAACCCATATATTAACACTAGGCCGCCCTGTGGATAACTTTTGCCGCGACGTGGTTTCACCCACCAGCATCCCGCCAGATCGGACAACCTGTCCCGGAAATCGGGACAGAGGCAGCGCGACTCACTGGCGCAGTGCTTGAAGCACGGTCAGAGGGAAGAAAAGCGCCGCCTCTTGGGGGCTTCGCCCCCGCCGGCTCGCGGCCTGCGGCCGCCCCGGATCGCTTTGCGATCCTCCCACCCGGCATCCCCCATGATGAGCCGGCTTCGCCGGCACGCTTTTTGTTGGATTAGGGATCGTTTAAACGCTGCGCCCCTGCCGCGACCACAGCGCCAGCGGCACCGTCGCAATTGGCTTTCCAGAAAAGCCAGGCGGATAGGGCAGCGATCAAGCCGAGAGGGCAGGGGAGGCGGAAACGTCGCGGCAGGGGCGATTTCCGGGCCGCTGGGCGTCATTCTGAGCGTTCGGCAGGGTTGGAGAGGTCGAGCGCCCGATGCCGCTCTACGGGCTTCCTAGGCGGCCGATTTTTTGGAAGCTAGATCCTCGCACGATCGCGCGCGACGACACGGAAGTGCGTTTTATGGACGCTAGGGCTGAAAAACGGCAACATCGGGTCCGAGCGGCCGCGATCGGCGCGGCGAGCTTCAAGATTTGTGCGCCAGACAACGATTTCGCGAACCTGGCCCGATCATCGTTGCGGGAGAGGGCGGAATCCTACGCTAAGAACCGGCAGGGGAGGGCGCGGAAAGTCCGCTAAACAACGCCCAGGCCGAACAGACGGCGAACTTGTATATTTGTATACGCCTATACATTCGCGCCCTGTGGCGCGTGGTGCTATCGCTTCAATTCAGGACGGGTTTGTCGTCGGCCGATGGATCAGCGTGGAAAAGGCCCTCCATCGGATTGTCGCGAATATACTCGCCGCCTTCGGCAAATGCCCGGAGAGGATCGTTGCCCTTCATGCGGCCAGCGGTGATTTCGCGTTCGGTCACGCGCAAAAGCACGGCCTTGTCGATCTGCCCGTCAACCAAACTCTCCTGGCGGAGCATGAGATGGTAAGTCGAAAGGTTATCGGCCAGAAAGCCGATGATCTGAGAGCCTGGGGCTTGTGCCTTGGCCAAGCCTTCGGCAGCGATGTTGGTCAACGCAATGTGCATACTTATCAGGCGGACACGGTTAAATTCGTCGCGCTCGACAGCGTGCAGTTCTATCAGCTCATCGACCAATGCTTGTAGGTCACAGCCCGGCTCGCCGATGCTTTTCATGAATCGATCGGCAAATTCCTCAAATCGTTCATTAGGCATGGTCGAAATACCTTGTGTTTGAGACGGTTTAAACGCTCTACACCTTGTCGAACTTCCCCGCGAACTCGCGATCGGCGAAATAGCGTAGCTTGGCGGCGACGATCGGCCGTTGCCCCGCGAGGAACAGGAGCTGCAAATCCTCGCGCAGCGTGCGGACCTCATCGGGCGTGAGCAAGGGGCGGCCGACATGCTGCGATCCGAACGATATGCCGGTCTCTTCCGCGTCGATCGCGCGGCTCATGCTCTCGAACACGACCGTTTCCTGGCCGAGCAGATCGGAGACGAGCTTGGCGCTGTCGTGATCGTTGACGCCGAATATCTGCAAGACGCCGGCGTTCGACAGGAAGGTGCCGGCGCGGCGCTCGTAGAGCGCGCGGAGCTGGTGAACGTCTTGCAGGATCGGCCAGAGCTGGATGCCGTAGCCGGCCATGAGGCCCATAGCGCGCTCGACGGGTTCGAGGCGGCCGAGGGCGGCGAACTCATCGAGCAGGAACAGGACGGAGCGGGCAGGGGAGGCCGGCGCGCGCGCGAGATCGGTCAGCCCTTGCGCGAGCATCAGGCGCAGCCAGCGCGCATAGGTGGCGAGCCGATCGGGCGGCAGCACCAGATAGACGCTGGTAGGCTGCGCCTTCACATCGGCGAACGTGAAATCCGAGTGCCCCAGCACCGCCGTCATGCGCGGGCTGTCGAGAAAATGGGTATGGCGCTGCGCGGCCGACAGCACGCCAGCGGCTTCGCGATCGGACTTGCCGAGGTGGCGATTGGCGGCGCGGGCGGTGAGGCCGCCTTGCGCCTGCATGGCTTCGAGCTGGGCGGCGAAGGCTTGCGGAGCGAGGGTGAGCCGGTCGCGCAGCGTGGCAAGGGTTCGTGTGCCCGCCGGCTCCTGGCAAACGATATGCAGGATCAGGCCGGCGATCAACGCCTTGGCTTCCTCGTTCCAATGCGCCTCGCCCGCTTCGCCGGGGGCGTCATAGACCAGTGCGTCGGCCAGCGTCATGCAGTCGTCGGCGAGATCGAGGCCGGCAGGGTCGATACGATCCAATGGATTGAACGCGGCCCCGACCATGCCCGTTACGCCGAAGGGATCGAGGACATGGACCGGGCCGAAGCGTGCGCGATAGTGGGCGGTGATACGCGCGTTCTCGCCCTTGGGGTCGATGCAGACGACCGGGCCGGGATAGTCGAGCAGGTTGGGGATGATGGTGCCCACGCCCTTGCCGGTGCGCGTCGGCGCGATCGTCAGCAGATGGGCGGGGCCGGCATAGCGCAGCGGCTTGCCCGATTTGCGGTCGCGGCCGATCAGCAGGCCGTCGCCATTTTGGGCGAGGGGGCGCGTCTCGCGATCGGTGGCGAAGCGGGCCGAGCCGTGGGTATCGTCGCCGGCAGGGCCACCATAGCGCAGGATCAGCGGTTGGAAGAGGGCGCGCAGCGTGACCAGGATGATGACGAGGAACGTCAGCATCATGCCGAGCTGGTAGAGATTGGAATCGCGAGCCAGGCCGAGCAGGGAGGCGAGGACGAATTGCATCCCGCCGGCCAGGACGATGCCGACGATCAGGAACAGGATCGCGGTGCGAAACAGATGGCGGATGAGCGCGAGCGGGCTAAGGGTCAGCGCCGTGATCGCCCAAATCGGTTGCTCGCGCGCGAGGCGGGCGAGGTTGCGGATCGCGCGGCCGAGCTGGCGGAACCATTCCATGCCGGATCACTTCGCCGCCAGGGCGAAATCCACCCGCACGGTCACGATGTTCATGTTGGTCCCCGCCATCACCGGGGGCGCTGCCTGTGGCACGACTGTCGGGGGAGCGGCGATGCGGGCCTCCATGTCGGCCATTTGCGGCATATAGCCGCCCTGGCCGCCATCGCTGATCGCCAGCACGCGCGTAACGCGCAGGTTGGCGGCGGCGGCATAGGCATCGGCCTTGGCGCGCGCGGCCTTGTAGGCGGTGCCATAAGCGCCGAGGTTGGCCTTTTCGGGATCGGCGACCGAGAGATTGGGGCCGGAGACGATGTTGGCCCCGGCAGCGGTGACGGCGGCGAGAGCTTCGCTCACCCGTTTGTTGTCGCGGACCCGCACGGCGACGCTGTTGCTGGCCTCATAGCGGCCCTTGTTCGCGCCATAGTCGATCCGGTTGACCGAGAGGTTGCGGGTCTGAATATCCCGCGCCGGAATGTCGAGCCTGGCGAGCGCGGCGGTGATCTTGTTCATGGTTTCCGCGTTGCGGGCGCTGGCGGCCTGCGCGTCGGCGGCGATGCTCGACAGGCCGGCAGTGAACAACGCCTGATCGGGGGTGGCTTCGGCGCGCCCCGTGCCGGTGACGGTCAGCACGGTTTCGTCGCGATCGACACCGCGAGGGTCGGGCGCAGCGGGGGTGCAGGCGGCGAGGCCGAGCAGGGGCGTGAGGAACAGGGCTGGTTTCATGGCAATCCTCCTGGGTCGTTTTTGGTGTCGATCGTGGCGAGATGTTCGGCGCAGATCGCGGCGGCGATCGTGTGGAAATGCCTCACGCGCTCGACGAGCCAGGCCAGTTCGTCGGGGGTGATTTCATAGGCGTGGGAATAGCGGGCCTCGACATAGGCGCGCTGCAACTGTGCGAAATGGCGGCGGGCCGCGCGAGTATCGCGCGGCCATGCTTCGATCAGCCGGGGGTCTAGATTTTCGGCGAGCGAGCGCAGGATGCCGAGACGGTGCGATTTGGGCGCGTAGAGCGTCAGGACGAGCAGCACGGCATTGTAAGCCCGCTCGACGGCCTGGTGCAGCATGAACGCCGCATCGCGCGGCACGCCGTCGGCGATGCTGTCCTGGGCGAGCTTGAGCGCGTGCGCGGCGAGCGGGAACCAATGGTCGCGATGGCGCAGGGCTTCGGCGTGGCGTTCCTGCGCGTCGAGCTGGCGCGGCATGGCGAGGCCCTGTCCCGGCGCTTCGTAGAGGGCAATGCCATCGCGGGCTATGTCGGCAAAGAAGGGACGGCCGCGCGCGAGCTGGTCATTTACGTCCATCAGGGAATGGACGATGAAATTGACCGGCGTTGAGAGATGGCGGGTGACGGTCAGCTCGCGCACCAGATGATCGTCGGCGACCGCCCACCATGTTTGCAGATCGGTGAAGGTCTCGGAGTTGACGACGACGAGAAGGTCATAGTCGGAGATGTAGCCGCTGGCGCGATCCTCGACCCAATCGCCGCGCGCGTAGGAGCCGAACAGGATCAGCTTGAGGATGCGGCCGCCCTTGCGTTTGTCGGAGAGCTTGGTTTTGACGGCATCCTCAAATTCATCGAACAGGACGCGGGCGACCCGTTCCAGTTCGCGGCGCTTGGCGGCGGGAAGATGATCGAGATCGGCCCGCATCGTCATCCGATCGTTGCCGGCGTGATCGCCAGCGCCGGGTCCGCGTCGGGATGATCGAGCAGCTTGAGGACGATCGCGGTGGCGAGGGGAGGGGGGACAGCTTCCGCGCGCAGCATGTCGAACAGGGCGTGTTCGTCGGCGTCGAGGTCCATGCCTTCGATCGCGAGATTGGCGCGGGCTTCGGCATCGCCTTCGCGCCACATCGCGACTTCGGCGGGGGTGCCGCGCACATAATCGAGCGCGCGGACCTGGGCGCGGATCGCCCCGATGTCGAGGGCGCGCGTCACGGTTCCTGTCCTTCGCTTGCCGGCAGCGCGATATGGGTGATGCCCGGAGCGGCGGCGATTTCGTCCACCAGGCTATCGACGGTTTCCATGCGGTGACTGGGCCAGTCGCGCGAGACGGTGACATAGCCGGCATCGGTCTGGACATTGATGGTCGCGGTGGCGGGAAGCAGATCGAGCAGCGAGGCGAGCTTGTCCTGAATGTCGGGGGTGATCCGGTCGATTCCCGGTCCGACCATCAGGAGCTGCCAGGAGAGGCGCGACGTGTCAGTCATGGGCGTTTCCTTCCGCGTTGTCCTGTCCTTCCGCTTCCGCGTCGAAGGCCCGTTTGCCGCGCCGCTTCCAGAGCGCGAGGGCGTTGCCATCGCCTTGCGCGCGGGCGGCCAGATCGAGCATCGCGCCATAGAGCGTTGCTCGATCGTCGTCGGTCAGTTCGACGAGCCCGGCTTTCTGGACGAGGCCGCCCAGCTCTATGAGATGGCGGGTGCGTTCGCGACGCTGCACGACCCATCCTCTCGTATCGGTGCGGCGCTTGGCGGCTTCAACCCTGTGCCTCGCCTGCGCCAGCTTGGTTTCCGCCTTCGCCGTTGCCGCCAGCGCGTCGCCCAGCCTTGCGCCCGCGTCCTTGAAAGAAGGCCGCGCCCCGCGAGCGCCACGCCTCCCTTTCCTCCGCGTCGGCCGATTCCACGGCGGCGAGCAGCGCACCGGCGAGCGTGTCCAGATCGAGCGCATCGGCCCCGGTCCCCGTCACCAGCTCGCCGAGTTGCTGTATCTTCTTCGCCTTGATAGACTTGGCCTTGTCGCTCAGTGCCCGCAATTCGGCGTCATAGTCGCGCGTCTTTCGCATCATTCTCTCCCTCGCGCCCGTCGAACAGAAGCCGCACAGTAGCATGATCGCGCTGGCAGGACAGCGGTTCCGAACAGAAATACGGTGAAGTCAATCACGCGAACGGCAGTGAGTGGTGAGTGCGCGCTTATAGGTCGTTGCCGACCTGCGCTAAGAAAGGTAAGTTTCGTATCGTCATGGCAATCTACCATTTCTCCGCGAAAGTCATTGGCCGATCCAGTGGATCGAGCGCCGTTGCGAGCGCGGCCTATCGTGCGGCGGAGCGGCTGCACGATGACCGACTCGGGCGCGATCATGATTTCTCGAACAAGGCCGGCGTCGTCCATTCGGAAATCATGCTGCCCGAAGGTGCGCCGGAGCGTTTAAACGATCGCGCGACCTTGTGGAACGAGGTGGAGGCCGGCGAGAAGCGCAAGGACGCGCAACTTGCCCGCGAAGTCGAGTTCTCGATTCCGCGCGAGCTGAACCAGCAGCAGGGCGTCCAGCTCGCCCGCGAGTTCGTCGAAAAGCAGTTCGTCGAACGCGGCATGGTGGCCGACCTCAATGTGCATTGGGACATGGGCAAGGACGGCCAGCCCAAGCCGCACGCGCATGTCATGTTGTCGATGCGTGAAATCAGCCCGGACGGCTTCGGCAAGAAGGTAGTCGAGTGGAACAGCACGGCGCTCCTGAAGGAGTGGCGCGAGGCGTGGGCCGACCATGTGAACCAGCGCCTTGCCGAGCTGGATATTGACGCGCGGATCGACCATCGCACGTTGGCGGCGCAGGGGATCGACCTTGAGCCGCAACACAAGATCGGGCCGGCTGCATCGCGGATGCCCGAACAAGGGCTTGAGGCCGAGCGGGTCGAGGACCATGCCCGGATCGCGCGCGAAAATGGCGAGAAGATCATTGCGCGGCCCGAGATCGCGCTGGACGCGATCACGCGCCAGCAGGCGACGTTCACGCGGCGCGACCTGGCGCAGTTCGCGTTCCGGCACAGCGACGGCAAGGATCAGTTCGACCAGGTGATGAGCGCGGTGCGGACCTCGCCCGAGCTGGTGGCGCTGGGGAAGGACGGGCGCGGCGAGGATCGGTTCACGTCGCGCGACATGATCGACACCGAGCAGCGGTTGAGCCAGGCCGGCGATCGGCTTGCGGATCGGGCGGGGCATGGTCTCTCGGCGGCGTCTCAAATGGGGGGGCGAGACACCGCCGAGAGTGGAAGCCTTGCGCTGGGAAGCCAGCAAAAGGACGCCCTGGCGCATATCACCGGCAAGAACGACCTGGCAATCGTCGTCGGCTATGCCGGCACCGGCAAATCGACCATGTTGGGCGTGGCGCGCGACGAATGGGAGCGCGCCGGCTATCAGGTGCGCGGCGCGGCCTTGTCCGGCATCGCGGCCGAGGGGCTTGAGGGCGGTTCCGGCATCCAGTCCCGCACGATCGCGAGCATGGAATATCAGTGGGACCAGGGCCGCGAGCTGCTAGGCCCGCGCGACGTGCTGGTGATCGACGAGGCGGGCATGATCGGCACGCGCCAGATGGAGCGCGTATTGTCCGAGGCCGAAAGGGCCGGCGCGAAGGTGGTCCTTGTCGGCGATCCCGAGCAGTTGCAGGCGATCGAGGCCGGGGCGGCGTTCCGGTCCCTTGCCGAGCGCCACGGCGCGGCCGAGATCAGCGAGGTTCGCCGGCAGCATGAGGACTGGCAGAAGGACGCCACGCGGGCGCTGGCGACGGGCAGGACCGGCGAGGCGATCCATGCCTATGCCGAGCATGGCATGGTCCACGCGGCCGAGACGCGCGAGGCTGCGCGGGCCGAGCTGATCGACACATGGGACGCGCAGCGGCTTGCCGATCCCGAAAAGACGCGGATCATCCTCACCCACACCAATGCCGAGGTTCGTGATTTGAACCAGGCCGCGCGCGATCGGCTGCGCGAAGCCGGCGAGCTGGGGCAGGACGTGCGGATTTCGGCCGAGCGGGGCGCGCGCGAGTTCGCGACCGGCGACCGCATCATGTTCCTGAAAAACGAGCGCGGGCTAGGCGTGAAGAACGGCACGCTGGGGAAGGTCGAGCGCGTGTCGCCCGACAGCATGGCGGTGCGGCTCGATGATGGCCGACAGGTGGCGTTCGACCTCAAGGACTATGCCCATGTCGATCATGGCTATGCCGCGACCATCCACAAATCGCAGGGCGTGACGGTCGATCAGGGGCATGTGCTGGCGACGCCGGGGATGGACCGCCATGCGGCCTATGTGGCGCTGTCGCGGCACCGTGAGGGCGTGCAGCTCCACTATGGCCGCGACGACTTCGCCGACGATCGGCGGCTTGTCCGCACGCTGTCGCGCGAGCGGGCGAAGGATATGGCGTC
>NZ_ATHO01000175.1 GCF_000445065.1 Sphingobium quisquiliarum P25 | reverse complement strand
CGCGACGCCTGCGCCTCAGCCGCGCATCATTTCCGTTGGTCCAGGCGGCTTCCTGCGTCAGGGTCCGGGCGACCAGCAGGCGCCGATCCCGCCTGCGCCGCCCCGCCGCCTGGTTCCCGCAAAGCCCAGCCCGGACATTGCGGGCAAGACGACGTTGCTCGACCTGACCGAGCGCATCTGCAAATGGCCGATGGGCCATCCGGGCGAACCCGACTTCCACTTCTGCGGTGAAGCGGTGAACCCCGGCTTTCCCTATTGCGTCGAACATTGCGGCCGCGCCTATCAGGCGCAGTTGCCGCGCGGCACGCGCCGTCCGCCGCCGCCCCTGCCCTTTGGCGGTCCGCGCGTCCGCTGAAGCTGCCGCAGCACTGATCGAGCAAGGGGCCGGTCCGCCATGACCGGCCCCTTCTTCTTGGCTGCGCTTGCACCTGCCGCTCACCCGCTTATAGCTGTGGGCCATGTCCGATCTGTTTCAGAGCCAGCCGCTCAGCTCCTCCGGTTACGACGCGTCCTCCATCGAAGTCCTTGAAGGATTGGAGCCCGTCCGCCGCCGCCCCGGCATGTATATCGGCGGCACGGACGAACGCGCGCTCCATCACCTTGCCAGCGAGGTGCTGGACAACAGTATGGACGAAGCGGTTGCGGGCCATGCGACCCGGATCGAAGTGCTGCTGGAGCCGGGCAACAAGCTGACGATCGTCGACAATGGGCGCGGCATTCCGGTCGGAATGCACCCGAAATTTCCGGGCAAGTCGGCGCTGGAAGTCATCCTGACCACGCTGCATTCCGGCGGCAAGTTCACTGACAAGGCCTATGCGACGTCCGGCGGCCTGCATGGCGTCGGCATCAGCGTGGTCAATGCCCTGTCGACAGTCACTGTGGTCGAAGTCGCGCTCAACAAGGAGCTTTTCCGCCAGAGCTTTGCCCGTGGCCTGCCCACCAGCGGCCTGGAAAAGGTCGGCGCGGCTCCTAACCGCCGTGGCACGTCCGTCAGCTTCATTCCCGATCAGGAGATTTTCGGGGAGCAGAAGTTCAAACCGGCGCGCCTCTACCGCCTCGCCCGGTCGAAAGCCTATCTGTTCGCGGGCGTTGAAATCCGCTGGAAATGCGCGCCCGAACTGATCAGCGACGATACGCCCGCCGAAGCCGTATTCCAGTTCCCTGGCGGTCTCGCCGACCATCTCAAGGAACAGGTGGGGACCCGCGAATGCGCCACCAGCGCCTTCTTCTCCGGCAATCAGGATTTTCCCGACGCCGCCGGGCGCGTGGAGTGGGCGGTAGCCTGGCCGCTCTGGTCCGACGGCAGCTATAGCTGGTACTGCAATACCATCCCCACTCCCGATGGCGGCACGCATGAAAACGGCCTGCGTGCGGCTCTGGTCAAGGGCATCCGCGCCTTTGCCGAACTGGTGGGCAACAAGAAGGCGAAGGATATCACCGCCGACGACATCGTCACTTCGTCGGAAATCATGCTGTCCGTCTTCATCCGCGACCCGCAGTTTCAAAGCCAGACCAAGGACCGCCTGACCAGTCCCGAAGCCGCACGCCTCGTCGAAAATGCCGTGCGCGACCATTTCGACCATTATCTGTCCGACCATATGGAACGCGGCAAGGCGCTGCTCGCCTATGTGATCGACCGCATGGACGAACGGCTCAAGCGCAAGGCCGAAAAGGAGGTGAAGCGCAAGACCGCAACCTCCGCGCGCAAGCTGCGCCTGCCCGGCAAGCTCACCGACTGTTCGATTGATGGCCCCGAAGGCACGGAAATCTTCCTGGTGGAAGGCGACTCCGCAGGCGGCTCGGCCAAGCAGGCGCGTGATCGCAAGACCCAGGCCATTCTGCCCCTGCGCGGCAAGATCCTGAACGTCGCATCGGCGAATACGGCGAAGATACTGGCGAACCAGGAAATCGCCGACATGATCCTCGCGTTCGGCTGCGGTACGCGCAAGGACTGCAATCCCGACAATCTGCGCTACGAACGCATCGTCATCATGACCGACGCTGATGTCGACGGCGCGCATATCGCGACGCTGCTGATGACCTTTTTCTTCCAGGAAATGCCGGAACTGGTGCGGCGCGGCCATCTCTACCTCGCCCAGCCGCCGCTCTACCGCATCGTCGCAGGCGGCAAGAGCCTCTACGCACGGGACGACGCCCATCGCGACGAACTTCTCGCCACGGAGTTCAAGGGCAAGAAGGTCGAGGTCAGCCGCTTCAAGGGCCTTGGCGAAATGAATCCCGGCCAGTTGCGGGAAACGACAATGGACCCCAAGACCCGCAGCCTCATCCGCATCACCCTGCCCGACGATGTCGAGGACCGGCAGCAGGTCCGCGAATTGGTGGAGCGGCTGATGGGCACCAATCCCGCGCATCGCTTCGCCTTCATTCAGGAAAATGCCGCGACTGTGGACGAAGAAGCGATCGACGCCTGACGTCATTTTCAGGGGCGCCGTGCTTTCATGGCTAGCGCCGCATTAACCACTGCGGGGCACGGGATGTTCAACCTTCCGCGCGATATGGGCAAGCATGTCAGGCTTCGCCCCGATCCTTCGCATCGCTTCCCGCGCCGCGCCCGCCCTGCTGCTGGCGGCTTGTGGCGGCGCTGCGCTCGCCGAAACCAGCGTGCCGTCGATTGCCACGGCCTCTGCGTTGAGCGGTCCGGCCTACGGCAATGCAGATCGCCTCGCATCCACCCTGCTGGCCGGTGGCATGAGCCGACTCGCCGCGATCAGCGCGCAACAGGGCAGCGCATCGCCGCTTGGCTGGCCGCCGCCGCTCGCCGAACGGCAAGCCATCATCAATGACGGCAGCATCAGAAAAATGCTCGCGCAGATGCCCGGATGGGAATTGCAGGGCGTCCGCCTGACGCTGAACCCGCCTGCCTTCAGCTACAGCCAGCCCGACCTAGTCCCCACCTTCATGCGCGGCCTCCTGGCAACGCCCGCAGCCCCGGTTCAGCCGCAATCCTTCCTGCTGCCGAAGCCCGCGACAATCACCTCCGCTCCCCGCAATGGCCAGCCCGACATTTTCGGCTCAGTGGCCATGGCAGTGAGCCGGACGCCGCTCGATGACAAATGGGCATCGGCCGTTCGTTCCAGCCCTGCCGCGGCACTTCCGGCCAGCCTGATACGGGCGGCCCGCGCCGCCACAGGCTTGCAGCAGGTGGCGATGGTGAACAGCTGGGTCAACCGCCAGCTACGCTTCGCCGACGACCGGCAGGGCCATGACAGTTGGGCTTCGGCCAGCCAGTCGCTGCGGCGCGGCGCGGGCGACTGCGAAGATTATGCCATCGCCAAGATGCAGCTTCTCGAAGCAGCGGGCTTCGACCGGCGCGCCCTGTTCCTCGTCATCGCCCGCGATCTGGTGAGACAGGCCGACCACGCAGTTCTCGCGGCGCGGGTCGGGGACGATCTGATGATCCTCGACAATATGACCGACCGGATTCTGCCATCCTCTTCGGTCAGCGACTACCGCCCGATCATGAGCTTCAACGCTTATGGCCGCTGGACCCACGGCTATCGCATGACCCCGCCGCAGCCGGTCCAGTTCGCCGCCCGCTGAACCGTTACGACCCTCACCGCTCTCTCAGAGCTTCTTCTCTTGCTTTGATGATGGGTTTGAGGAGGTAGGCGAGGACGGACTTTTGTCCTGTGAGGGATTTCGACGCCGCATATCATGCCTGGGGTGATGGGAGTTTGCGTGTGGCTGATCCATTCCAGCGAAAAAAACGGGCGACCAGTCCTTGAGACCGATCGCCCGTTCATGATGCGACCCATAGGCTTACCGGAGCCGTTCCTGTTCCTCATGGTCCGGCGCATGAGCCGGTGAAAACCTATGGGAAAAAAGGTGCCCCTCCGATGCCATCATGGATAACGATTGGTAAAGCGTTGGCAATTCACCCCAAGGGTTATATCTTTTGTTAAAGAGGTCTTACACCATGACTGGCTGACGAGCGCCGGATGTGCTCAGCCGCCATGGCCATCATCCTGCTGCGCTGCGCCGCCAGAACCGTTGGGAGCGGCAGGCATTGAGGCCAGCACGCCTTCCATACGCTTGCTCCGCCCGCTGTGCGCGCCCGTGGTGCGGCGGAATGTCGACAGGGCATAGTCCGCCAGTGGCCGGGCAGCATCAAATCTTTTGCGTGCGACGTAGAAGTCGACCAGATTTTCAAGCGCCATCTGGCAACCGGGATCATCCTCGCCCCGCGTGCGGGCATAGCCGTCGAAGACGCGGCGCAGCAGCAGTTCGGACTCGCGATAGTGGCCGGTGGCTTCCAGATGCAGCGCCAGATCATTGGCCGAAATCAGCGCACGCGGATCATCCGGGCCGAACAGCTCCTCCGCAAGCGCCAGGGCCTTGCGCGCAGGCTCCACGCCATCGGACGCGCGCCCGGCGGCATAAGCCGATTGCGCCGACGCCACCAATGCGCGCCACTCCTTTTCCCGCGCCTCGGTCACGCCGGGGACATAGGGCGCTTGCGCCTGCGCTGCCATCGCCAGTCCCAGCAGCACGGCAGCGGCAATGAATTTCAGCCTGAAAACATGACCGGACATGAACGCCTTCCCCCCTTCGCCTCCCGCACCATGCAGCCGGTCCGGTTACGAAAGCGCGAACCCAAGGCAGGCGGCAGGCGCGATCAGCCGGTCAAAGCCTCAACCAGCGCCTTGACCTTCTTCTGCCGCCATTGGGGCAAGGGCGCGATCAGCCAATAGCCGCAGGCCGACCCCTGCGCATCCCCCACCGTCCGCACCCGGCCCGCGTCAATGTCGGACTGGGCCAGCAGCAAGGGCACCGTCGCACGGCCAAAGCCGTTCACCGCAGCCTCGATCGCCAGCCCCGCATCGGCCACGCGGATGGTGGCCGGCTCCGCGCTGTTCGGGCAACCCGGCCATTCGATCCGGTGCTCAGGGCCGCCCCCGGTTCCTTCCACGGTCACGAAAGACGCTTCGCCCAGCTTCACCCCTTCATGCTCGCCCGGCCCTTCGGCAAGGCGCAAGGCGAGGTCCAGATTCGCTTCGGTGAAGTCCAGGCTTTCGTCCGCCGCGACGAGGGAGAATTTGATGTCCGGCTGGCTCGCCGCATAGGCTGCCAGACGCGGCTGGAGCCATTTCGCGGTGATGTCGCGCGGCGCCGCGATGGTGAGCGAGGAGCTTGATTGCCCCGCCTGCATGGCGCGGACCGCTTCCTCAAATTGCAGGAAGCCTGCCCGCAATGCCTCCAGCCCGGCTTCCGTTTCCGGGGTCAGCTCAAGCCCCTTGGGCGTGCGGCGGAACAGCACGACGCCCAGCAGATCCTCCAGCGCCCGTATCTGCTGACCGACGGCGGCAGGCGTCACCGCCAGTTCGTCGGCAGCGCGCGTGAAGGACAGGTGACGCGCGGCTGCATCCAGAACGCGCAGGCCGTTCAGCGGCAAATGGGTACGTTTCATTCAGCGACCGCCGGAGCTATGAGCGCGAAATGCGGGATCGCGATGTCGAACGTCTCCCCGCTTGCGCCGATCATATGATAATGCCCCCGCATGGACCCTGTGGGCGTGTTGAGCGGACAGCCGGACACATAATCATAGCTTTTGCCCGGATGCACCACGGGCTGTTCTCCCACCACGCCGTCGCCATCGACCCGATGCTGCGTCCCGCGCCCGTCGGTGATGATCCAGTGACGGGTCAGCAACTGCACCGGCTGCTCCCCGTCATTTTCGATGCGGATATGATAGGCCCAGAACCATCGGCCGCGATCGGGCTCCGACTGTTCGGGCAGGAATGTCACGGCCACATGCACGCTGATGCCGCGCGTGGTCGCATGGAAGGGGAAAAGCGCGTTCACGGCCAAAGGAATGCGCCTTTCACCCCTTGCCCGTCAACGGCCTATCGCCTTGAGCGCGCGATCCAGATCGTCGATTACGTCCTGCGGGTCTTCCAACCCGACGTTCAGGCGCAGCATATCCTCGGTAATGCCGACCTCCAGCCGCGCCGCTTCCGCCATGCCATAATGGGTGGTGGAGGCCGGGTGCGTCATCAGCGAGCGGGAGTCGCCGATATTGTTGCTGATGTCTACCAGTTCCAGGGCGTTGAGCAGGCCATGCGCCTCCTCCCGGCCGCCCCCGGCATAAAGCGAGAAGATGGGGCCAGCCATCTCCATCTGCTTCATGGCCAGCGCATGTTGCGGATGGCTTTCAAGTCCGGGATAAAGCACCTTGTCCACCCGGCCCTCGAGGAATTTGGCGACCTTCAGCGCATTTTCGCTCTGGCGGCGAATGCGCAGGTCCAGCGTCTCCAGCCCCTTCAGCACGACCCAGGCGTTGAATGCGGCGAGCGTCGGCCCGGTATTGCGGTGGAAGGGCAGCAGCGTGTTGATGATGAAATCTTCCGTGCCGCAGACCGCGCCCGCCAGCACCCGGCCCTGCCCGTCCATCATCTTGGTCGCGCTATAGGCCACCACGTCAGCGCCGAATTCCAGCGGGCGCTGCAATGCGGGCGTGGCAAAGGCATTGTCGACGACGCTGGTGATGCCATGCGCCCTGGCAATGCCGCAGATCGCCGCCATGTCGGCAACGTCCATCGTCGGATTGGCGGGCGTTTCGAAGAAGAAGACCTTGGTATTGGGCCGGACCGCCTTTTCCCAGGCATCATTGTCGGTCGCATCGACCGTCGTCGTTTCAATGCCGAATTTGGGCAGCAGCGTGTCGGTCAGCCAGCGGCAGGACCCGAACAGCGCCTTGCCAGCGACGACATGGTCGCCCGCCGACAACTGGCACAGCAGCGCCGCGGTCATCGCCGCCATGCCGCTCGCCGTGGACCGGCATGCTTCCGCGCCTTCCAGCAGGGCGATGCGCTTTTCCAGCATTTCCACGGTTGGGTTCTGAAGGCGGCTGTAGGTCATGCCCTGCTGCTCGCCGGCAAAGCGCGCCGCCGCGTCCTCCGCCCGGTCATAGCAATAGCCGCTGGTCAGGAACAGCGCCTCGGACGTTTCGCCCCACTCGCTGCGCGCGCTGCCGCCCCGCACGGCGAGCGTCGCAGGCCGCCAGTTCTTGGTGATCTCCGGGTCCTGACCGCTCTTGCGCTTCATATTCCGTTCCTCAATTCAGCGTGGCCAGCACCGCATCGCCCATTTCGACCGTGCTCATCGTGCCGCCCAGGTCAGGGCTGCGCGCGCCACCCGCCAGCGCCCTGGCGACGGCCGCCTCGATCCGGTCGGCCTGTTCCGGCATGGCGAGCGAGTAACGCAGCATCATGGCCGCCGACAGGACCGTTGCCAGCGGATTGGCCTTGCCCTGCCCGGCAATATCGGGCGCGGAGCCGTGGATCGGCTCATAGAGGCCCTGATTGCTGTCGTTGAGCGTGGCCGACGCCAGCATGCCGATCGACCCGACGCACATGCTGGCCTGATCGGACAGGATGTCGCCGAACATATTGCCGGTGACGATCACGTCGAACTGGCCCGGATCGCGCACCAGCTGCATCGCTGCATTGTCCACATACATATGGCTCAGGGCGACATCGGGATATTCGGCCGACACCTCGATCACGACATCGCGCCATAGCTGGCTGGTTTCCAGCACATTGGCCTTGTCCACCGAGCAGAGCTTGCCCCGCCGCGCGCGCGCCGCGTGGAAACCCTGATGCGCAATCTTGCGCACCTGTTCCTCATTATAGGACATGATGTCATAGCCTTCACGCAGGCCATCGGCTGTCTTGCGCATGCCCTTTTCCCCGAAATAGACGTCGCCATTGGTCTCGCGCACGATCAGCAGGTCGATGGCGCTCGCCACCTCCTTCTTCAGCGCGGACGCGTCCGCCAGTTCGGGGAAGACCTTGGCCGGGCGCAGGTTGGAAAAGAGGCCCATCGCCTTGCGCAGGCCCAGGATCGCCTGTTCAGGCCGCAGGTGGCGCTCCAGCGAGTCGCAGTCGGGATCGCCCACCGCGCCGAACAGGATGGCGTCGGCTCGCTTTGCAAGGTCCAGCGTTTCGGGCGGCAGCGGATGGCCCACCGCCTTGTAGGCAGCGCCGCCGACCAGCCCCTCTTCATAGGTGAGGCCGTCGATCCCCAGCGCGTCCAGAACCCGCCTCGCCTGCGCGACGATCTCCGGGCCGATACCGTCTCCGGGAAAAAGGGCGATCAACATATCCAACCTCATCCAAAATTCACATCGTCCGCATGGCGGCGGCAACCGGCCCGCCCTTGCAAGATGCGGACGCCATGCGCAAGGCGTGTTTTGCAGCTAGCCCACCACCCGGCCCAGCCTTTCCACCAGCCGTTCCCGCGCTGCCAGCACATCGGCGCGCCAGCCGGTCAGCACCGACCGTTCCAGGAAAAAGCCGGTGAGGCGCAGCCCGTCCAGTATCGCCCGCCACTCCCCCGTCCCTCCTTCCAGCAGGAAAGCGGGGAGCGGCAGCAGGCGGCTTTCATAACCCTCTGCGCCGGTACGGCTGACGGCGGCCGCGCTGCGGGGGCTGACAAAGGCAAGGTCCGTGTCTCCCCCGGTTGCCGCGCACCGGCCAAGGTCCAGCCCAAAACCCAGTTCCGCCAGCAGCAGCAATTCATAGCGCACCAGAGCCGCCGCCCATCCACGCGCGGCGGGCGCAGCCTCGACAGCACCGAGCACGCCGTCGAGCGCCTGAAAGAGCGCCGGATGCGGCGTCCCTTCGGACAAGGCGGCCGCCGTAAGCGCGCACGCCCAATCGATGGCAGCGGCGGGCAAGGGCTCTGACAGCAAGGGCGCGCGGCTATGCTCCAGTTCCAGGCTGAGACCCGCCAGTTGCTCCTCTGTCCGCGCGCGGAACTCCGCTTTCACTGCGTTACCCGGCAGCAGCACCGGCCGCATCGCGCGCGACCGCCCGCCCCGGACATAGCCCGCCAGCAATCCATGATGGGGTGTCAATAGCCGCGCGATCGCGCCATGTTCGCCATGATGCCGTGCGGCGCAAACCAAAGCGGGAGTGATCAGCGCCGGCATGGCCCTCCCTTACAGCCGCGCCCACCCCAACGCCATGGGCATCGCGACGCTGATGAGAGCGGATATGGAGTGATTTCGGTTCCTGCGCGTGGTCAATTCGGACCGGGGCCAGCGCCTGCAACAGGCTGCCATGCAGATCGTATTGCAGCCCTCTATAATATATTCCTTATACTGCCGACTTATTGAGAACGGCCAAGCATCTATGAATCAAAAACAAATCATCCGTGGAAGTAGTCATAGACTTGTTGCGCAACTGCTTTCGATACGCCGGGCGCTTTCTGCAAATCCTCCAGCGCGGCGCTCTTTACGGCCTTGGCTGTGCCGAAATGCATCAGCAAAGCTTTCTTCCGCGACGGGCCGATGCCTGGAACTTCATCCAGTGAACTGACGGTGATCGCCTTGCTGCGCTTCTGCCGGTGCGCGCCGATGGCGAAGCGATGCGCTTCGTCCCGCAGCCGCTGGAGGTAGAAAAGAACGGGATGATTCAGCGGGAAGGTGATTTCCCGCCCATCGGGCATGTGAAACACCTCCCGCCCGGCATTGCGGTCAGGCCCCTTGGCCACGCCGATCATGCACACATCCTCGATCCCCATATCTTCCAATATGGCGCGCGCGGCCGAAAGCTGCCCCTTGCCGCCGTCGATCAGGACGAGGTCGGGCCACTCCCCGCCGTCGCGATCGGGGTCCTCCCGCGCCGCCCGGCCGAAGCGCCGTTCGAACACCTCCCGCATCATGGCGAAGTCGTCGCCGGGCGTGGTGTCGGGATTGCGGATGTTGAACTTGCGATAGGCGTTCTTGCGGAAACCCTCCGGCCCCGCCACCACCATCGCGCCCAGCGCATTGGTGCCCTGAATATGGCTGTTATCGTAAATTTCGATCCGGTCCGGCACGCCGTCCAGCCCGAACCTCTCCACCATCTCGTCCAGCACCCTGGCCTGCGTCGTCGTTTCCGCCAGCCGCCGGTCCAGCGCCTCCACGGCGTTGCGCTGCGCCTGCTGGATCAGCCGCGTGCGCGCGCCCCTTTGCGGCACCTCTATCCGCACCTTGGCTCCCAGCCGTTCGCCCAAGGCCTGCGCCATCAGCTCGCACTCTGCGGGCGCGCGATCGGACAGGATCAGCTTTGGAGGCGGCACTTCTTCGTAAAATTGCGCCATGAAGCTCGCCAGCACCTCATCTTCGCTGACCTCTGCCGTATGGACGGGAAAGAAGCTGCGGTGGCCCCAATTCTGGCCGCCGCGAATGAAGAAGGCCTGGATGCACATCGCCCCGCCTTTGGCAGCGAGCGCGAAGATATCCGCGTCGCCAAGCCCATCGGCGTTGATCGCCTGGCTCCCCTGGATGAAGGTCAGCGCCTTCAATCGGTCGCGCAGCACGGCCGCCTGTTCGAAATCCAGCGCTTCCGATGCGGCCTGCATCGCCTGCCCCAGCTTCTTCTGCACCGCGGTCGACTTGCCGCCCAGGAAGTCCTGCGCGTCCTTCACCAGTTCGGCATAGCCCGCATCGTCGATCCGCCCGACGCATGGCGCGGAACAGCGGCGGATCTGGTAGAGGAGGCAGGGACGCGAGCGGTTGGCGAAGAAACTGTCGGTGCAGCTCCGCAGCAGGAACAGCTTCTGAAGCGCGTTGATCGTCCGCGTCACTGATCCGGCGCTGGCGAAGGGACCATAATAGCGCCCCTTATATTTGCGCGCGCCGCGATGCTTCTGCACCCGGGGGAAGGCGTGATCCTCCCGCAGGAGGATGAAGGGAAAGCTTTTGTCGTCGCGCAGCAGCACATTATAGGGCGGGCGAAAGCGCTTGATCAGCTGCGCTTCCAGCAGCAGCGCCTCCGCCTCGCTGTTGGTGGTCACGATCGTCATGGACCGCGTCTGCGAGACCATGCGCTGCAACCGCTTGGGAAGGCGGTCCACCTGCGTATAGTTGGCGACGCGGTTCCGCAGGGCGCGCGCCTTGCCGACATAGAGCACGTCGCCCCGCGCGTCCTGCATGCGGTAGACGCCGGGCCGCACCGGCAGCGTCTTCAACGTGGTACGGATCGCCTCCACGCCAGCTTCTATGTCCGGCGTTCCTGCGCCGCGAACGGTGTAACTGGCTTTGTCTTCGTGAAAACGGTCAGGCGATTGGGGATGCGACATAGGGCAGAGATAGCGGTGGCTGTGGCAAGCGCAATGGCCTTGACCAGCGGCTCACCGACTATCCGCGGCCGTAACCCCAAGAGCGACCGGCATTCAGTTCTGGCGGCCTGCAAATGGCGGTTCTTCGCGCTTCCGGTGCTCACCTACTGTAAAGACGCTGCGCGCCGGGTCACGAAAATCACCATTTCGCTACGCTGGCCTTCGGCTCGGCTCCCCATCTCCCGAATGTCGATCGGTCCTAGGGGTCAAGCATGGTCAGGGATTCAACGCCGGTGAAGGCTCGGTCATGGCCATGCCTCCCAGCATTCCGGCCCCGCTTACAAGCGCATCGTCTACCAACGCAACGAACAGGGCCGGTGCGACGATCCGCACCGGCCCTGTTCGACTGTTGCGCTGTTCCAGTGATCAGACGCTGGTGCCAAGGCCCCGGATAGCGCCATCGACCAGCGCACGATCGGCGTTCGCGTCGTGATTCTGGGCGATCAGGGTCGCGGCCGCACTTGTCGCCGCATTGACCGCCTTGGCACGAATGTCGGCGATCGCCGCGCGTTCGGCGGCGCCGATCTTGTCTTCCGCCATCTTCTGACGGCGGGCGACCAGAGCGGCGGCATTCGCCTTGGCGTCCTCCAGCAGTGTCGCCGCATCGTTTTCGGCTGCCTTGCGCATGGCTTCGGCTTCGCCTGCGGCAGCGGCGATCTTCGCCTCATATTCCGCTTTCAACGCTTCGGCTTCCGCGCGGAGCTTGGACGCTTCTGCCAGCTGGCTCTTGATCTGAGCGATCCGTCCATCGAGCGCGCCGCCGATCAGGCCCGGCACCTTCTTGACCAGCAGGATGATGATGAACACCGCCATCGCCAGGCTGACCCAGGCGGTGGCATCCATGCCGACGGCCTTGGGATCGCTGTGGGGAGCAACCCCTTCATGCGCGACGGTGCCGACAGGCTCCAGCCCTTCCGCATGGATCGCTTCATTCAGGTGCGGAGGAGTAGCTTCGCTTTGCTGTGCTGCTGCGTCAGCCATGGGCCAGGGCCGCCTTTACTGCATTGCGGGCCGCTTCGTCCGACGCCTGAACGCCGGAGATGCGTGCCACCATGTCGCGCGCCGCTTCGGCCGCAACGGTCTCAATCTCTGCCATGGCCGCCTGGCTGGCGGCCTGGATGCGTGCTTCCGCAGCGCCGATCCGGCTCGCAATCTCTGCGTCGGCTGCGGCGAGCTGCCCTTCGGCAACCTTGGCGGCTTCGGCCTTGGCCCGCGCCAGGGTCGCCTGAACCGCAGCGCGGTTTTCAGCGTCGCGGGCGCGGTAATCGGCTTCCGCCTCGTCAGCGCGCGCGAAGGCGGCCTTGGCGGCGTCGAGGTCGCCCGTGATCTTGGCGTCGCGCGCGTCCGCCGTCGCCTGAACCTTGGGCACCATGCCCAGGCCGATGACGAAGAACACGAAGCCGAACGTCAGCAGCATCCAGAATATCTGCGAAGCGTAGGTTTCGGCGATTTGCGCGATTTGAGGCATATTATGAGGTCCGTCCGATCAAGGCGCGGTCAAATTCAAAGGGAAGCGGGCGAGCGGCACCGGGCCACCCTCCCGCTTTCCAAACGGTCAGGCCACGAACACCAGGATCATGGCGATGACGAAGGCCAGCAGGCCCAGAAGTTCGGCGGCGGCGAAGCCGATGAACAGGCGACCCTGCTGACCGTCAGCAGCACCCGGATTGCGCAGCGCACCTTCGAGGAACGATGCGAACACATTGCCCACACCGAGCGAAGCGAGACCCGCACCGATGGCGGCCAGGCCAGCACCGAGCAGCTTTGCGGCTTCTGCGTCCATGTCGTAAACTCCCTTTTCTAAACTCTAACAAACGTTGATGAAATTGCGGAAACTCAGTGCAGATTCTCGGCGTCGTTCAGATAGACCGAGGTCAGCAGCGCGAACACATAGGCCTGGATGACCGCGACCAGCACTTCCAGCGCGCTGATGCCGATCATCAGGATGAAGCTCGCCGAACCGACCGTCAGGCCATAGCCCACGCCCGCATTCGCACTGTTGATGACAAAGCCTGCCAGCACCTTGAGCAGGACGTGGCCCGCCGTCATGGCGACGAACAGTCGCAGGCCAAGGCTGAACGGACGCACCAGGAAGGACACCAGCTCGATCGGGAAGATCACCGGGATCATCGGCAGCGGCGTGCCGTGCGGAACGAACAGAGAGAAGAAGTGCAGGCCATGCTTGTAGAAGCCGACCGCCAGCACGATCGAGAAGCTGAGGATCGCCAGCACCCCGGTCGCCGTGAAATGGCTGGTGAAGGTGAAGGGATGAAGGCCGAACAGGCCCAGCGGCAGCAGGCCCAGCAGGTTCGCCAGCAGGATGAACATGAACAGCGAGAAGACGTACGGAATATACTTCTTGCCGCCCTCGCCCACATTGGCGATCAGCAGGCTCTTGATGAAGCCGGTCATATATTCGACCGCCATCTGCCAGCGGCCGGGAACCAGTTCGCGCTTCATGCCGCCGACCACGAAGATCCACAGCACCACAGCGGCGGCCACCATATAGAGCGCGCTGTTGGTGAAGGCGATATTGAACCCGCCCAGCGACAGGTGATCCGTACCGAACAGCGGTTCGATCGCAAACTGGTGCATCGGATCGATTTTGCCGGATTCTGCCACGTTGACCCCTGTAACGTCTAACCTTTTCGACTAAGACAAAAGCGCCCCTTATTGGTCGGGACGCTTTGCCGTCGTCAATCTGATGATGTTCCTGAACGCCACCACGATGCCCAGACCGAGGAAAGCGAGCAGAAGCCATGGGGATGTCCGCAGGAAGTAGTCCAAAGTCCCACCTACCACGGCACCACCGGCCAGACCCCCGATCAGTTCGGCGAGTACCCGGTTGCCAAGGCGCGACCCATCGTCCGCCTTTTGTCCCGAGGTCCCCTGCCTGACCTGTTCAGCGCGCTCAGCCCGCCCGATCCGCTCCTCCAAAGAAGCGATCCGTGCGTCCTCATCCGCCGGGTCTTGCCCGGGCACTTCCGCTACCATCGCCAATCCTTCCATTCGGGCTTTCAGCCCAGGTCCGGTGGCATGGCGTGTGCGGCTGCACCCGTCAAGGCGCGGCCCGTTTAGAAAGGGCTTTCGGGATAGTCAACCATCGTTGGGCAGGAGTTTTCGCCGCAGCTTCGAAGCGCCGGGCAAACCCCTGCCTCCCGCGCCGTCAGCCCGCCGTCGCGCAGTAGGACGGCAGGGCGATCGGCCCGGCGCCCTTGGTCTGCCATGGTCCGGCGCCGATGCGATAGACCTGCCCCGCCTTCACGCGGCTGCTGAGCGTCTGGCACCCCGTGGCGGCGGCGACGTCCTGCACGGTGACACCCCGCTTGCTGGCAAGGTCCGTGTAAGCGGCGCGGCGCTTGATGTTGATCGATTCGACTTCGGAGCGGACCGCCGCACTGACGGTTCCGGCGATGCCCAGATAACCATCGGCCTGTTCGCCCACCGCCCCTTCCGCCATGGCGGCGGCCACCGCGCCCGACTGTGCCCAGGCCGGAGCGGTCGCGGCGAGCCCGGTCGCCAGGGCAATGGCGGCACAACCGGCGATCATCAGAAATTTGCGTGTCATTGCGGGAACAACTCCGGGTTATTCTGGATAAGGTCCTGCGCGTCGCGTTGCAGGCGCACGACGACTTCCTGCTGCACTTTCACGTTCAGGTTGATTTCGATAGGCTTGTCCGGTGCCTTGACCTGGATGCAGCCTCCCAGCGCCAGCCCCGCACAGCCCACTGCAAAGATCGCTTCTTTCCTCATTTCTGCTCCGTCTTTTGCACAGTGTCGCTTTCCGCAGGCTGAACTGCAATCCCTTCCCTGATCTTCTCCTGCATCTGATCGCCGATGCTGTTCTGGATCAGGGTCGTGGGATCGATGAAGGATTTCGCCGTGCCGAGCAATCCGCGGAAGGGCGCGGCGATTCGCACGTTGAACAGGAAAGGCAGGCCAGTGAAATTGCGCGCCAGCCCCGCCGGAGCATCGCCGATCCTTCCCCGATTCACCCCGTTGAACACGACATTGGTCACCATCTCTCCATCCAGCGCGCCGTCCATCAGGATGGTAAGGCATTTATATTGCAGGTCCTTGAGAGCGTCGAAGGCCAGCCGCCCCATCGCTCCCAGTTGCTGGTTCGACACTGGCCCCACATAGGAAAGCGTGCCTGATTGCCGGTTGGGGTCGCAGGGGATGGAGGGCAGCACGCCTTCGGGCATGATCAGCGGCGGCATGCCCTGCTGCCGCGCGACCAGCACGCCGCCCGCCACGCGCCCGCCCTCCGCATTGAAGATCAGCGGCATGATGCCGTCGAACGTGCCGGTGGCGGACACATTCTCAAGCTCCATCGCCTGGATGAAGGCGCCCGCGTCCAGGCCGATCACGCGGAACGTCAGATAGCGGTCCACATCGGCGCTGAAATCCATGATAGTCGGCAGCAAGTCCAGACGTCCGCCCGAAAAGGGCCAGCCGCCGCCCTCGATATGCACATGCTGGCCCGGTTCCAGCCGATAGCGGACGATGCCATCGCGCACCTCCACACCCGGATTGACGGAGCGAATCCGCACCTCCTGCCCCGGCGCGCTGACAAGGCCCAGCAGGTCGGTGAAGCGCAACTCGCCCGAAAGCCCCTCCACCGGGCCGAAAGCAGCGGCAAGATTGGCGTTGTCCGTGCGGAAAACACCATCGCTGGTGACGTTGGATCCATTCCAGCGGATATGGCCCTCACCGCTGATGGTGCCTTTCACATTGGCGACCACGCCCAGGGTCAGGCGGGTGACTTCCTCCGGCTGAAGGTCCGGTCCAAAGACAAGGCCGGGCACCGCCAGATCGGCCTTGCCGCGGCCGGTCGACAGGTCATGCGCGATGTCGGCGCGCGCCACCAGGGCGTCGTTGCGCGGCACCCGCATTGAACCTGTCGCGGCTATGCGTCCATCCTTCAAGGTCAGCCGGAAGTCTGGAACCTTCAGCGGCTGGAACCGGCCGGGCGCCTGCGCATCGCGCACCATGACGCCAGCAGCGAGCTTGAGGGTTCCGGCGGCAAAGCTCCAGTTGCCCGCGCCGTCCTCGATGATCAGCGGCACGGTGCCGATCTTCCCGCCAGCGCCGCTCAACGTCCCGCTCAACCCCCGCGCCGACGATTGGCCGTTCAGGCTCGCCGCGCTCAACCGGACAGGCGCTTCGGACGATCCGATGGCCAGTTCCGCACCCGTCAGCGCAAAGCCCATCTGCCCCAGCAGCAGTCGCGCGCGATCGGCGGAAAGCCGCATCGGGTTGTCCCCGCTCCTGCCCGACAGCGTCAGCCCCCGGATTTCCGCGCCGCCGCGCAAACCCGATGGGCCGGTTGCGACCAGCGCCCCGTCAACCGGGCACAGCGTCTGGCGCGTCCGCCCGATGGTGAAGCTGCCATATTTCGCTTCGGCCAGCGACAGCGGCACGCAGCGGCTGTTGATCGCAATCACTCCGCCCGCCGTCATCCGCCCTTCGACCGGCATGGTCAGCCCCCGCAAATGTCCACCCGGCAGAGGCCCATCCAGCCTGACCGTGGTGGAAAAGCGCGTGTCGCCGCCCGGCCCGGCCTGGAAGCGCACCGGCTCCAGCGCCAGTTTCGCACCATCCGCCGCATAGCTGTCCACGAACAGCTGACCGCCAAAACCGCCGCCCGTCCTGCGCGCCAGCCGCAACGCCGATTTGGGAAGGCCGCCACCCTCCGTCGTCATCGACCCGTCAAGCGCCCAGTCGATCGCGCTGCCACTCCGTCCGGGCCAGGAGATGGTGACACGGCCATCGCCGGGAATCGCAGCCCTGGCGCCGCTACGCGCTTCGAACCGGACGCCGTTCAACACGATGCTGCCCCCACTTCCACGCTGTGTGAAGGCGAGATTGCTCTGCAACACATTGCCCGCGCTGGCCCGGCGCACCGCCTGTGCCAGACGATTCGCCAGCGGGCCGACCGGCGTGCCGCTGGCCGATCGGCTGAGATCGCCCAAAGGATCGCGTCCCGCCATGCGAAGCTGATGAGCGGACAGCCTGCCCTGCACGCGTGAACCCCCTTCGCCCATTTGCCAGACGCCGCTGAACTCCGTCCGCCCCGCCGCAGCGCCAGCGCCGGACAGGGCGTCGGCGCCGATCCGCACCCGCCCCGCCATCGCCTTGGCCGAGCCATTGAAATCGATCCGCCCGTCCGGCCGCGCCAGCAGCACGCCATTCGACCGCAGCGCCACGCCCGACAGCGCCGCATGCCCCTCCCACCTGTCGAGCGCCTTACCAAAGCGTACATCCACATCCGCGACCGGCTTCGCGATCGCGATGTCCGCGCCGCGACAGCCGATCGCCGCCGCCCTTACGGGGCCGGAAAGACGCGGCCGCCCATCCTGCATGGCCACATTCAGCGTCGCCGTCATGCCTGCCATCCCACATCCCGCCAGGCGCGCATCCGGCATGGCTGCGGCGATCTTCCCTCGAAAACCGGACGGCAAATTGCCCTCGCCATCGATCTGCATGCCGACCGGCCCGGCGTCGGTGTCCAGTTCGACCCGCGCGCCGGACAGCGCCAGCACGATATCGGGCAGGCTGAACGGCGTGGTGGAGGAAGGGTCGCGGAACTTGTCCAGTTCGCCCAGCCGCAACACGGAATCCCGGTAGGACCCGCGCAGCCGCACGCCCCCGGCCCGGACCGCAGCGACATGGGGCGACAGGCTGGTGAAGGCAATGTCCACTTCCACCCATTTCGCCGTCAGGTCCGGCCGGGCCGGATCGCCCAGGACGATATTCTCTATCCGTTGCGTGCGCAGCCCCACCTGCGTCAGGTCATAGCGGGCCTGCACGCCACGGCGGTTCATTTCCCGCCCGATGAAATTTTCCGCGATCGGCGCGCGCTGCGTCCAGAGCGCGACGAGAATCAGGGCCAGCGACCCTGTTCCCACGCCCAGCCAGCGCAGCCAGGCCCGGCGAACGTCCGTTTCGCCGTCCTCATCTTCCATGCCTGTCGCCAACCCCGGCTTATGTCCTCAAATCTGTAACGGCATCATAACGTCTGATGGCCTCTAAATATCCTTGCCCGCCGAATGTGCAACGCATAGCGTCCTTTGCTGAACAGGGAATGATAGAGCGTTGGCGAATAAGGAAGAAAGTGCGCCCCATGACGGGGTTGGGCACCGCGCCCGGCTGCGGCGGAAATTGGCGGAAAGCGGCGGGGACGCGTTGCATGATCATGAACTGATCGAATATCTGCTGGCCCTCGCCATTCCGCGCCGCGACACAAAGCCGCTCGCCAAGGCGCTGCTTCGCGAATTTGGCGGCATCGGCGGGCTGATGACCGCCGACTGGCAGTCGATCGCGCGCGTGCCCGGCATGGGCGACACCAGCATCGCCGCGATCAAGATCGTCCACGCCACGCTGATCAGGATGCTGCGGAACGGCGTCGCTGAAAAGCCGGTGCTGGCCAGTTGGCAGGCTCTGCTCGACTATCTGCGCGCCGATATGGCCTTCCTGTCCGTGGAGCGGGTGCGCGTGCTGCATCTCAACGCGCGGAACCAGTTGCTGCGGGACGATCATATGGGCGACGGATCGGTCGACCAGGCCGCCATCTACACGCGGGAAATCATCAAGCGCGCGATGGAGTTGGGCTCAGCCAGCCTGATCCTCGTCCACAACCATCCTACTACCCCCTTTTCCATCACGCTGGATCACGCTCAATACCATTGAAACACAATGATTTTTTGGCTTGTCGTACTGCCGGATATCGTGGCATATTGGGGTCGGTTTTAAGGGGATCGACGCCCTTTTTGACCCCAGTCGCCGACCCCACAAAATCGTCTGGCGACCCCACTTGGAAGCCGACGGGAGACCCCAGTGCCAAGCCTTACAGATGGAGAAATTCGCCGCGCCCTTAAACAGGTAGAGCAGACCGGCAAGCAGCTTAGCCTCGTCGATGGCGAGGGACACGGAACCGGCCGCCTGGTTCTGGTGATGAAGCCAATGCCAACACGTGTGACAGCGGACTGGATGGCTCAGCAGTGGCGGGACCAAAAGCGGATCAAGAAGAAGCTCGGGGCGTATCCCGCGATGCCACTCTCGAAGGCGCGAGAGGTCTTTCAGCGCGATTTTGCCGATATGATCCAGAAAGGTCGGAGCATCAAGATCGCTGGCGACACCCGACCTGGCACAGTCGCGGACCTCTTCGAAGCCTATGTCGCCTATCTCAAGGACGCAGGGAAGCCTTCCTGGAAGGAAGCCGAAAAGGGGTTGAACAAAGTCGCAGACACACTCGGACGCAACCGCCCAGCGCGGGACATTGAGCCCGAGGAAATTACCGATGTAATCCGCCCCATTTACGAGCGCGGAAAGCGGTCGATGGCCGACCACGTCCGAAGCTATATCCGTTCCGCCTTTAGCTGGGGCCTGAAATCAGAGCACGACTATCGATCGTTTTCTTCTCGACGCTTTCGCCTCGTCTACAACCCTGCTGCCGGCATTCCGACGGAACCCAAGAAGGTTGGGACGCGCTGGTTGGATGAGGAAGAATTCCTGCGTCTCTATCGGTGGCTCGAATGCCCCGACACGCCTGTCCATCCGCCCTACACCAGGGCTGTCCGCATTCTCATGTTGACCGGACAGCGCGTAGAGGAGATCGCTCGGCTGCACATCGATCAGTGGGATGCCAAGGAGCGTATAATCGACTGGTCCAAGACAAAGAATGGCAAGCCTCATGCCATCCCTGTACCCAGCGCCGCCGCCGAGCTGATCGAGTCCATCACACCCAACGCTCACGGCTGGTTTTTTCCGTCAGCCAAGGACCCTTCGAAGCCCGTCAGCCATGGTACGCTCTATTCCTTCATGTGGCGACAGCGTGATCGTGAGGTGATTCCATATGTCACCAACCGGGACCTACGCAGGACCTGGAAGACGCTGGCTGGCAAAGCAGGACTCTCTAAGGAAATCCGTGATCGCCTCCAAAACCACACGCTTCAGGACGTCAGCTCGAAGAGCTATGACCGCTGGAACTATATGCCCGAGAAGCGGGCTGCCATGGCCAAATGGGACAAATTTGTCCGCACACTTTTAGCCAAGAAGCGGGGCAATCGCGCTCTAAGGAAAGCAGCATGAACAAGTGCTCACTCCTTGTCCCCGCGATTTTTGTGCTATTTGGCTTCGCCGCCCCAGCCGCGGCCGATCCATGTGAAGGCCCTCTCCCCAAACAACCCGGGGCAACCTTCGGGGGCACCATACGATACGTGGGCGATGGGGACAGCCTGTGCGTCGGGCGAACCAACAGGCCGGAAGAATGGATCGAGGTTCGTCTCGCTGACTTCAACGCACCGGAATTGCATGGCTCTGCGGGTGAAGCGGCGAAACAAACACTTACCAGGATCGCTTTTGGTCGATCCGTCCTGTGCAGGGCCGAACGCGGACGCAGCGAGCGTGTCATATCCTTCGATCGCGTGATCGCCCGCTGCCAGATCGACGGCCGTTCATTGGGAGACGCCATGCGCGCTGCTGGCGTTGCCGAGGGCGGCCATTGATGGGCTCTACTTGTCCCTTACCTCATGTTGCATCGCCTTTGAGAAGATACGTTACCTCGAACGCTTTCACCTGGCGATACGCCTGCAACCTATTGGCTAAGTTAAACGCATCGTTCAGCTCAAATTTCTGAAATATGTCGAGGCCCCGATCTAAGCTGATCTTCCAACCTCGATCCGTCACGAGATGCCGAGCGTGAATCGTGTTGGTCCCGTCGAACTCCCAAGAAAATTTGATTCCTGCAGCCTCCGCCGCAGCCTCAATCGCAATTAAATTAGATTGTTGCTTTTCTGGGTAACCCTCGTCTGCACAGGTTATCAGGTGAACCGTCATCTCATCTTCCGGCGCTTTGTGCTGAGCGATCATTTCTATGAATTCCATCAAGTTCCGTAGCTGATGGAACATACGGATGTAGGGATCAGTGAGGACGATATTTGTGGCCCCGTTCAGCCAGGGCCAGAAGAGATCGGCGAACGTGACCCCTTTTTGGTTCTCACTGAAAACCTTGTGTCCTTCACGCGGACCAACGGCATCTGTTTTTGCTTCAGCCGCGGGCTGCACGACGTTTGAGGTGGACGCACCTTTGACATCACCTGTGCTCTCGGGCGTCGGACCGTCGTGGCCCGCCGCACGCTTGTGATAATATTGCGGGTACTCTGTCTCTTCGAGCGTCTTGACGACGACCTTCCGCCCATCTTGCGCCGTGAACGAGAAGTCCGTCTCCGGATATGTGCTGTCTATCCGAAGAAGTTGATCCTTTACCCGCTTCCGCCCTTCCACAGCCAAGTGCAGAATCTCTTCGACTTCAGCCTCGGTTGCATTGTCTGCTGGAAAGAGCAGCTTCATCATGCCCGAAAAGGTCTTATTCACCCCGTCGCGATCACGAGTCGAAATGTCCGCTGAAAGCGTGAAAAGGGCCTGATAGCGATTGGAGTAGTCGTCATTACGCATGTGTCGAAGGATTTCGGCGAGGTAGTCAACGACAAAACCGTAACCGGACGCAAACATCTCCCCACGGATAACGTCGATCTCCCATCCCGGGACATAGGTGTGAAGCCGGTCGATAAAGGCAGAATCATAGTATTTCTCGGGAAGCTCCTCAAATAAGTCTGTGTGCTTCAGCATGTATGGAACGTTGTGCTTGGTGTTCCCGACAAAGACCATCGACGCCTCGGCGCCAAGCGTCTCCACTCCTCGCGAGAAGCTCTTGTTGGCCATGTAATTTTTCATAATGTCAACAAGCGCCTTGTCGACACGCTTCTGCCGACCGGCAAACTCATCGAAGGCTACGACATCCCAGTAGCCGACCAATCCGATCTTTCCCGAGCTGTTGTTGACAAACAGCTTGGGCACCGTCACTTCGCCCCCTGAAATCAGGATGCCGTGCGGCGAGAACTCCGAGAAGATATGCGACTTGCCGGTACCCTTCGGTCCCAGTTCGATCAGATTGTAATTTCGCTCGACGAAGGGCACGAGGCGCATCAGTTGCAGGAGCTTGCTACGGCGACCAAACATCTCGGGATCGAAGCCGACCGTCTGGAACAACAGGTCGATCCATTCATCGGTCGTAAATCCCGCGCGCGCGCCGAGAAATGCCTCATAGTCAAACTTTGATAGCTGGATCGGTTTGATGCTCCCTAGAATCCAAGGTTCGACGTTCTTGTCTTCGCTGTGCTCGTACTCAACGTCGGCAATACACCAGACGCCGCTAACCAGCAGCTTGGGGTGAGCCTTCACAGTGTCTGAGTCGATGATGACCTTCTTGATGCCCAGGTTGGCGAAGGTCGCCTCATAGGCATCTTTGTCAGTGTTGAGATCAACGCTGACTTTGTCGATCACCTTCCATCGGCCCTTTTCCCGGATGTTCGATCGGATCAGCCCCGCCTCATTGCGATGAACGTAGTGCTTGCGAAGGATTTCCTTAACGGTCTCGATCCCTGATTGGATCGAGCTCTCGTCATTGGTGGCGCAGTATTGGCCGAGCAGGAACTCCAACACGTAGGACGGGACAATGGCATTGCCCTTTACCGCCTTGACCAGGTCCTTGCGAACCACGAGGCCCGGGAAGCGTTCATTGATCTTATCATCCAGCGCGGTCATCGCTTCCCCCATCAAAAATCGAAATCACTCGAGAAGCTGCGGCGCAGCGTGTAGCGAGCCGTGCGGTACTCCCTGAAGTGGGACGTATCACCATGCCGCTCTTCCAGCTTCAGGATCACCTCCTGACCGTTGAATTCGTCGGCCTGGCGGAGCAGGAGGAACCGGACCGGAACTTCGCGCTCGCGCGCGTTTTCAGATCTGAAGTCGAACACAAGCTCGTGGCTGTCCGAGATCAATTCGCCCGATTGTGCATAAATCCCTGCTTTGAGCGTGCGCGCCTGGGTTTTCTCCGTGACGGCCTCCACTTGGTAGAAGCGGACAGATATTTGGCTAGACGTGATCAACTGGTTGGAGCTTCCGATGATCTCTACCTCAACCGCTGTTGTGTCGCTCTGCCGCTTCTTGTTGATCTTGACGACGGGAACGACAATCTCCTGAAGGGTCGCGCCGCCATGCACGAATCGGCTCCCTGATCCCTGCCGACGAAGCCGGTTGATGGATTTGGGGATGAGAAATTCCACCGAACCTTCGAGACCAGCCTGCTCCGGCGCGAAGCGTCGCAGGCCATGATTGCCCTTCAGACTGTGACCGAGGATGAAACGCCGGTCGCGGAAAAGGATCACGTCCCCTTCGACCTGCGCAGAGGAGAAGTCGCTCTCTTCGATCGGCCGATGCTGGTAGATGAAGCCATGATCGGACGTCACGATCATGTTGTTAGCGTTCGCGCCATTGAGCTTTTTTACGACCCGCACGATCTCCTCTATCGTGTCTTCGGCGGCCTCGAAAACGCGCTCTTCTGAATCCCGCTTGTCGCCGATCGCGTCGATCAAATTGTGATAGACATAAACGACATCATGATCGCGGACGAGCGCTCGTGCATCATCCTTGTCCAGTGCCATGAGGTCTTCCGCCTTCACGGCCGTTGTTCTGTCTCCCGTCCTTCCGTTCGCCAGGATTTTCTTGCGGTTCTCTATTCCCTGTGAACTCTGACCATTCACCAGCACGGTGCCGCTGTCGTTGTCCGCAATCTGCAACTCACCATTTGGCAGAAGCGCCGCCATCCCTAACTGGGTGTAGCTCGGAAGGCAGCCCAGCATCGGATCAATGCCGGCCTCGTAGCGGTCAAGGCTAAGAATGCGCCCCCGCAGCTCCTCCGCCACCTCATAGCGAAGCGCGTCGGAAATGATGACGCACACCTTCTGATCGCGCCGGCGAAATTCGCCCACATGCTCCCTGTAGAAAGTACGCTGCGCAGGGATCGGAGTCGCCGACCAGGTTTCAGTCCCGTCGACATGAGCCTGCCAAGCATCGTTCAGGCGCATCAGGTAACTGTTGACGTAGTGGTTCTCAACCTGCTCGAACAGCTCGCGCATCAGCGTCGCCTGCCCGGACTTCTGCATGCGCCAGATGAATTTCCGGTAGAGTTGATCGATCCTAAACCAGCTCTTCGCATAACGTTCAACGCCTTCCGTGAGGCTGGTCATACCAAGCGTGACCTGCGCCATCGCTTGCTGGAACTCGGCGGCGAACCCGATCGCTTCGTAGAGGTCGCGATAAGCGCTGTACCAATGGCTCTGCCGACGCTGACGGATCCAGTTCAGGACTTCGCCCTGCGCCACCGTCTGATTGCCAACCTCGCGGACCAAGGCGCGGATGATCGCCCGGTCGACTTCCTCGAAGAAATCCACTTCGATCAGGGTGCGGAAGTCGCGTTTGATGAGATCCTGGGCAACGCCTAACGCCTCGGCATATTCGGCCGAGAGGGTAGCGAAGGCCTCCTCCGCGTTCCGGTTGTTCTTCCAGCGACGGAAGAACACCACGGCTTCCGGAGCCAGGATCGCTTCGCCGCCGACCGCGCTCTGGTAACAGGACTTGAACAGAGCGATAGCGAAGTCGCCGATACTTGCCTTGTTGGCACGATAGCCGAAGAACCGCTCCATCTGATCCCAGAGGAAGCCACTCAGGCCAACGCGGTCGATCAACCGTAGGCTGTCATCCTTCCCGGCTGCCAGCTCTCCCAACAGCGCCTCGATGACGGTATCGAAGTCGCCGTCGGCCCCGGCGCACACGCCCAGCATCCTCAGGCGCAGCTTCGCCTTCGTGTCGTCACCGCGGACGATGGTTTTGAGCCTCTCCATCCGGCGCCCGGCGCGAAAGAATTCGTGGTGCTCCCGAACAACGTCTTCGAAGCTGATCGGCAACCCCAGGTCCGCCAACCAGATCGCAACCTGATCGCTCTTGAAAACCCCGTGCGCCAGTTCGATGTCGAGGAGCCAGTTCTCGATGTCAGCCGGACGCGGTCCGTCCCGATAGAGCAGAAAGCGCCGCTTCGGCTCCTCACGCAGGACGCGATGCTTCACCGAGAACTCCGTGTTTGCCACCTCGATCTTTTCGACACCGTCGAGCGTCAGCGCATCGAAAGCCTGCCGGAATTCATGCCCTGGATCGTACCAGAAAACGATCCGATGCTTGTCAAATTGGGCTTCGAGTCCCTTGGCTATCCTGTCTTGCATGCTCAATCGTCCGAATCGCTGAGCCCCTTGATGGGCTTTAGGGCGGTGCCTAACTTCGGGTAATTGGCCTTCACCCCATCATTGAGGTCAATCTCGATCTTTTGGGTCGCCAGTGGGAAGAGAACATCACGCTCCCAAGCATCGAGCTCCTCAATCTGCTTTGATGTCGCCTCGATCTCCTTCAGCGCCTTGGTCTTTTGCGCGGGCGAAGCATCCCCGCTGATGCTGAGTGCTTCCTGCGCCCGGCGATGAGCTTCAAGTTTGGAGCGAAATTCACGAAGATAGTCGTTCAGCACCACGCTCACCGTGTCGGGGCGGTAGCGGTGCATGTACATCAGCGCGTTGAAGGTGCCCTTCGGGCTAGAGAATAGCCAGTAGACGGGCCGCTTTTTGTACCACTTCACATGATCATTGAAAAAGTCACGGGTGAAGTACTTGCGGATGTCCTTGCCCAGCGCCTCCTCGACAAAGGCGAGGTTCTCCTGGAAATGCTCATCGCCGAAGGTGACACGCAGGAAGCGGCGGAAACGCGCGGCGATGTCATCAGCGAACCACTCGCCATCGAGCAAGGGAATCACGTTATCGGCATCCGGCTCAAAGGTGGGGTTCGGCACCTTGGCGCGATAATCCTCCATACCCTCGCCCTGGTTGGCGAGGATCAGGCCGGGCATATCGAGACTGTAGCGGCCGAACATGCAGCCTACGGCATAATGCAGGAATTCGGCCATAGTGTCGGAAAGTAAACGCGCCTCACGCTCCGCTTCCGTGCCTTTCACGCCGTAGCGATAGGCTGGGTTGCAAGTGAGTGTGATCTCCTCGATTGGCACTTCGGAGGTCAACTCGTCTTGCAGACCATAGGCGTCTATGAAGATACGGTTGCTCTCTTCCTCCAGCCGCTGCATCTCGTCCGTCATGCCCTGCCAATGGGCGCGCAGGCGAGCATAGCTGCCCTCCAGCGTCTCGGCCCGGTGCTCGGACGAGAGCAGCGGAAGCGTGGTGAAGTCCCAGGAGGTCTCGTAGGCGTCCCAGTCGGATTTTCCAAGTTGTATAGCTGCTGAGGCGTTGCGTTGGACCCTAGTGTCGCGAATTTCATCACAAATTGGTAAGTTCACAAGGCTGCCCGGATTGAAGTCGAGTGTCGGGCAGAGGATCTCAAGAATCTTAGCGCAAGGCTTGCTAAGGAGAAAGGCGAGGATCGAATTGGTTTCATCTGCATCGTGCGGCAAGAAAACGCTACCCTTCTGATCGAAAATCCCGAAGTCGTCTTTGAGACGTGCGGAAAACGAACCAGAGCTCAGGTTTGTGTAAGTGATGCCGTTTTCGAAGTATCGACGATGATTGCGTAAGACCGCACTTGGATGAGCGCGGATTTCTTGACCATCATTGGACCAGTTCAGAACGTAGTCTTTGTTTCCATACCACTTACGAAATTCTCCGCCCTTAGTGTAAGGCACCCACTTCCATCCTAAATTCGTAGCACCTTTGCGCAGTCTTTGATCGGTTTCATGCCAGTATCTTAGGAATTTGTTATTATCGCCAGTCTGTAACCCGACACAGATGTCGCAACGCTCGCCAAGGCGTTCATTCTCTTTGAAGGCATGAAGCATTTCTTCGGAAAGCCAATACGCGATTGGATTCCCGGGGATTGAGAGAAGGTCAGTTTGCTTGAAGGTGAAGCCGCCATAACTAGGGTCCAGAAACAGGGCTTCGATCTCGGATGGTGTTCGGACTTGAACGTGCTTTTCAAAAAGCCGTCGGTACAGTCCGGTTGTGTTCTTAGTTGGAGCCGTCTTCCTAACGAGAAAGGCAACGCTGCCGAAATCAGAACCAAAAATTCCTCTTCCAAGGTGGAGAAGCCCAACAATGGACGTTCTTTCAACAAGCTCAAGTCGTAGCTTTTCAAATGACCCAAGGAACATCCAAGATGGAAGGTTGATCATTCCGTATATGCCGTCAGGCAAAAGCGCGCCAACAGCTCTTTCCATGAAGGCCGTCATCAAATCGGACTTCGAGTTAGGATAAGCCGTCTGAAGGTGAGACTTTAACTTCGGATTCATGCCGTTTGCGTTCATATACGGCGGGTTGGCTACCACCACATGATACTTCGGCGACAGCGCCTCAGCCATATGCAGCACAGCCAAAACTCTGTCTTGCACCTCCTTCAGCAGCAAATCGCTGCCGAAGTCCCGCCCCTCCACCACGCGCAGTGTCTCGGCCGAGACGCACAGCTTCGGCACGATCAGTGAACCGAAGTTTTTCGCCTGCTCGAACTGCATGAGTGTCTCGCGCAGGTTATCCGTGAACAGGTCGCGCCCCACCACTGCAGCCACGTCAGCCATCTCGGCCGCGGCGAAAGTCACATTCTGCAACACGACGATATCGGGCTTAGCCTCCATCCGTACGAACCGGCGCCGCCCCAGCCGCGCCGCCGCCTTCATCGCCAGCGCGAAGGCCGCCAGGGCCCCGGCGCGGTCGTCGATCTCCAGACCGGTCAGATTGTGCTTCAGGATCAACACCGGGATCTGGGGTGGGTCATATCCCTCCTCCTCATAGATGACGTAGAGGAGATCGAAGGCATAAGTCAGCATGTGCCCGGAACCGCAGGCTGGATCGCAGACCCTGATCTCCTCGGGCTTGCCGATCGTCGGGAAATCCGTTTCCGGCTCTTCCGGCACGATGTAGTAATCCATCCGCTCGGCGAGCTTGGATCCTGGCCGGTTCAGCAGCCAGAGTCGGCCCAGCGAGTTTTCGACCAGGTAGCGGACGATCCAGTGCGGGGTGAAGAGCTGCGTCGCGGCCGGGATATTCTCGGCCGTGATCTTCAAATTCTTCTTCAGGCCAGCGAAGACGTCGTCTTTCTTCTCGGAGATGTAGAACTGGTAGAGCCAGCCGATAACCTCTACATCCTGGCAGGCGTCCGGCGTCATCGCCTCGCGCAAATAGGTGAGGATCGAAGCGTTCGACAGCAGATCTTCGGGCAGCAGCAGCTCGGTGTAATCATCGATCCGTTCGAACAGGAACGGCATGACCGTGTACCAGTCATTGCAGATCGCGACGAGCAGCAGCCGATAGGCCTCGGCCTGCGCGTCGGGGCTAGGGATGCGTCCGTCCAGAAGAGCGCGGACCTTGGCCCGAATCTTCTCGGGGATACGCTCCTCATCGATATTCCCGGCTTTGGCCTCAGCAAGAATTTCAGGCTGAAACTGACCGGACAGAGGTGAGACGATGCGAACGGGGTTAAGCTCGTTCACGTCCATGTAGCGCAAAGCCGAGAAGCGGTTGAACCAGGTATAGGCCACCCGCTCGATCACCTGCCCCCTGCCGTCCCGGGCGATGGCAGCGTCGAGCTTCTTCAGCGCCTCCGGATGCTCGCGCCGCGCGGCTGCATCTGGCGCGAGGACGGAGTCCAGCTTGGCGCTGACCTGCCCCATCAAAGTGCGGCGGGCAAACTGCGCAAACTTCTTGAGCTTCGTCGTGTCCATCAAACCGCCCCTTCACTAATTCGTCGGATTGACTGATCACCAAACCGCTTTTTCCATTGCTCAATATTCAAGATGATGCAGCTTGCGGCGCAATCCCGCCCCCAATCCACATGTCTGATCGGAATAGATTTCTTAAGTTCGTCCTGCTTTGCCAGCAGTAAGGCCGCCTCCAATCTCCTCATTGAAAGAAGAACCACATAAACGACACTCAGGTCGTCCTTCCCCTGAATGGACCGAAAGAAAAGAGTATCCCGGAATTTCCCGGACAGGCTTTGTACAAGCTTGCCAGAGTTCAGCTTGTTCTCAAATGCCGGCACGTTCTGTGCGATAGGGTTGTCAGGATCTTTTATTTCAACGAACACAGACCGATCTTCATATTCGGCTATGTAATCGACCCGCTGCATGGTGCTATTGCCATGATAGGCGCTGTCATCAAAATGAATGACTGCCTTCGCTTCCGGGAACGCGATTTCCAGATCGTATTCCTGCACTGTTGTCATAGCGAGACTCCCTCTAGGGAGCGCTCGATTTCAGCGTCGTACAACTCGCTAAAGGTCTTCGCTATTCCGGTATTCACGAGTTGGTCGTAGTCATCGGTAGAGTGAACGGTGATCGCCGCACTATTCTCCGCTTTGACCAACACATGGAAACGAACATGATCCTCCTTGCCCTTGTCCATGAGTAAGTCGAACCACTTCAGTAGAACATAGTCGTGGGTCGCGAGGATGATCTGCTGACCGTTACGCGAAAGCTCCAGGAGAAGCTGAACAACCTTCTTCATCAGCTTCGGATTGAGGTTCGCTTCCGGCTCGTCCCACAGGAGAACGCCAGTGGTGCCGGGGTTGATCGAGCCATTGCAAAGCAGCCGATGCAGCACGCCGATTTTTCTGTATCCCTCAGCGGTCATGCCGCTTGCCAGCGATGACCCACCTTTCGGCACAAAACGGGTGACGGTCGCGTCCTGATAAGCTTGCGCCATCTTTGATTTCGATCGGGTGGGATCGGCCTTCTCCTCGTAGCGTCCAGGCTCGAAGCGGAACGCGCTTCCAGCCGTCCAGCGATACCGCCCGCCGACAAGGTCGACCAACTCGCGGACGACGCTCGAAAGCCTGGGATCTTCCGCAAGACTCGAAGCCTCATCCTCGAAACCAGGACGGACGAGAAGTTCCGCTAGGTCGATATAGCCGTCGTCGAAGATCATCTCGACGGTGGCGCGATCATGATCCGGGTGACGCATGCCACGGACAAGCGACAGTACCTCCTTCGTCGGAATGAACACGGGTTGCAGTTCATGCCCCGTGCTGCCGGCATCCGCCTCGATCTGCACTGTTTCGGAGCGGTTGCCGAACGAGATGGCTACACGGGTGTCATCGCTGCTCACCAGGCTGAGCCGCGTTGGGGCCTTGACACCGCTGGGACGAAGCGTGCCTAGCCTGCTTTCCTCGGGAGAGAAGAGCCGCAACAGCTTCCTTGATATGTCGGCCGCCACCTCCTTGGCCGAACGATCCTCGGATGCAGACAGGCCCGCCAGCGCCAGGCCATAGATCGCCTTCAGGAGGTGTGTTTTCCCCGTCCCGTTGGAGCCTATAACCACGTTCACACGCGGAGACAGCGATAGCTGCAAGCTCCCGAACGCCGTGAAACTCTCAATCTCGACGCCAGCGATCATCACACAGTCACCCGCTTGCCAGCGCGGATTTCCGCGATCAACGTCTCACGCAGGGTATCCAGATAGGCGTCAATGTCCCGTTCGTCGGCGAGGTATGGCTTGGCGTAGGTGACGCGCAACGCGCTGGCGGCCACGTATTCCGGTTGGGTTGGTGCCGGTGGTGTATCGGACCCGCTGTCCGTGAAGCCACGCGGCTTATCGTCCTCACCGTCCTTCTTCACAGGAGGCGGCGCCGTCACGCGGCCGAGCAGCGCCGGATAGCCGGACGCCCGGAACCCGCTCACGCGCTCCCGGATCACCGCGATCAACTTGCTGGTCTCGATAGCGTCCAGAACCGTCTTAAAGGCCGCCTCGATTTCGCGGCGGCTAGGCTCGGCCAAGGAAGCGAATTCGGGCAGCGCCCGCAGCTTGGTGCGAAGCTCCTCGACGTCGGCAATCGCTGTCTTGCGTTCCGCTGAAAGCCGATTGTTTACCTCGGCTCTCAGGACATCAAGGGCACCCTTCATTTGCTGGATGGCGTTGCCCTTGAAGCAGTTTGGATCGTCCAAAACCTCGTGAATGGCGCCGGCCTGCTCTTCGCCGCCATATCCGAAATTAGCGCTTTGATCGGCCAGATAGCTCCGCGCCTCTTCATAGATCGCCTTCTGACCACCTCCCATGAAGCGACGGATCGGGTCAAGGACGCCCTCCTTCAAATCGAGCAACCGATCCACGTGACGGCCGAGGTCCTGAAGATACCAGGCATAGGGCTTGCCGGTGACCTCACGCAGCGCATCCTGAAGCTGACCCAGCGCCGACAGAAAGGGGTAACGCGACGATTGCCCTTCCAGGACCGCTAGTTCGGTTTTGAGTGCACCGAATGCCTCGGCCGTCTCAATTCCAAGGGATTTTCCTTCCGTTCCAGCCGGTTGCGCATCAAAAAATTCGCGGTAGAATTCCTTGAGCTTGCGCGTCTGCGCTGGCGTGAATTCCGTTTGGAGTTCGAGCACGATATTACCGAGCGCGTGGGCGTTCTGGAGTCCGCGCAGTAAGGCATCGCCTTCCAACGGGCTACCATCCGCGCGCGCTTCGATCTTGCCACGGCCAAGCAAGCTGGCCGTCGTGCAAAGGATGGCAGCGTAGGACCAACCATAGGGCTTGCGCTCGAACCGCTCGACGACGGCCTTGACGGTCGTCCTGATGCCATTACGCGCGTTTGATTGCGCGAAGTTAAGGATCTCCAGCTCGGCCTCGGTGAGATTGGCGCCATCCTCACCAAACATGCCGTCATTGCCATGCGTGAGGAAACGGCCGATCTCGTTTTCGGAATAGGTAACCCCGCGCAGCATACCGAGATTGACGTGAACCTTGTCGACGAGAGTCTGGAACGCCCGCTCGATCCGGGCCAGTGCATCCTCGGAGCGCACTTCGACTTCCTGCCCGCGCACGAAAAGCCGGGCGCCGCCCACCAGGGCTCGGACCTTAAGGGTCAGATCTCGCTGCCGGATGTTGTTCTGCTCTCCCTTCTCGCGGACGATGCGCTCGATGCTCGGCTGCTGCGCTACGGAGCGCGCCTGACGGATATATTTGTCCGTCCTCTTGAACATCATCAAGTCGCTGACAAAGCGGTTGTCGGCATTGAGAATGATCGCGAGTTCGTCCCTCGACATGGTGCGCATGGCGATCGCCTCGGCGTTACCGCTCTGCTCGTGAAATGGCGTGATGGCGTTGATCGCCAATTCATAGTCTCGACCGAGTAGCCGGCCATCGAGGTAGCGCGCAAAGGCGTAGTCCTGCGAAGATGCCTCGTGCCGCAGCTTGCGGCTCTTGACGACGCCATCGAAAATCAGCGCCTCCAGCTCTTTGGCAATCTCTGCCGTATCGACTTCGATCGCCTTTATTTCTTGTTCGACATCCTTCTCTTCATCGGTCAGAAACTCGAACAGCTCACCGTTGCGCTGGATATATGTCTGCTGCTCCAGCAGGCTCAGGGCCTCATCAACCCGCCGCTTATGCTTCGTCAGGTTAGTGTCGAACCTGTCCAGCATCAGGACAGCGACATTGCGGGCCGTGGGCTTGAAGCCCTTCACGTATTTGACCAGAAATAGCGCCTTCAGAATCCGTGTGGCGAATTCGTCGCCCAGGTTCTTCTCGGCGATCAGAACCGATTGCTGGACATTCGATTTGAGCGCGGTGCGGATGCCCTCGAACATCTGATCGAAGGTCGCAAGCCCGCCGACCTGTAGATCAGCGAGCCGCACTGCGACCTCCTGAAAAACCCCCAGCATAGACCGTTCGCCGACCGAGCTATGCTTTCCCTCGAAAGCGTTGTGCTGGGACAGGTTCTGGATCGCCAACTGGAACAGCGGATACTGGTAGGGAACAAAGGGATAGCTGTAGATGAAATGATCGCGGTCGCGGAAGTTCTCTAACCGGATTGAGCCATCCGTGAAGTCAAACAGCGTCTTCAGGTTATTCGACTCGCGATGGTAGAGGTCGGACAGGCTGCTGATGCCGGACTCGGTCTTTTTGAGCAGCCGCTTCTGGATCACTTCCGCGACATCGGCACTGTTGAGCGGCATGCGATTGGCGAAGCGTGCCTGGATCTTGGAGAAGTCGTTCTCCTGCCGCTGGTTCATATCGCCGATGACGGACGCCATATCCTGCTGCGCCGTGACGATGATCCAGGCTCGGCCGCGGCACTTCGTATTCAAGCTCTCCGCGATCGTCTGGAGATTCGTCATGAGCTTGACGTTGTCCGCGATGTACTGGCCCACCTCATCGACGAAGAAATTCAGGCGGAAGCCCGGCTTCTGCGTTTCGATGTAGGCCTTCACCTTCTCGGCGAAGTCCTCGATCGACGAACGGAAATCCTGACGATACCGCGTCAGGATGCCTTCGCCCTCGGAGTGATTGGCGCCGGTGGCCTGGCCATAGGCCTTGGCGACATTCGCATTCTCCAACAGCGCCTGCTCGCGTCCGCGCTCCCAAGGCTTCCCGGCGACAGACTGATATGCCTCCTTGAACGCCTCGAGCACCCCGCGACTGTCCAGATCGCGCTCGAACTGCGCGATGTGCGGCTGCTTGCCGTAGTAACCTCCCATTTCGTCGAAGACTTTTTGGAACACCGAAAGCAGCGCGTCGGTTTGTCCCTTCGAAATGACGTCGGCCTTCTGGTCGATATTAAACAGGATGCTCTTCGACGATATCGACACGGCCTTGCGCAGATCGGCCGCGAGGATCTCATTATGCGCGCATTTCTGTTTGAAAAGCTCATAGGCCGGGCTCCCGCCAATGTCTCGGTTCTCCAGAAGGAGCGCAAGCATTTTCAGCAGATGCGATTTGCCCGAACCGAAGAAGCCGGAGATCCAGACCCCGTTGGCCGAGCCGTAATTATTGTAGGCGTCAAGGAACTTCTCGAGCTGACGCTCGATCTCGTTTGTGATGACATATTCCTCAAGTTCGACCCGGAGGCTGGCCTCATCATCGGCCTTGATAACCCCTTCAATCGCACGATCGACTGGTTTTTCGAAGATATCACGAAATGTGGTCATGGCCCCCTCAGATCTCATAGTGCGTTATATCGAACGCTCGGTAGTATTTGTCGTCATGCATGATTCCAAACAAATCGAGCGACGCACCGCTAGCCAGACTGTGCGTATATTTTCCTGGAAAGAACATCACCGTCGGCTTTTCTTTGGCGGTGCTCTGAAGGTTATTCAACACATTGTGGGATCGGATGTAGGGGTAAACCTCACCGACACCCGACAGGAACAAGACATCGAACTGTTGGCCTGCGAGAATCGCCCCAATAGCGGGGATGAGATGGGTTTCTGGATCGAGAACCCCTTGCAAAAGCTCTTTGAGTTCGTCCTTTCCGATGCTTGGCTCTGCCGCGATAACGTCATCCCAAATGCCACGATCGTGCAGCAGAGAGATGCTGAGGTCGTAGAGGTTGATCTCAACCACACGCACACCGCGATTCTCCAGTTGTTTCACCAAGCTGGCGCGCATCGCATCGATGCCGACCGCTTCCTCGGCCGGATAGGGGAAGATAAAGAATGGCACTTCGTTCCCGAGACCCTGCTTCTTGAGGAATCTCTCGCTGGCGATAACCTTGAGAAGGTGGTCGAAGCGGTCCTTGGGGTTTGTCGTCTTGCTCATACGCGCCACTATCTCCTCCCTCCCCTCTGCCGTTCGGCACCAGGGAAGTAACGCAATTCATTGGGGTTTTCGGCCTGAATTATTGCCAACACGCGCGGCGACAACATCGCCCCAAGTATTCGGTCATCCTGCGATAGAATCTCTGACTCGCGCATCAGGCGAAATAGCACCGCGCGAAGCTTGGCACGGGTCGAGGCCGATAGTGTCGCAAGCCTAGGGGACCACTCCTCCTTCGCCGACAGGAACGTGTCGAAATCATCGTAGGTGAGTTCTGTCTTCAAGGTCAGAAATCTGTCGCTGAGCACTTCGATCGCAAATTCGCGGATGAACCTGTAGGCCCGACAGGTGGCCAGCCAGAGGAGAGCGCATTGCTCGTTGCGCTCCCCTTCAATCAGTAAAGTCAACTCTGCCGGCGTCAGACATCTCAGGCGGTTCACGATTTCCCGAACGGAACGCCGCGCTGAGCTCGCTTTTCGCACCGGAAACACGCCGCGCTCCAGCGCGGCACCGAGCGTCGCATCCCAGTCTCCGACGACATCGTGCAATCCGGCAACGGCAACACTTTCATTGATGTACAGCCCCCCGGTTCCGAAGGACATAAGGTAGGGCTGATCCCTCGAATCCGGCATCACGCGCTCCCAGAATCGCTGGGGGCCTTCTCAACTTCCCCAAATTCGAAATCTGCACGCCGCAACGCTCGTTCCGTCTCATGCGGATTGAGCGCAACGATATGCTGAGTACGGGGGTTCTGCTGGCTCGCATCCCCGAGAAGTCCTAGCCGCTTCAGAACGTAAAACAGCATCGCGTAGCGGACAGTCAGAACCACCCGCTCATTTGTCATCCCGTAGTCCTTGGCTACGACTGTGCGCTGACTTGGGGTCAGCCCCGGATGCGGGCCGATTTCGATGTCAAACGTCTTCTTCCAAAGCGTATCCTGATCACCACCAGGTCCGGGCGCATCCAAGTTTCGAACTTGGAGAATGCGCGGCAGCAGGAAGTCTTTGAACTTTTCATCAATGTGACAATAGCCGCGGACATGCCAGCGGAAACCATCATACCCAAAAGAGTGCGGCGTCATACGCCGCCACATCGGATCAGTCCGACGGCTTCCCATTGATTGGTAGTAGACCTCGATAGAGCGCCTTTCTCGCACCGCCTCAAGCACGGCCTTCAGCACATCTGAGTCCACCGCCCGGTGCGGCGTCAGCGCAACATCAATCTCGGGAGCATGCGAGATCCACGACTCGCTTGGATCGGCAAGCCCTTCTGCCAAAGACCGTAGCCGGGAAAGATAACTATCGGGATCGGGCCTCAGGAAAATTGGCGAGAAATCAGGCGCAGCAACATAGCGCTTCGCACTCTTGTCATAGATCGCGTTCTGCGGCGCGCGCTCTTGATAGAGCGTCAGGTCTTTCGATGCCTGCGGCACGGAGACATCAAACATCTCGATGATGTCCGAGCGGTTGACGCCGCCCTCCCAGAACAACCGGAACTCAATGAATTCGAGCCGGCGCTCCACACCCCATTTCAACGCCGAAACGCCTTCTTTCATCGCCGCTCACCCTAAATCCACAATGGGAATAAAAAGTATATGGACATATCCGATCTATCCGTATAACTATTATTCCCATCCGCACCACTCGTCAATGGTGGCGAGCGTGAAATTCGTGAGGAACGGCAATGCCCAAGCGTAGTCCAAACCGCGAAGTGACCAGCAAGAAAGCGGCAAGCGCCGCATCGAAGGTTTTGCGGGATCCCAAGAGCAGCAAAGCCGCAAAAACCGCGGCAGCCTCGGCGCTGACCCAGCGCCCGAACAAGAAGTGATCCGGAAAAGGGGGAATGGCGATGACAGCCGCGAGTCGATCCACTCTTATCGTCCATGGTCGCCTCGCGATGCGGGAGGCCCGCCTCGCGGCCGCGCGCAGCGGCCGCCATGGGCTCCAGATCATGTCTTTCGAGCAAGCCGCCGTGCGGCTCGCGGGCGGGTTCGTCCGGCCGATCGATGAGGAAAGCCTGCGCGCGGCGATCCAGGCCGTGCTTCCCGCCACGCCGATGGGGGAACTGGAAGGCATCAAGATGCTGCCGGGCATGATTGGCGCGGCCGCGGACACGCTGCATAAGGCTTGGCGCTCGGGCATCGATTTGGCCGCCCGGTCGACATATCATCCCCGTCTCGACGCTATCGCTCGCTTGGAAGCGGCCGTTCTCACCCAACTTCCCGACGGGATGATGCGTCCGGTCGATATTGTCGCCGCAGCCAGCAACCGTATCGCCCACGCGCCAGCCGTTCTCGGCACCATGGAAATCGCCGGGCTGACTGAACTGTCTCCGTGCTGGCGCCCTCTGGTGAAGGAACTCGCCGCACGCATTCCGGTGCAATGGACGGCAGGCCCCCGTTTCGTCCCAGACTGGCTCCACGACAGCGGCGTCGTTGTCGTGCAGACGAAGGCCGAAGGGCCGACGGTTGGTTCCGTCAGCGCCGCGACCGCCTATCACGAAGCCATTGAGGCGATGCGCTGGGCGCGCGCATTGCTTGCATCAGGCGTCTCACCTTCCGACGTCGCGATCGCCACGGCGTCGCCCGCCGATTATGATGACCATTTCCTGGCGTTGCGCGCCGACGCCAATATCGACCTGCATTTCGTTCACGGCGTCCGGACCGCCACGACCCGCGAAGGACAGGCCGCAGCAGCACTTGCCGATATCGTCGTGCGCGGCCTCTCGCAATCGCGCCTGCGCCGCCTTTCGGCTTTGTGCCGGGAGTCGGCGCCCTTGGCCTCGCTTCCCGACGGGTGGTTGCGTGTCCTCCCGAGCGATGCGCCGTTGTCCACCTCTACGGCCTGGAGCCGCCTGCTGACACGCCTCAAACCGGACGACTGGCCCGATGGCATGGACCATGCCCCAGCACTGCGCACGGCGGTCGACCTTCTGGCGAAGGGGCCTGATGCCGCGCAGGACATCGGGGAAGCCTTTCTCAAGGGACGAGCCTTGTCGATCTGGCGCAAGGCGCTGCTCGCCGGACCAGCCGCCTCAATCGATGTCACGCTCGAAACGCTGAAACAGGATGACGGGCTGGAAGCCTGCGTGTCGGTCGCCTGGATGCCGGCCAGCGCGCTTGCGGCCTCGCCTCGTCGTTTCGTCCGGCTGGTCGGTCTCAACTCCTCGCGCTGGCCACGCGGAATCACCGAGGACCGGCTGATCCCAGACCATATTGTCCCGACCGGCGAACTCGACCCGCTTCCCGTGAGCCTGGCCGACCGCCGCGATTTCGAAGCGATCCTCGCGACAACCTCCGGCGGGGTGGTCCTGTCACGCGCCCGGCGCGACAACGACGGACGGCTGCTGGGCCGGAGCCCCTTGCTCGCCGGCCTTGGCGACGAAACCTATTTGCGCCGCAACGCGATCCCCACCCATGCCTTCAGCGAGACCGATCGGCTTATGGCCCGGCCGCAGGAGTTCGCCAGCGATCCCCAGGCTATCAGCGCACGTGCTTGCTGGAGCGACTGGCGCCAGGCCGAGGTCACACCGCATGACGGCCTCGTCCGGCCTGACCATCCGCTCATTCTCGCGATTCTTGCGCGAGCCCAGTCGGCCAGCTCGCTAAAGACGTTGCTTCGCAGCCCGCTCGGCTTCCTCTGGCGCTATGCCTTCGGCTGGAAATCCCCGCAAAGCAGCGCCGAACCCCTCGTGCTCGACGCGCTTGCGGCAGGCGATCTCATCCATCTGGTGCTCGATCGCGCCTTGCGGAATCTCGAAGCGGCCGGAGGGCTGGCTTCCGCCGATGCGTCCGCGATTGACGCTGCCGTGGCCGAAGCTGCGGACGCGGTAGCTGCCGAATGGGAAAGCGAACGACCAGTCCCGCCCAAAGTTATCTGGGGCCGGACGATTGGCGATGCACGTCTTCTCTCCAGCCAAGCTCTCGCCTACGGCGACGACCATTTGCCCGGCAGCCGTTCCTATGGCGAAGTGCCCTTCGGCGGGTCCGAACCCAAATCGCAGGCGGAACTCCCCTGGGATGCGAGCCTGCCCGTAACTATCCCGGGCACAGACCTCCAGATCGCTGGCTACATCGACCGGCTCGACATCGCCGGCGACGGCAGCCGCGCACTGGTGCGCGACTATAAAACCGGGAAGCCCCCAAAGAGCGATATCCGCCTGAACGGAGGGCGCGAGCTTCAGCGCTGTCTCTACGCCTTCGCGGTCAAGGCGCTCCTGGGCGACCATGTCGCGATCAGCGCCTCCCTGCTCTACCCGCGCGAACCGCTGGACCTTCAACTCGACGATCCGGCGGCAGTGCTGGCGGAAATCACCGGCTATCTGCAGGCCGCACGGATTGCGTTGTCGAGCGGCGCGGCACTGCCGGGTCCGGATACAGGCGGTGACTATGACGATCTCGCTTTTGCGCTGCCGGCCAATGCCGGCGCCACCTACTGCAAACGTAAACAAACCGCCGCAACTGAGCGGCTCGGCGATGTCGCTCAGGTCTGGGAGGCGGAATGATGAACATGATGTCGAAGACTCTTAAGGACGATGGCGCTCGGCGTGACGCGATCAGCCATCACCATCGTTCCATCCTCGTCGAGGCAGGTGCGGGGTCGGGCAAGACCGCGGTTATGGCTGGGCGGATTGCCCTCATGCTGGCGCAGGGCGTTGCACCACGCGCAATCGCCGCTGTCACCTTCACCGAACTGGCTGCGAGCGAGCTCCTCGCCCGCGTCCGAGATTTCGTCGCCGACCTCGCTGCAGGTCACATCGCACCCGAGCTTGCGGTCGGGCTACCCGATGGTCTGTCACAAGGGCAGCGCGATAATCTGATCGCAGCGACCGCCGCCATCGACGAGATCACCTGCTCGACCATCCATGGTTTCTGTCAGCGCCTAATCAAGCCCTATCCCGCCGAGGCCGATATCGATCCGGGCGCGGCGGTCATGGACCGCAACCAGGCCGATCTCGCCTTTCTCGAAATCGCCGATGGCTGGCTGCGCGAGCGCCTGTCAGGCGGCCAAGGTGGAATCCTGGCTGAGATGGTGCTGCACAGCCCCGGCGAGACCGTGGCACTGATGCACAAGATCGCCGAGGCTTTGCGCCGTCGCAGGAGCCTCGTGGCGCCAGCGGTGACACCGCTCGCCGGCCATCTTCTGGCATTTCGGCAGACGGCCGACGACTTCTCCGCTTTCATGCAGGCAACCACCGCAAGTGAACCGGAAACGGAAGTCTACGCGGCACGGTTCTCCGAAATGGCAACGATGCTGCCGACCGCCGCAGACGCTGCCGCGCCTGCAGGCCTGGTCGGACTGCTCGTCTCGCGCCCCCATCCTGATCTCTGCACCAAGGCCGGAACCTTTTCCTCCTATCGAAAGAAGGGCAAATGGGCCGCCGCGGCCAAGCAGGCGGGTCTGTCCAAGGCGGACGGCGATCGACTGAACGATGCCGCTCAAGCCCATTTCGAAGCGTGCTGCTCGGCCTGGGACGCCCTTCTCCAGGCAGTTTCCGGTCAGGTTCTCGCGGCGCTGATCGACGAAGCCAGGCCGATCCTGGAGCGTTATCACGAACACAAGCGCGCCAGTGCCCAGCTTGACTTCGACGACCTCATCTATGCCGCCCGCGATCTGTTGCGCGATCATGAGGCGGTGCGGCAGGCGCTTGGCCAGCGGTTCGCGAAGGTCCTCGTCGATGAGTTTCAGGACACCGACCCGCTCCAGGCGGAAATCTTCTGGCGCTTGTGCGGCGAACCCGGGGACGATCCGCAGGATTGGACCGGCTTCCGGATTCGGCCGGGCGCACTCTTCCTCGTGGGCGATCCCAAACAAGCCGTGTATCGATTCCGCGGCGCCGACGTCGGTGCCTATGTTCAGGCCCGCACCGCCTTCACGGTGCAGGATGCGGACGGCCTCGTGTCGATCTCGACCAATTTCCGCTCCTGCGCCTCGATCCTCACCTTCGTCAACGAGCGTTTTGAGGCGATCCTGTCGGCGGATGGCCAACCCGGCTTTACGTCGCTTGATCCCTTCCATGACGATCGCGGCGAAGGCATCTGCGTCGCCGCGATCGACATTGCCGTCGCCGATGAAGATGGCAAGGCCAGCGCCGAGCGGCAACGCGACGCTGAAGCCGATGCCGTGGCCGACCTGTGCGCCCGGTTGATCGGCAGCCATCCGGTTCTGGATCGCAAAGCCGGCACCGAACGCCCCTGCCAGCCGGGCGACATTGCTCTCCTTGCGCCGACCGGCGCGGATCTGTGGCGCTATGAGGAAGCCCTCGAGCGGCGCGGCATTCCGGTGGCGACGCAGGCCGGCAAGGGCCTGTTTCGCCGACAGGAGGTTCAGGACCTCATTGCGCTGACCCGTGTGCTGGCCGATCGCCGTGACACCCTGGCGCTCGGCGCACTGCTGCGCGGCCCGCTGGTCGGGCTCAGCGAAGAGGAACTGCTGGACATCGTCTGGGCGCTTCCGCGCACCGAGGACAAGCCCGACCGGATCCCCCGCCTCGATCTCGGCGTCGACCCGACGGCGATCGTCCATCCGCTCGCGCGCGATGTGGTCGAAAAGCTGCAAGCGCTCTATCGGCGCGGAAACAGTACGACACCGCATGAACTGCTTTCGCAAGCCGTGGATGTCCTGCGGTTGCGTCCCATTCTGCTCGATCGGCATCGCGGCCAGGCCGAACGCGCGCTCGCCAATGTCGATCTCTATCTCAGCCTCTCGACCAGCTACGCGGTGCGTGGCATGCGGGCCTTCTCCGAGGCGATGACAGCGGCTTGGACCGATGAAGCTCGCGCGGTCGAAGGTCGGCCCGACGCTCAGGAGGAAGCCGTCGCGCTCTTCACGATGCACGCCGCCAAGGGCCTCGAATGGCCGGTGGTCATTCCCATCAACACCATGACCGGTGTGATGGCGCCCGACAGCGCGGTGATCGATCGCCAGACCGACACCTTCTATTGCCCCGTTCTCGGCGCCGCGCCGTCTGGCTACGACGTTGCGCGCCAGGCCGAAAAGGATGAACTGGATCGCGAACGCGTGCGCCTCTGGTATGTCGCAGCAACACGCGCCCGGGAATTGCTGCTTCTACCACGGCTCGATGTGACGCCCTCCAAGTCCGCCTGGATTGGCCTTGTTGACCTGACGCTGGCCGAACTTCCGGCTTTTGATGTATCGCGCTTGCCGCTCGATGCGATTGTCACAGCCGGCAGCGCCATCAATAATCAGACCCGCGAGGGTTTTGCCGCGGAGGCCGGCGCAATCGCCGACAGGCAGGTGCGACTGACCTGGCTCGCCCCGAGCCGCGACGAGAATGCGACCGGCACGGTATTGCAGGAAGAGGAAGCCAACATCTGGGCAGGGTCGGACGACGACACTCCGAGCGAATTGGGGGTGCCCTTGGCCGTCCAAGGTGGACGTGAGCGCGGGCTCGTCTTGCACAAGCTCATGGAAGAGGTACTGACCGGCGAGACCGATGACGCCTCTGCGGCACTCGCGAGGCGCGCCGAGGAACTCATCCGGGCGCTCGGCAAGGTTCCCGTCGCCAATCCGGCGGCAGGGCTCGCCCCGGAGGAACTGGCAGGCTGCGTCACGCGGACGCTGGCGCTACCGGAGATCGCGGCCCTGCGGCCCGCGCTGCTCGCCGAATTTCCGGTCTACGCTCTTCGCGGCGAAGACACCGAACTTGTCGCGACGGCGGGCATCGCCGATGCGCTGACGGTCAACCCCGACGGCCGGCCGGTCGTGGTCATCGACTGGAAGAGCGACGTGAGCCCAGATCCGCGAACGCTCGATCACTATCGGGCGCAGGTGCGCGCCTATCTCGACATGACCGGCGGCGAACAGGGCCTGATCGTCCTGATGACAAGCGCGACGGTTATCATCGTCGCGCCCTCGCCGCAAACGATGGCGGTCTGAAAGAGGACGCCGCGATGGCCAGCCGCAAGCGCACCGCCAGTTCCAGCCAGGACGATCTCTTCAATCCCGAAGTTGAGCTGCTGCTGCCCCCTCGCCTCGCCATAGACGGCAAGGTGCTGGCGAGCCCCGTCCGTCAGTTGGCGGTTCCGGCGCAGCGCGTGCGCTGCAAACTGCGCCCTTTCGCGATCCGCCGCGTCACTGGCCATGAGGCCACCCTCAAATCGGGCGAGACGCTGAAGATTATCAGTGCGAAAACGGCAACGCCGTTGGACGCCGATCTCATTCTCCTGGTGCCCGGCGCGACGGAGGCGGTGCGGATCGCCGAAACGCTCGAAATGGGCGAAGGCCGTTGGATCAACTCGCTGCCGACCAATATCGCCACGCTGGATCGTGCCGCGCGTGCCGATCGGCTGGCTGCCGTCTCCGCCTCCTGGACGGATGCGGTCTATTTACGCGAAGGACGTGCCGCGGAGACCGGCGAGCCGGCGCGGCCGGGTTTGCGGCGTCCTCAGATCGGCGCGCTTCACGCCGCACTGGCCCACGCAACCCGGTCAACCGATCCGGCAACCGTGGTCATGCCGACCGGCACGGGCAAGACCGAGACCATGCTCGCGCTCAACGCCCACCAGAACTTCGAGCGGCTGCTGGTTGTGGTGCCGACCGACGCCTTGCGCGAGCAGATCGCCGGCAAGTTCGAGACCTTCGGTGTTCTCAGGCAACAGCAATGTCTCGCCGACGCAGCAGCCTTTCCGCTTGTCATGCGGCTGTCCCATATTCCGACGAGCCCGGCGGAGGTCGATGAAATCTTCGACAGCGCCAATGTCGTCGTCACCACGATGCAGATCGCCGGGCGTGCGGACGCGCCCGTTCAGGAGCAGATGGCAGCGCGCGCCTCGGCGCTCTTCATCGACGAGGCGCATCATATCGGCGCCCCGACCTGGGCTCGTTTTCGCGGCCTCTTTATTGATCGGGAACCGCCGCTGCCCATCGTCCAGTTTACAGCCACCCCCTTCCGTGAGGACGGCCGGCGAGTCGATGGCGAGTTCATCTACACATATCCGCTCAAAAAGGCGCAGACCGAAGGCTATTTCAAACCGATCCGTTTCGAGGCTGTGTTCGGGCTCGACCAGGCCGATGCTGACCTGGCCATTGCCGAGAAGCTCGGCGAGATTCTGCAGGGCGATCTGGACGCGGGCCTGAATCACCTTGCCATGGCACGGTGCCAGACGATCGACCGCGCCAAGGACCTCCACCAACTCTACAGCGCGATGTTCCCGGAATTCCGGCCGGTCATCGTTCACAGCCAGCAGTCTATCCGCGAGCGTCGCGCGAACCTCGCCGCGCTGAGGCGCTTCGAAAGTCGGGTCATTATCTGCGTCGATATGCTGGGCGAAGGTTTCGATCTCCCGGAACTGAAGATCGCGGGCCTGCATGATCCGCACAAGAGCATCGCCGTCACCATCCAGTTCGTCGGCCGCTTCACCCGGCAGGATCCGCGTCTGGGTGATGCCACGGTCATCGCCAATACTGGCGTGGACGACATCGACCGATCGCTTGCCAAGCTCTATGCGGAGGACGCCGATTGGAACGCGCTGGTCGAGGCGCTCAGTACCGCAAAGATCGACCGGCAGGTTCGGCGCGCCGAAATGTTCAAAGGCTTCGTCGGCGACCTCAGCGACATCCCTCTTCAAACGCTCGAACCGAAGATGAACGCCGTGGTTTATCGAACGTCGTGCGACGCCTGGGAACCGCTCCGGGCCGAGGACCTATACAATCCCGGCGTCTATCTCGGCATGAAGGTCAACCCGCACCAACGCGTTGCCATCTTCGTCACCCGATCCGAGGAACAGGCTGGCTGGACCACCGCGCAACATGCGACCAATGTCATCTGGGATCTGCACATGATGCACTGGGATCCGGACCGACAGCTTCTCTATATCAGCAGTTCGGCCAAAGGCCCCTACGATCGGCTCGCCAAAGCCATATGTAGCGACACGACACGCCGCGTCGAAGGCGAGGAAGTCTTCCGCAGCTTGCACGGGTTCAACCGCCTCATCTTGCGCAACCTTGGCCTGACCCATCATCAGGGCCGCGGCGTTCGCTACTCCATGTACATGGGCGTCGATGTCGCCGACGGCCTCGATACCGCCAAGTCGCAGTCCCGCATAAAAAATAACGTCTTTGCGACCGGCTTCCTCGATGGCGTGCCCGCATCGCGCGGCTGTTCGGCCAAAGGCAAATTCTGGTCGATCTCTCCAGTTCGCGATCTCACCGACTGGGTCGAATGGTGTGCCGATATCGGCAAGGCTGTGAATGATCCGGGAATCACCACCGATGGCGTGTTCAAGAGTGCTATGCGGCCCCGCCAGATCAGCGACCGGCCGACCGTGCCGCCCGTCGCCATCCATTGGCCGGAGTCGCTGCTCACACAGATAGAGGACCGCGTAGAGATCAGCTTCGGCGACCGGGCTATGCCATTCGCCGAATGCGACATCGAACTGCTCGATCATGAACGCACCGGACCGCTGCGCTTCTCGGTACGGAGCGATGTGGATGTTGCTGAGTTCGAGATTGTGTTCGCCGAAGGCGGTGCTCGCTATCCCCAACGATCGGGACCGAAAACGACCATCAAGGTTGGCGGCAAAGTGAAAACTCTATCGGAATCCTTCGGCGAGGATTCCCCGCAGATCGATTTCGGGGACGGATCACTGCTGATCTACAGCCATCTCTACGCCTTGCCAGATGGTGTTGCCTTCGCCCCCTACCCCTCGGACCAGATCGAAGTCTGGGACTGGTCCCGGACAAATATCAGGGCTGAGGCGCAGGGACCTGAAAAGCGCGCAGACTCGGTACAACGACGGGTGATCGACGCGTTGCTCGCCGATGATGAAGCCTATGACCTTGTCTTCGATGACGACGGCGCCGGCGAAATCGCCGACGTGGTCACCCTTCGCGTGACGGAAGGCCTGGTGCAGGTGACTCTGCATCACTGCAAGTATTCCAGCGCGGACACACCGGGAGCGCGCGTGAAGGATCTCTACGAGGCCTGCGGCCAGGCACAGAAATCCGCTCGATGGCGCGATCGTCCCCATCGCATGTTCACACACATGCTGAAGCGGGAAAAGCTGCGTCTCGACAAAGGTCAGAGTTCACGCTTCGAGCAAGGAACAGCAGCTTTTCTCAAGAAGCTGAAGGCAAGCTGGCAGGACTATCGCTATGAGTTCGATGTCAGGATCGTGCAGCCGGGCCTCTCGCGCGCAGCCATTACCGAAGAAGGTCTGCACCTCTTGGCCGGGGTCGAGACCTATTTGATGGAGACACGCGCGATGAAGCTGAGGATCATCGGCAGCGCGTGACTGTCCATCCGCACCCGTGAGCCTAAGGTATCCCCGCCAAGGGAAGCACACCCATCGCGCTTCGTGATCATCCCGGATCAGCGATCGGAAGGATCGGCTCGGATGGCCTGGGGTCAATCGCCATCGCCTCGGTCTCTGCCGCGAACACGTCCCCCCCGTTCAAATTTGGTGCGTCAATGGTCGATGTCAGCCCGTGGCCGTTCGCCGGTGCTGCCTGTGCCGCCTTTATCTGACGAAGACCCATCGCGGAAAGATCGAGGACGAGCGGTTGCAGCAGCTCGCGGGTCGCCTCGCCGCCCCGCGACAACACGTCGATGAAATCCTCCTGATTGGGCTGCCCGAGAGCCAGGCGATAGATCATGCGCTGCTCTCGAAGCTGGGCGAAACGCACGACATCCCGTCCAAAGGGGCGCTCGAAAACATGGCGGCTGATTTCGGCGCCATCAAGCACCCACCAGGGACGAAGGCCGCTTGCATCGACTGACCTCTCCGCATGGCCCTGCAAACACCGCCAGGGTGAACCGTCGGCCAGCGTGGAATCTCTCAACACCTCGTCACGCAATGTTGCTGCGAGCCGCCGTCTGACCGCCAAGCCCGCATAACGCTGTATGCGCCCTTCACGTTGCTCGAGATCAAGCGGGTTGGACGAGAGGTCCCAATGAACCACATGCGAACACCAGGGGTGAAAATCCAGCCCCTCCTGCCCCACGGACGTCGTCGCCAGAACGTGCGGCCAGAATGGCGTGTTGAAACTCCGGCGAACTTCATCGGGTCGGGCTGGAGCAGCTTGCGCCACGCCGCCCTCCACCTTGACGACGGGCTCGGTCTCAGCGTCACCGAACGGCACCGCGACGTGACAGCGCACCGGGATCTTGTGCGGTGGCCCGCCAATGCCATGAAAGCTGAAGCTGCCGGCGCGTAGGCCGAGCGACGATTGCAGATCCTTGGCGAGGCCAGCAGCGCCTTCATGGAGATTTTGGGCGCGCAGCCAGCAATGCTCATCGAGAACACTCTCGAAGCCGCCGTCCACCACCGCGCCCATGACTTGCTCGACCGCGCTTTTCCCCGCCAACGATGACAGGATCACCGGATTGTCGAGATAGGCGCGCAGTCCCTGCCAACTGAGTTGAACCAGCTCCGGATAGCGTGTTGGGTCAAGGATCGTCGGGTCATGCCGCAGCAACGCCCGGCCGAGCGCGATGCCTGGCGCCCCAATCGCATAGTCCACGAGATCCGAAAGCTCGATGGGAGAGAGCCGGTCGATCGGCTGCGCCTGGCGCCACTTTTGAACAGCCGACTGCGCGGCACGATCGTCACCGATCGCGCTGCGCCAGCCTGCGGCGGACAGCTCGGCGACACCGGCCATCCGTTCGATCGCCGCCAGCGTCATCGCAATCGATCTGTGCCGGCGTCTGGCCTTCGCGGTATCGCGCTCAATGATGCCCCTGGGCAAGGCGGCGAGGATCTGCCGCCGGACCTCCTTGCGAACGACGCCGAGCGCCGCGCCAGCTTTCGCAAGCGGGTCTGTGTTGCGGATCAACCATGGCGATGGATGGAACGCCGCCATCACGGGGCCGGGAACGGCCGCCAACTTGAAGCGCCGCCGCCTATAAGCCTTCTCATAGCCGCCTTGTTTCTTGGGGAGGCAGTGCGCTTCCACACCAAAGCTCAGAAGCGCAGCCACGCTGGGCGGAGTCGCTCGAAAGCGGCTGAACATCAGCAGCTTGGGATCAGCCGCCGTGCTCTTCCAACCTCCGCCGAGTGGCCACCAGGGAAGCGACGGGGCAACCCAGGGGAGCGACAGCAGCTTCGGCGGGGCAACATCGCTGAGCGCGCGGAGCTTCGCGTCGGGCCATGCGGTTGGCGCATCGAGTTTATTACGGCGATCGCGCGTCATCCGCGTGAGCTTCGGCGCCGCCTTGATCTTGGCACGCTTCCAGGCCGCATAGCGAGGGCCAAGCGCCTGAGCCGGCAACGGAACCGAGGACCAATATGGCAACGCCTCATAGCGCATCGGCTCGGCAAAACTCTCCACGAGATGCCGGTAGACCTGAAAATCCTCGGGCGATGGGTCGGCATCAAGGAATTGCGTTGCGGCGAGCGGGTCGGCCGACGCCACACTATCCCGTTCCGTCCGCGACATCACGGGCGTCAGCAGTCCGCGAAGCTCATCCCTCAGCCTGGCCGCCTCAGCAACCTCGCGCTCCAACTCTGGATGATTCACATCGGAATGCGCCGCGATGTCACGCAACTTGTCGCCGAAATCGGCAAACAGCGTCTTGGCGCGCTCTCGAACATCGAGGCCTGCCAGGAACTCGATCAGGTCCAGAAGCTCCGCATGGGCGAGCGCACCGCGCGCCTCCTCCCATCTTGTGCTCAGGAGCCGATACGGCGTCGCACTGAGCAGCAGGATCGCAGGCGGAACAAGCGAGCCTTCAGGTTCCAGAAGCGCTTGCAGAAGCGGATCGGCGTCCTTCTCGTCGAGAATTTGCCGGTAACGCTGAAACTCGTCGAGAACGACAAGATCAGGTGGCTGATGACGCAGTGTCGCCAGCGCCAGGGCACGTCGGAGGCGACCAACAAAGGTGGTCGGTTTGAGCGGATTGACCTTTCTCTTCGCATCGCCCTGGACCGCCAGATCGAGCATCGCGCGTACCGGTTCACCGAATTCGGCCGCCAGAGCTTCGCGAAACCGTTGGCGAAGATGGGGAGGCGAAGTCGCGAACTTGTTCTCCGCATCCTTAACAGCCCAGTCCCACGAACCTCGCGCGCTGAGCCGCAATATGTCCGGGTCAAGATCGCGGGCGAATGCAGGATAGGTCTGCTCAAGCAACACCTTGAGGAACGCCCGCTCTTCCTTGCGTCCTCCCGTGAGACGCGCGCGCGCTCCCGGAAATGACGTCGCGGGGGTCAAGGCGTAGATGAGGACGGGATTGTCCGGCTGCTTCGCGATCGCAATCAGCGAAAGTCGATCCGGAGTTGCAATTGCGGCCTTGCGTTGTGAATCGCTCAGGAAGCCAACGACCCGGCCCTTGTTCTGATGCGAGACCGCGTGCCCATTGGCGATGTAGTAGATCACCAAAGGCCGGCGGCCGTCCTCGGACATGCGGCGAGCCAGTTCCTTCGCCACGACCGTCTTTCCAAGGCCGACTTCATCGGCCACCAGAAAACGACGGCGCCCCGTCAGATCCTCGAAGGCCGCGAGCGCCGCATTGACAGCAGCTTCCTGGAATGGCTTGGGCGTGCTCATCGGCGTCTACCCTTGATCTCGGCGGCGCCAAGCCCGCTTCGAACCTTGCCCCATAATGCGTCAAAGCGTCTGAGCATCTCCGCGGTTTGCGGGTCTTCCTGTCCGGCCTGCTCAAGCACGGCGGGCAGATATTGAGAGACCCGTCGCTCGATCTCGCGGAACTTGTCTGGGTCGCGCGCCCATGCCGCCAACATCTCTTCCAAGGTGGGCAGCGATGCGTCCAGCACCGGGTTCGCTACCAAACCGGCGCGTTCCTGCGGCTCGTCATGCGTCCAGTCACCCTCGCCCTGCCGGTCGTCTTCGGCAAGCAACCCGGCCACCCAGAGAAGAAATCCTCTGGCTCCGAGGAAACGCACAAATGCGGCGCGGTCGCGTTCCTCCCCAAAAGGTGGCTCGGCCGGTGCGCGTTGCAGCCACGAAAGCCCCTTGTCTCCACGGCTGACCCGCAAGCGCACGAACTCACTTCGTTCGGCGGGAGTGACAGGCCCCAGAAGCATGTCGGGTTGCTGCGCCGGCCAGGCCACAAGCTCGCCATGAAGCGCGCCGACTTCCAGCAGGATGTCGGCGTCATCGGGATGCGGACCGCCAGGATGGAGATCGGAACGATGAGTGAGGCGCATCCCTTCGTTGTCGATGCTGAGTTCTGCCGCCCAGCGCGCCGCCACTTGGGCGTGCGCCCGTTCGAGCGCCTCCTCTTCCAGCGTCGCCGCATCGGGCGAATGCTCCACACCGGGTGCTTCGACAGGACGCGCTGACCCGAGAAGCGCCTTCAGACCTTTCTCGACGGACTCGGAAACCTCCAACTCAGCCGTCACCTCGGCGTTGCGTCCGGTCCAGGCGCGCAGCGTCGCGTTCGCGCTTCCGAGCCATAGTGCCCGCTTGCGCCCAGAACGCATGAACAACAGCTTGGCATGAAGGCCGCGGCCGACTTCCTCCTCCTCATCATCGGCCGCGCCGGCATCAACCGGCAGCGCCGCGAGCTGTGACGCAGGTTCGGGATCGCCAATGGGATAGTCGGGCGCATCGAGTGCGAGCAAATCGTCGAATACCGCCAGTGACGGACCGACCCGTTCGATCTCCCGCATTGTCGTCAGCAGTACGCTTCGTGACGGTTTCGTTCCCTTCGGTGTCTGTCTGGCAAGAAAGTTCTTGTCGACAAAGGGGCTCACCACGACAACCTCGTCCGTCCCCGGTGGCGGGACAGGAACGACCTGATCTCCCGTCCCGGCCGACCAGCGAATCCGCTCAACGCGCACGCCTGCTGGCGCCCGCCAGGCCACCTTCGCAATCGTCGCCGCAAGGGAAGCGGAACGCGCGCCTTTCAGCTCGGCCTTCTCGGCCAGTCCGCGCGCCAGATCTTCCGCACCAGGGATCCGAGCACCACCTTTGCCACCAGAAACAAGCAGCAGCCCAATGTCGCGATTTACGCATTCGGTCAGGTTCCGGCTGCCGACCCAAAGCCGCCAGCCGATCTCGCCGTCCGCGCCGCACGTTCGCACCAGAGCGGCCTTGGGGTGCCAGCTATGTGTTGCCTCATCGAAATCGACTTCGCGAACGAACTGATCCAGCACGGCAGCGATGCGCGGGGTACGCCGCATTCTTGCGAGACGGCCGCGCTGGATCACAATGCGCACTTTCCCGCGCAACCTCTCGACCGCATCGGCGAAATCGGACGGAGTGCCACGGCCAGCGTCGGTGTCCTTGCCCGCCAGCGCGAGCAAAGTGGCGCCGATCGATCCCAGATCCGCCGAATAGGACGCCAGCAAGGCGAGCTCGACGCTTTCATCGGGGCCGGGACGCAACCCCTCCAGGAACGAGAGCGCCGGCCAGCTTTCGACCACCTCGCTCATTCGGGGTCCGCCAGATCTTCGAGGAGCGTACTGACTTGCCCCCATCTATAGTGGAGCGGCCCAGCGAGGCCATGTTCATCGCTCGACCATTCGAGGCGCCGATCTCGTCCATTAACAGTCAAAGCAAGCCGTGCGCGCGGCCCCTTGCGGGCTTCAGCCGCGGCGTAGACGTCGAAGAGCGGGGCGGGATTTCCCGATCTGGATGCTATCCAGTCCTTCGTGGCCGTCAGAACAGCACGCAACCTCGACGGCAGCGCGCCAATGTCCGTCTCAAGCGCATCGACATCGAGCTTGGCCGCGATGGAACCGTGCTCTTCGATGATCGCGACGAGATGGTCACGATGTCGGGTCGATATCTCCCGCTTGTCGCCGGTCTCGACGACACGCTCCAGAAGCGCGTCATAGATGGCCCGGCCTACACCCGCGAGACTTGCGGCCTGCCGTGCCCTGGCAAGCGCGGCCTGATCGGGACCGGCGACCGCGCTAACCTCGGCTCCCCACATCCCCGATGGCGCCGCAGCCTCGGTACGCGCCAGTCTCGCGAGCAGGGACAGCTCATGACTACCATCGCGACGCAACTGTGCGAGATGCTCGCGCAGAAAAGCCGCTTCTGCGGCCGCCATCCGAAGTGTGATGTGGCCGCCAAGCCAATTATCCGGTCGATCGAGGAGTGGCACGAACGGCGGGTCGAAACTGACAAGCGGATGACCATCGTCATCGGTCGCCGCTCCGGCGCTCTTCAACAGCCGATGCGCCTGTGCTCGCGAAATAGTCCGCCCATCAATGCGGGGACGCAATATGCCCCAGACCGCAAGCGCATTCCAATACACGGTCGATGGCGGTTGGCTCGACGGCTTGGGAAACACACGTCCCCCGATCACCTGGGATTCGCCCGCGTCCTTAAGCCGGCCCGCAAGCTCCCTTTCGCGTTCGCGCAGAGCACGCACGGCGGCCGGTCCCGTCAGGCCTGCCAGATCCTCGAACAGCCAAGGCACGAAGAGCGCATAGCGGGCACGCGTGTGCAGCACCGATGTACCCGGGAAGAAGCGGTCGGCATAACGCTGATGGATCGTCAGGAAGCCGATCTCATCGCGCACGCCCATGGATTCTTCGTCCATTTGCGCCTTGGCGCGCGCCAGCGCCTCCCGCGACAGATAGGTCCATCCCAACGCAGGTTCGATAGACGGGCTGCGTCTGGTGCGGGATGGTTTTGCCGATTGTCGCATGACCATCAGCTCCACAAGGCGGACAATGGCGCTGCGGCCAATTTGTCGCCGAAGGGCACGAGATCGGTGCTATCGTAGAGCACGACGCCGTAGGCGAACCGGTCCTTGCACGCTTCGGCCAAGGTCCGCAGCCCGGCAAAGTCGCTGGACTTTACCGTCGCTGACGCCTTGACCTCGATCCCCACGATCATGCCGTCGTCGCGTTCCAGCACAATATCCACCTCGTGCATCTGCTGATCGCGAAAATGATATGGCGTAAGCCGTAAGTCGGACGCATCCATGAGCTTCAGGACTTCGGCAAACACGAAGCTTTCCAGAAGCGCGCCGAATACGCCGCGGTCCGCCTTCACCCGATCGAACGTCAACCCGCGCGCCGTGGCGAGAAGGCCGGAATCGAGGAAATGCAGCTTCGGCGTCTTGGCGATCCGCTTCAGCGCGTTTGTGTACCAAGGCTGCAATGTCGAGACGAGGAAGACCTGCTCCAGCAGCGCCACATAGCGCTGTCCCGTCTTGTGGCTGACATTGATGCTGGAGCCGAACTGCGAGTAGTTGACCAACTGCCCCGAATGCTCCGCCAGCAGGCGAACGAATTTCGGCAGCTCGGTCAGCTTCTCGATCTCGGCGATGTCTCTGAGATCACGGGTCAGAACCGACGTCAGATAGGACCGCGCCCAATCCTGCCGCCGCCGTTCACTGTCACGGCTGATCGCCTCGGGAAAGCCTCCGAACAGGGCGAGTTGGATGAGGTCATCGCCAACAATCGCCCCACGGTCCCCCTGAAGTTTCCCCGCGAACAAACGCTCCAGAAAGGTCGGCGCCTGGCCTGTTATTTCCGCCCGGGCCAGCGGCAGCATTCGAATGGTTTCCATTCGACCCGCCAGGCTGTCGGCAACTCGCGGCAAGGTAAGTACATTGGCCGAGCCGGTCAGGAGGAAGCGGCCGGGGCGATAGTCCTCGTCCACTGTCTTCTTGATCGCCAGCAGCAGATCGGGCGCGCGCTGAATCTCATCGATGATCGCGCGATCCAGACCACGAATGAAACCGGCCGGATCGGACTGCGCAGCGTCGAGCACCGTCTGATCGTCGAGCGTGATATAGCTCCGGCCCTCCTCCCCCATCTTCCGGACAAGCGTGGTCTTGCCCGCCCGGCGAGGTCCTACGATCAGGACCACCGGGGTGTCTGAAAGGGCTTCCTCCACCCGATGCTCGACGAGCCGTTCGTACATGCCTGTTTCCGATTCTTTGACGACTGGAACTATGATGCATGATAATTGGAAGTCAATGACCCGTAGATTGGAAATGGTAGCGCAGTGATCCGGGAATGGGTGAAGGGGGAAGGCCTTCCCCTGCGGCCGAGCCCTTGGTCTCGTCCGACCCCTTCTGCGGGGGATCCCCGCAACGCCCCCTGTAGAGTGAGAGAGTGGCCGGATCGTCCGTGACGGGTTGAGGACCGGGAGAGAGGCTTCCGGCGCCCGTCATGGAGTTTCGTCCCATGAATATGCAGGTTCTGGAAGCCCGTCGCGACGTAAGCGGCGGCTACAAGGTCGATGTCACCCGTGGCCAGCGCGTCGGCCGCGTCTCGTCCGAATGGTTCTCGCGCCCTGACGACGAGCGCTATCTGTCCCTGTCGGATCTGGCACGCACGGTTCGCGGGCGCTCCGAACGCAGCCGCACACGCGTAGTCGAGAGCGAACTGATCCATGTCGAAGCCAGCCGCTCCGATCCCGAGCGCCTGGCGCTGACCCTGCCCGACGCCGATGCCCCCATCGCGCCGACGCACTGGAGCTTCGGCCAGCTTGCCAGCCTGGTTGGAGCACCGGCCGCCTATCTACGTCAGCTTCCCGCCGCGCTTGCCGGAATCAACCTGCAATATGGTCTGTCTTCGCACCGGGCCGAGCAGATCAAAACCTTCGAGATCGAGGACGGACGGGTCGAGCTGCGCGCCGTGACCGGACCCGATTACGGCAGGATTCATGACTACGAACTGGTGGAGGCCGTACAGCGCATCGCGGGCAACGGCACGGGTGACACGCGCTGGAAGGTCCCCGGCGTGCTCGACTGGTCAAGCGGGATCTACAATCCCAACGTCGATATCTCGAAGGATACCACCACGCTCTACGCCTCCGATCGCGACGTCTTTCTCTTTCTTGTCGACGATCTGAACCCGATTGAAGCCGGCCGCCTGCCGGACGGATCGCCCGATCTCTACTTCCGGGGATTTTATGCCTGGAACAGCGAAGTGGGCGCGAAAACCCTTGGGATTGCGTCCTTTTATCTCCGAGCGGTATGCCAGAATCGAAATTTGTGGGGCGTCGAGGATTTCGAGGAAATCACCATTCGCCACAGCAAATACGCCGCCTCGCGCTTCGCCCATGAGGCGGCTCCGGCACTGCTGAACTTCGCTAACTCGTCGCCCATGCCCTTCGTCAACGGCATCAAGGCGGCCCGCGAACGGATCGTGGCCAAGACCGACGAAGACCGCACGAACTTCCTGCGCCGCCGCGGCTTCTCGAAAGCGGAAACCGGAAAGATCATCGATACGGTGCTGGCCGAGGAAGGTCGTCCGCCCCAGTCGATCTTCGATTTCGTTCAGGGCATCACCGCGCTCGCGCGCACCAAGCCTCATCAGGACGCTCGCCTCGATATGGAGGCCAAGGCGAAGAAACTCCTGGACCGGGCAGCCTGAACCTCGCGAAGCCGGAAATCCTGTTCTCCGTATTTCCGGCTGCGTGCATCTCCGTCTCCACGTTTTTCCGGTACGGCGGCGCTGCTCCCTTCAGAGGAAGAGGGCGGCGCTTCGCTTCGTGACGGGTTTCGGGTCGAGAGAGAGGCTCTCGGCGCCCGTCGCGGAGTAACTCACATGGCAACTGCCGTTCAGAAGATCATCCTGTCGTCGTCGCGCGACGTTCCCTTCAACAAGCTCGTACTTAGCCAGTCCAATGTCCGGCGCGTGAAGGCCGGCGTTTCGCTCGAGGAGTTAGCCGAGTCCATCGCCCGTCGCGGCCTCATCCAGAGCCTCCACGTCCGGCCGGTTCTCGATGCCGACGGAGCCGAGACCGGCATGTTCGAGGTGCCCGCCGGCGGCCGCCGTTATCGTGCGCTCGAACTGCTGGTGAAGCAGAAGCGCCTCGCCAAGACCGCACCGGTCCCCTGCGTCGTCGGCGACCCGAACAGCGACGTGACCATTGATGAAGTGTCGCTCGTCGAGAACATCGACCGTGCGCCGCTCCATCCCCTCGACCAGTTCCGCGCTTTCCAGGCCATGCGCGACAAAGGCATGACCGAGGAGGCCATCGCCGCTGCCTTCTTCGTCGGCGTCAACGTCGTGAAACAACGCCTGCGCCTCGTCTCCGTTTCGCCGGTGTTACTGGAGATCTATGCCGATGACGGCATGACGCTCGAACAGCTCATGGCTTTCACCATCTCGCAGGACCATGCCCGCCAGGAACAGGTCTGGGATGCCGTCAAGGACAGTTGGCAGAAGGAACCCTACCAGATCCGCCGCATGCTGACGGAGACTTCGGTACGCGCGTCCGACAAGCGGGCGATCTTCGTCGGCATCGAGGCCTATGAGGCAGCCGGCGGCATCGCCCTGCGTGACCTGTTCCAGTCCGATGATGGCGGCTGGCTTCAAGATGTTGGGTTGCTCGACCGCCTGGTAAGCGAGAAGCTCAAGATCGTTGCCGACGAGATCGCGGGCGAAGGCTGGAAGTGGGTCGAGGCCGCCTTGAGTTTCCCCTATGGCCACGAGCACGGGCTTCGTGCGTTGACCGGGACCACGGTCGATCTGACCGACGACGAAGGCACCACCCGCGAAGCTCTGCGAGACGAATATGACCGGCTCGAAGCCGAATATGCGGAAGCCGACGAACTGCCCGAGGAGATCGATGCGCGCCTTGGCGAGATCGAACAGGCGCTCGACGCCTTCGAACAGCGCCCAACGATCTACGATCCAGCCGACATCGCCATCGCTGGCGTCTTCGTCAGCCTCGACTCAGACGGCTCGCTCTCCGTCGATCGCGGCTATGTCCGTCCCGAGGACGAGCGACCGGTCGAAGATGCCGACCACGACACGTTGGATGAAGAGGTCGATCCCGAAACCGGTGAAATCCGGTCGCCTGCGATCCAGCGCGCGGTCATCACCATCGGCGGCCAGGTTGCGGAACCGGAAGACGACGAAGACGACGGCGTCAAGCCGCTACCCGAACGCCTCGTCATCGAGCTGACCGCGCACCGCACCCTGGCGCTGCGCAATGCCGTTGCGGAACATCCCGATGTCGCCATGACCATGCTGCTGCACAAGCTGGTCAGCGACACCTTCCTGCGTACCGCGCCAACCGGCTGCCTGGAGGCGAGCGTCCGCCATGTCTTCTTCTCTGCTCAGTCGGAGGACCTGAAGGCCAGCATACCGGCACGTGAGGTGACCGAGCGGCATGAACGATGGGGCGATCATGTTCCCGCCGACGATCAGGCTCTGTGGGACTGGTTGACCCATCTCGACGACGGGACGCGGCTCGATCTGCTCGCCCATTGCGTCAGCTTCGGCGTGAACGCGCTGTTCGAGCGGCCGAACCCACACAGCGGATCGAGTGTCAGCCAGCATGGCCTGGATGTGCGCCTCTCGCAGGCCGACCGGCTTGCGCGGGCCACCGGCCTCGAAATGGTTGCGGCAGGCTGGCGGCCGACCGTCGGCAACTATCTCGGCCGCGTCACCAAGCCCCGCATCCTCGAAGCCGTTCGCGAGGGCGCCGGCGAACGGGCCGCCCAGCTCATCGAGCATCTCAAGAAGGGCGACATGGCCAAGGAGGCCGAGCGCCTGCTGGCCGACACCGGTTGGCTCCCCGAACCGCTGCGCCTGGTCGAGCAGGGCGAGCCGGCGACGGACGGCGACGGCGACGATGCGCTCCCTGCCTTCCTCGACGACGAGGATGAGCTGTCGGAAGAAGAGGATGAAGCCCTGCACGCCATCGCCGCCGAATAGCACACCGACGCGGGGCGGCATCAACCGTCCCGCCCCTTCCCACTTTTTTTCCTTCAGCCCGGCGACCTGCGCCGGGCGTTTTCGTTTCAGGAGCTCACCATGGCTGACTACTTCACGCATTTCTCGTGCCTGCTCGATGTTGGTACGTCCGAGAACGCTGCTGGCGCGCTCGATCTCTACAACAAGCTCTCAGAAGAAGGCGCATCGGAAGATCCACCCTCCGACGGCTTCCTCCTTTCTATCCAGCCTGAACATGGCGGCCCGCAGCTTTGGATGCGCGACGACGAAACGGGCGACCCCGAACGCCTGATCCAATTCGTGAAGCTCTGCGCCGCCCAATTCAGCCTGACGGGCCGTTGGGGATTCCAATATGCAAACACCTGCTCGAAGCCCCGGCTCGACGGCTTCGGCGGCGGCGCGCACGTTCTCGATCTCGCCACCGGTGAAACGCTGGATTGGACCTACACCGACGGCTGGCTCGCCGAAACGCTGTCCAACGAGGGGGACCAGATATGAGCATCCCCTCTTTCGCCCGGATCAACTTCCAAACCCTGCTGCGCGCAGCAGCGGACGGCAATCTCGCGCTCATGGAGTGCCTCGACGCCCAATCCGGCAACCGGCGCTATGTGATCTGTGCGGTGGGTCGAGACAACGGCGATTACGTCTTCACGCCCTTCGGTCATCTCGCCGACGGGAACCCCCACGACGCCTATCTTCCGCCAGCCCCCGACGATCCCGCGACCTTCCTGCGCCCTGATACACAGGGAGAGGCGTCATGACCGATGTCGAAACAATCTTCGCGGACGATCGCACACGTCCGCCACCGGAACGGTCGCTGCCGTGGCCGGAAACTTCTGGCGGTGTCACCGTCATCATCGAGCCAAAGCCTCACTGGGCGGGCGACCTTCGCGCGTTCCGGCTCGATGCCAAGGAATACTGCACCTATTCCGATTGGACCGAAAACGGCGCCCGAGCCCGCTTCTTCGGGCACGTCGATACGAGCGGCGACACGGTGATGCGCAGGGCGCGTGCCGTGCTCGCCCGTGAGATCGCCGACGGACTCTGGAACTGAGCCTTCACAGCGCCTCGCCTCATGGCCGGGCGCTGTTTTCATGTCGCGGTCGCGACGCGGAGAGGAAGAGGGCCGCCGGGACGAGATGAGGCCGGGCGGTCGAGAGAGAGCGCCATCCGGGCTTTCCCGTTCCCGCTCTCCCGAAAGCTCATCCCATGAACATCGCATCTCCCGTCGCCGCTGCAGCCGCACCCACCGTTCTGGCCGCCGCGCATCGTCTTCTCGACCATCTCGAACGTGGGCAGCGCATCGACGCCACCGTGCTGCGCGGCGCGATGGAATCCGCGTTCGACGCTTCCGACTCAACTGGCGTCTGGGATTGGAAGACGGCCTATGACGCCTGCGAAGCGGCGACCGTCCTGTTTCTGCGCAAATACGGAAAGGCGCTTTTCCGTAAAGCAGCATCTCCGCCTGCACGACTTTCCGCTATCGGAAGGATTGCAGGTCTCCTGCCGACGCATACGCGCCGCTCCGAGCAGAGCCAGGCGCTACAACAATTCTCGACGCCTGCTCCGCTCGGCCTCGCCGCCGTCACCGCCGCCGACATAACGGCAAACGACGTCGTCCTGGAACCTTCTGCCGGCACGGGCTTGCTCGCGGTCCTTGCCGAAATCTCCGGCGCCACGCTGCTGCTCAATGAATTGGCCGAGACCAGGGCCAATATCCTCGCCTCGCTCTTTCCGGCCATCGCCGTCACGCGCTTCGACGCGGCCCAAATAGACGATCATCTGGGTCACACCGCGGTCCCCAGCGTTGTGCTGATGAACCCGCCATTCTCGGCAATGGCGAACGTCTCGGGCCGCATGGCCGATGCCTGCTACCGCCATGTTGCCTCGGCGCTTGCTCGCCTCGCGCCCGGCGGTCGTCTGGTAACGATCACCGGCGCGAACTTCGCGCCCGATGCCCCCGACTGGCGCGACGCCTTCATTCGCTTGCAGTCGCGCAGCCGCGTCGCCTTCACGGCCGCGATCGATGGTTCCGTCTATGCAAAACACGGCACCACGTTTCCGACGCGGATCACCGTCATCGACAAGCAGCCCGCCGACGATCCGACCATTTTTCCGACCTCGCCCGGCAGGGCGCCGGACATCGCCACGCTGCTCGGCTGGATTGCGGCGCAGATTCCGCCGCGACCTGTCGCAGCCATGCCGACTTGCAACGCGACGGCGTCCATCACCGCACCACGCACTGTTCGTGGCTACCTCGCCCGCTCGACCGCCGCACGTCCCGCCATGGCTGCCGTCGATCCCGAGGGCGTCGAACTCGCCTATGAAACCATGGACTGGACGCCGCCGGACGGCGCACGGCTAACCGACGCCATCTATGAGGAATACGGATTGCAGTCGATCCGTATTCCCGGCTCCCAGGCGCATCCCACCAAGCTGGTGCAGTCAGCGGCGATGGCGAGCGTTGCGCCGCCGAAGCCGAGCTATCGGCCGATGCTGCCGGCAAACATCCACGACCTTCTGTCCGATGCCCAGATCGAGACGGTAATCTATGCTGGCGAGGCGCATGGCGAGTATCTCGCCGGATCGTGGTCGATCGATGAGACCTTCGATGTCGTTCGGGCCGCGCCCGCCGACGCCGAGCACTCCGTCCGCTTCCGTCGTGGCTTCATGCTTGGCGACGGGACCGGTGCGGGCAAAGGCCGTCAGTCGGCCGGTATCATCCTCGACAATTGGCTGCGCGGACGCCGCAAGGCCGTCTGGATCAGCAAGTCGGACAAGCTGATCGAGGACGCGCAGCGTGATTGGTCCGCGCTCGGCATGGAGCGCCTGCTGGTCACACCGCTTTCGCGCTTCCCCCAAGGCAAGCCGGTCACGCTCTTGGAAGGCGTCCTATTTACAACCTACGCCACGCTACGCTCCGACGACCGTGGCGAGAAGGTTTCGCGCGTCCGGCAGATCGTCGAATGGTTGGGCTCCGACTTCGACGGAGTGATCATTTTCGACGAAAGCCACGCGATGCAGAACGCCGGAGGCGGTAAAGGAGAACGAGGCGACGTCGCTCCCTCGCAACAGGGGCGCGCCGGCCTACGCCTGCAACATGCGCTTCCCAATGCCCGCGTTGTTTATGTCTCGGCCACCGGCGCCACCACCGTCCACAATCTCGCCTATGCCCAGCGGCTCGGCCTCTGGGGCGGCGAGGATTTCCCGTTCGCCACCCGCGCCGAATTCGTGGAGGCGATCGAAGACGGCGGCGTCGCGGCCATGGAGGTTCTGGCGCGCGATCTTCGGTCGCTTGGCCTCTATACGGCGCGGTCCTTGTCCTACGACGGCGTGGAATATGAACTGGTCGAGCACCAGCTCACCGACGAGCAGCGCCGCATCTACGACGCCTATGCCGGAGCTTTTCAAGTCATACACAACCACCTCGACGCAGCGATGGAGGCGGCGAATATCACCGGCAGCGACGGCACGCTGAACCGCCAGGCCAAGTCCGCCGCCCGCAGCGCTTTCGAGCAGGCAAAGCAGCGCTTCTTCGGGCATCTTCTGACCAGCATGAAGACGCCGACCCTGATACGGTCCATCGACCGCGATCTGGAGCAGGGCCACGCCGCCGTCGTCCAGATCGTGTCCACCAGCGAAGCCCTGATGGAACGGCGCCTGGCCGAGATCCCCACCGAGGAATGGAACGACGTCAGGGTGGACATTACTCCTCGCGAGTATGTGCTGTCGTACTTGCAGACCGGCTTCCCGGTGCAGCTCTATGAGCCCTTCACCGACGGCGAAGGCAACCTCTCCTCGCGGCCAGTGTTTCGCAACGGCCAACCGGTCGAGAGCCGGGAAGCTGTTGCCCGGCGTGACGAGCTGATCGAACATCTCGCATCGCTGCCGCCAGTGCCTGGCGCGCTCGACCAGATCGTCCAGCGCTTCGGCACCGACATGGTGGCAGAAGTAACGGGCCGTTCCCGCCGCATCGTTCGCAAGGGCGACCGCCTCGTTGTCGAGAACCGCGCCCCCTCCGCCAATCTCGCCGAAACCGCCGCGTTCATGGACGACCTGAAGCGCGTCCTGGTCTTCTCGGACGCGGGCGGCACCGGCCGCAGCTATCATGCCGAACTCTCAGCAAAGAACCAACGCCTGCGCGTCCACTATCTGCTCGAACCGGGTTGGAAGGCCGACGCCGCCATTCAGGGGCTCGGGCGCACCAACCGCACGAACCAGGCACAGCCGCCACTCTTCCGCCCGATCGCAACGGATGTGAAGGCCGAAAAGCGCTTCCTCTCGACCATCGCGCGGCGGCTCGACACGCTCGGCGCAATCACGCGAGGACAACGGCAGACCGGTGGCCAGGGCCTGTTCCGGCCGGAGGACAATCTTGAATCTCCCTATGCGCGCGGCGCGCTCCGCCAGCTCTATGTGCTGATCGTGCGCGGCAAGATCGACGGCTGCTCGCTGGAACGGTTCGAGTCCTCCACCGGTCTGAAGCTGATGGACATGAACGGTATCAAGGACGAACTGCCGCCGATCACCACGTTCCTGAACCGTCTGCTGGCGCTGACCATCGAGCTTCAGGGCATCCTCTTCACCGCCTTCGAGCAACTGCTCGATGCCAAGGTCCAAGGCGCCATCGCCAGCGGCATATATGATATCGGGCTGGAGACATTGACGGCGGAGAGCTTCGTCGTCACCGACCGGAAGACCATCTACACCCATCCCGCGACGGGTGCTCAAACGCGGCTCCTTACGATCACCGAACGTCGTCGCAATCGCCCGATGACACTGACGGACGCCCTTGCCCATGTAGAAGATGACCACGGCAGGCTGCTGGTGAACGCCAAATCCGGCCGCGCTGCCGTGCAGGTGGCCGCCCCTTCGCTCATGCTTGATGACGGCGAGATCGAACGCCGTGTCCGGCTGATCCGGCCGATGGAACACACCCACGCTCCGCTGAAGATGATGGCAGAGAGCCATTGGCAGGAAGCTGATCATGCCAGCTTCGCAGCCGCATGGCAGCGGGAGGTGCTAGAGACACCACCCTTCGCCGACAGCACTATCCATATCGTCGCCGGTCTCCTCCTGCCGGTGTGGAAACGCCTGCCGAACGAGTCGACGCGGGTCTATCGGCTCCAGACCGATAACGGCGAGCGCGTCATTGGCCGCCGTGTCTCTCCGGCATGGGCGGCAAACGCCGCGTCGACCGGCAGAGCCAGCCTCACGGCGGACGACGCCTATACAGCGTTGGTCGATGGGCGGACCATACTTGATCTGGCCGAGGGCCTCCAGCTTCGCCGCGTCCGCGTCATGGGCGCGAACCGCATCGAACTCTCCGGCTTCGCCGAAACGATGCGCGAACGCCTGCGGGCCTACGGCCTCTTCACCGAGATCATCTCCTGGTCACTGCGGTTCTTCGTGCCGGTCGACAGCACGGGACCGACCGTGCTCGGCAAGTTGCTCGACACCTACCCCATCGATCGTATCTCCGAACGGGAGGCTGCGTGATGGCGCGTCACGACGCTTCCGATCTTGCCCACCGTCTCAGCCGTCAGGCCGAAGCGGTGTGCCGCCACTATCTCTCGGCAGGCCGCAAACAGGGCAACTACTGGCAGGTTGGCGATGCCCGCAACAATCCCGGGCGATCTATGTTCGTGCGGCTGAAGGACTCGCCCAAGGGGCTTGCCGGTAAATTCACCGACGCGGCGACGGGCGAACACGGCGATCTACTCGACGTGATACGGGAAGCACTCGGCCTCATCGACTTCGCAGATGTTGCCGAAGAGGCTCGCAGCTTTCTGAGCATCCCGCATCCCGAACCAGAGCCCGCACAAAAGCGGCACGCAACAGCGCCGGCGCCGTCAGGCTCAGCCGAAGCGGCACGGCGGCTGTTCGCCATATCGCAGCCAATCGGTGGCACACTCGTGGAAACGTATCTCCGCAATCGCGGCATTACGGCTTTGCACGGAACCGGAAACTTACGCTTCCATCCGCGCTGCTACTATAAACCCGACGAGCACAGCCCGACCGAGACCTGGCCGGCCATGGTCGCCGCCGTCACCGACCTCGCCGACAGGATTACCGGCACGCATCGGACCTGGCTCGCGCCCGACGGCTCAGGCAAGGCGCCGATCGACGTCCAGCGCAAGGCGATGGGCGACCTTCTTGGGCATGCAGTCCGCTTCGGGCTCTCCGGTGACGTGCTGGCGGCCGGCGAAGGGATCGAAAGCGTGCTATCGGCTCGTGAGGTCATGCCCGGCATGTCGGCGGCAGCGGCACTCTCCGCGGCGCACCTAGCTGCCATCCAGTTCCACGACCCACTGCGCCGGCTCTATGTCGTCCGCGACAATGATCGCGCCGGGGACGGTGCGCGGAACACGCTGATCGAACGGGCAAACGCGGTGGGGATTGAGGCGATTGCCCTGTCACCCATGCTCGGGGACTTCAATGAAGATCTCCGCACGTTCGGCCGTGACGCACTGATGGCGCATATCCGGGTGCAACTCGTCCCGCAGGACGTCGCCCGCTTCATGCTCCTGGCAGCGTAGCCTGGAACAGGGAAGCGATAACGGTGCTCCGTCATCGTGCCCGTCCGGATGCGTTCTTCCATCGGAAGATGAACCGCGCCTCGGCCTTTGAGAGGGCGATCGGCCCACAGCCGGTGCGGCCCGGCAATGGCGGCGGCCGACTATTTTCCGGCGGCGCGTCCCGCGCCTTTCCATCGCGAAGCAAAATAGTCGCCCTCTGCCATCCTCCGCTAACGCTCCGGCCCTGACGCTTCGCGTCAAGGTGCAAGGCCGTCCCGCCCATGGGCTTCGTCGCCATGAAGGCCGCGACGGTCGCGGTCCACACCGACGGAGCATCCCATGAACGGGCACGACGATTACGAACCCCACCACAGCGAATCCCCAACCGCCCACGTCCTGCACGAGCTTCAGCTCTACGGCTATCGTCCCTTCGAGGATGAACCAGATCCCCGGCCACTCCCCGAAGGCGATCGCATCGCTGGCGCCATCGCCGACATCTTCGATGCCCTGATCTCGACGCTCGAAGACACCCGCCTCGAACCCGACCTCGACGATCTCCTCTGGTCGACCGTCAATCTCTTCCATCGCGCCTCAGAGCGGATCGAACGCGAACTGGACGACAACGAGCAGGCACAGCGCCGCGGTCAGCGCGAACAGGATGGCAGCGAGGTGAAATCGGTCGAGTTGGAGCGCCTGACCGCCGAGGGGCAGACTCTTCTCGAACGCCGTGACGCCTTCGAACTGATGCGCGATCAAGCCGCCGACCACTTCGAGCGGCATACCAGGTCAAGCTGGCGACCGCGCACCGGCTCCATGGTCAACCATCGCAACCTTACCGCCGCGATGATCGACAGCCGCGACTTCATCGCCGCCAAACGCCGCGCTGAGGCCGAAGTCCTGTTGCCCGCCGGGCCAAAGATCGCCTTCTCCGGTGGCGACAGCACCGACCACAAGCTGATCTGGGCCAAGCTCGATCAGGTTCACGCCAAGCACCCTGATATGGTGCTGATGCACGGCGGCTCGCCCAAAGGCGCCGAGAAGATCGCCGCCCGCTGGGCCGACACGCGCAAGGTGTCACAGGTCGCCTTCAAGCCCGACTGGACGAAGCACGCCAAGGCCGCCCCTTTCAAGCGCAACGACCAGATGCTGGCCGTCATGCCGATCGGCGTTATAATTTTCCCCGGCACGGGTATTCAGGACAATCTTGCCGACAAGGCCCGCAAACTCGGTATCCCGGTCTACCGGTTCGGCTCAGGTGGCGCGTGAGCGCCACCTGCCTCTTACGGCCATCCCATGTCTGGCATCAGGCACGAGTTCTATTCGGTACGGCCATCATCGCAGAAACCTTGTTGGCGACCTCATCCAGAGTCGCCGTGAGCCGGTTGATCTGCGAGATCGTTGCCGTCATTTCCGGCCCATACCGCGTCACGAGATATTCTCTGTTCCCAGCCATGGCCGACAGATGCGCAGCAGTGCGCTTTCGCAGTTGGAGGCCATTCGCGATCGCCATTTCGGATCGCGCGGCAAGGTTATGTTGCAGCCCCCTTATCCGGGATGTTTCCTGTCCCATGAAGAGAAGCAGCGCGTTCAGATAAAGTTCGATCGCGTGAATGGCAGACAACCGGCAAGGAGCGCGTGATAGTGGATCTCCGCGTCGTCCGAGTTGCAGCAGCAGATGGGCCGCTTTTCTGTATTCTTCTGCCAACCGGAGTATTTGCTCAGGCGTGGCGGATTCCCCAGGGTATGTTTTCGGCGTGTCGGACAATCAGTTCGCTTTCCCCATTCCCGCTCAATTCTGAAATAATACGGCGAATTGCATCAAGAGATTCTGAACGCCGTCCTGTAACTGCGCCGGAAGAACTCTTCCGCCCACATTTCCCAAGTAAGGCGCTGATTTCGCTGTCCTGACCATTATATTTCCTATATAAAACATGGTGTTGAAGGCTGCGAGGGGCGCGTTTCATGGATCACCCAGAGGGTGCGGGCTTGCAACGGGCAGATCGGGTGGATTTCGACCCTCGCGTGCGGCTGGAATTTCGCGGCACGCAGCTCAGTTCCGACGGCGGCCTTCTGGTGATGCGCGAGCTTGATGACGCGCTCGGGTTGTCCGATTTGGCGTCAGCGGCGCTGCGCGATACTCGCTCTGGCAAGAACACGGTCCATCGGCTCGACGGCCTGTTCCGGCAATCAGTCTTTGGGCGGCTGGCCGGATACGAGGATGTCAACGACGCCAACCGTCTCGCCTGCGATCCGGTCATGCGCCAAGTTGTCGGCGGCAGAGCGGTCGATGCACAAGCGGCCTCGGCATCGCAGATGGGACGGTTCGAGACCGAGACGCTGGCTCTGGCCGGGAACCGTGCCGCGCTGGCCGACCTGAACGGGCAATGGATCGACCGGTTCCATGACCGTAACGGGCTGAAGTACATCGTTCTGGACATGGACAGCTCGGTCAGCCCGACCCATGGCGACCAGGAAGGGTCCGCCTGGAATGGCCATTTCGACTGTAGCTGCTATCACCCCAACTTTCTGTTCAACCAGTTCGGGATGCTGGAACGCTGCGCCCTGCGCCATGGCAACGTCCACAGCGCCGATGGCTGGCGTGATGTTCTCGACCCCGTCATTGCGCGCTACGCGGAGCGCGACCTTGGTGGCAGGTTCTTCCGGGCCGATGCTGCCTACGCGATCCCGGCGATCTATGAGCGATTGGAAGAAGCGCGGTTCTTCTACGCCATCCGGCTGCCCGCAAACGCGGTCCTCAAGGACAAGATCGCGCATCGGCTAACGCGCCCTGTCGGGCGGCCGTCACTGACCAAGGTCAAGCGGTTCTTCGAGGAATTCGAGTATCAGGCGGCGTCCTGGGACAAGGAACGCCGGGTGATCGCCAAGATCGAATGGCATCCGGGCGAACTGTTCCCGCGTGTCGGCTTCATCGTCACCAACCTGCCGATGGAGCCGGACTGGGTGGTGCGGTTCTACAACCAGCGCGGCACCGCCGAGCAGCACATCAAAGAGGGCAAATACGCCTTTCGCTGGACGCGGCTGTCGTGCCGGAAGTTCCGCGACAATGAGGTGCGGCTGCAACTGCACGCCCTGGCGTACAACCTGGCCACCTTCTTGCGCTGCATCGAGCTGCCCGAGGCCATGGCCGACTGGTCGTTGACCAGCCTGCAACTGAAGCTGATCAAGATCGGGGCACGTGT
>NZ_ATHO01000174.1 GCF_000445065.1 Sphingobium quisquiliarum P25 | reverse complement strand
GCTGCCTGCCGCGCTGTGTCAGCCTCCCTTATCGCATCCTCGGCGGCGTCGCGTTCGGCCGCCGCGCGCTGCTGCTCTGCCTGCGCCTCCTCTCCCTTTTGCCTGAGCGGCGCGACATCGGGCAGCGCCGCCGCTTCGACTTCCAGCCTTGCGGCATCGCGCTCCGCCCGCTCCATATGGCTGCGGGCAGAGGCCAGGGCGGCTTCGGCGACGCGCAGTTCGGCCTGCTCCCCCGCCTGCCGCGCCATCGCCCTGGCGAGTTGCAGTTCAGCGTCGCGCGCCTCGTCCTCGGCCCGCGCGATCCGCGCCGCGAAGCCGGGGCGCATCGCTTCGGTTTCGGCGATGCGCGCCTTGAGCGTCTTCACCTCCTCGCTCAGCCGCGCGATCGCCTCCGCCGCGTCGTTGGCGAGCGCCCCTTCGCGCAGCCGGTCTTCCTCCAGCCGTCCCGCCTGCTCCGCCAGGTCATGCAGCCGCCGCACCACGCCATCGCGTTCGGAACGGAGCGCCGCCAGCTTGTGCCCCGCCTCATTCGCCGCGTCACGAGCCGCCTGCGCCGCCGCCCGCTTGTCCGCAAGAGCCTCCACCGCCGCATTGGCGTGGACGGCGGCCGCGCGCTGCGCCTCCTGCGCGGCGATCACCGCATCTTCCGCGTCCTTCGCCTCCGCCCGCGCAGCTTCCGCGCTGGCGGCCGCTTCGCGCCAGCGGGCGAAGACCACCCGCCCTTCGGCGACGCGGATCTGTTCCGACAGGCGGATATAGCGTTCCGCCGCCTTGGCCTGCCTGCGCAGGCTGCTGGCCCGCGCTTCCATGTCCGACAGGATTTCGCCCAGCCGCACCAGATTGGCTTCGGCCGCGCGCAATTTCTGTTCGGCATCCTTGCGGCGGACGTGCAGGCCGGAAATGCCCGCCGCTTCCTCCAGCATGGCGCGCCGTTCCTGCGGCCGCGCGGCGATGACGGCGGCGATGCGCCCCTGGCTGACCAGAGCCGGGCTGTGCGGGCCCGTGGCGGCGTCGGCGAAGATCAGCGCGACGTCCTTCGCCCGCACGTCGCGGCCATTGGCGCGATAGGCGCTGCCTGCCCCGCGCTCGATCCGCCGGGTGACTTCCAGTTCGCCGTCGGGGCCGACCTCGACCGCATTGAACAACTCGCCCTGTTCCTGCACCGTCAGCAGCGACACTTCGGCGAAATCGCGCTGCGGCCGGGTGGAGGTGCCCGCGAAGATCACATCCTCCATGCCCGCGCCGCGCATCGACCGGGCGCTGGATTCGCCCATGACCCAGCGGATCGCCTCCAGCAGGTTGGACTTGCCGCAACCGTTCGGGCCGACGATGCCCGTCAGCCCAGGCTCGATCCGCAGCTCCGTTGGGTCCACGAAGCTCTTGAAGCCGGACAGCTTGAGCCGCTTTATCTGCATCGGGCGGCTCTAGCGCAGGGCCGCATGCCCGCCCGGCCAGCGGAAGCGCAAGGATGGAATGTCAGCCCCCCGGATGACAATCAGATGCCCGCTTGTTTCAACTTGGGCTGCAACGTCGCCCAGGTGGCGGTGTTTTCCAGCACGCTGCCGTTCAGGATGAAGGTCGGCGTGCCTTCGATCTTATATTCCGACGATGCCGTTTCGACGCCCTTGGCCAGCTTTTCGGCGGCGGCGGTGTCGGCCAGGCACTGCTTGGCCTGATCTTCGGCGATCCCGCGCTGCTTGGCGAAGTCGATGAGGCCCACGGCATCGGCCAGCTGGGTAAAGCGCTGGGTGGGCGGAGCGCTCATCAACTGCTGATATTTGGCGTCGCCCAGCGTCTGCGCCTTTTCGAACATCGCATTCTGGTTGGTGAAGAATTGTTCGGACAGCGGGTAGAACAGGTCCTTGCCCCCGCAGCGCGCCAGCAGCGACGTGGAAATGTCGATGGGATCGCGCACGAAGTTGCGCAGTTCGTAGCTCATCTTGCCGGTGTCGACGATCTTGCGGATTTCCTCCGAAGCCTCGGCGGAAAAGTCGCGGCAATGGCTGCACGTATAGGACGCGAATTCGACCAGCTTCACCTTCGCATTGGGGTTGCCCATGACGAAATTGCCTTCCGGCGTCGCCGTCACCGTCTGCGACCAGCTGCTTCCGGCGGGAGCGGCCACGGCGGCGACGGGTTCGGCCCTGGCCGTATTGCCCGCATCGGTCTTGCCGCAGGCCGACAGCGTCAGGGAAAGGGCGATCAGGGCGAGTCCGGTAAAGGCTTTCACGTGTGGCAAGCTCCGCTAGTCGGCGTGATGAGTGGCCTCATGTAGTTCACTGCGCCGGAGCGGGCAATGCGTCGCGCAAGCTCGCCCAGCTCGACCCGCCCGCCAGCGTCCCGTTGATGGTGAAGGCGGGCGTGCCGCTGATCTTCAACGTCTTCCAGGCTTCGTTGGTCATCGCCAATATCTGCTTCATCGACGCAGGATCGTTGACGCAGGCGTCAAGCTGCGCGGGCGTGAAGCCGCGTTTGCCCATCAGCGCGTAAAGCCCCGTCTTCTGCCCGATGTCGCGCAGCGCCGCCTTCTGCTCCTGCGGCTTGGCGGCGCTGCCGTCATAGGCCTGGAGCTGTTCCATCCAGGCGTTCTGGTTGGCGAACAGTGCCTCATGATTGCCGAAAAAGCGCTTCGGGCCGCCGCACCGGGCCAGCAGCGCGGCGGTCAGGTCATATTTGTCGCGCACCGCGTTGCGGACTTCCGCGCTTACCTTGCCGCCCTGCACATAGCCGGTCTTGAGCGGCCCGCTCGCTTCCTCGACGAAATGGGCGCAATGGCTGCATGTGTAGCTGACATATTCGCCCACATTTCCCAAGTAAGGCGCTGATTTCGCTGTCCTGACCATTATATTTCCTATATAAAACATGGTGTTGAAGGCTGCGAGGGGCGCGTTTCATGGATCACCCAGAGGGTGCGGGCTTGCAACGGGCAGATCGGGTGGATTTCGACCCTCGCGTGCGGCTGGAATTTCGCGGCACGCAGCTCAGTTCCGACGGCGGCCTTCTGGTGATGCGCGAGCTTGATGACGCGCTCGGGTTGTCCGATTTGGCGTCAGCGGCGCTGCGCGATACTCGCTCTGGCAAGAACACGGTCCATCGGCTCGACGGCCTGTTCCGGCAATCAGTCTTTGGGCGGCTGGCCGGATACGAGGATGTCAACGACGCCAACCGTCTCGCCTGCGATCCGGTCATGCGCCAAGTTGTCGGCGGCAGAGCGGTCGATGCACAAGCGGCCTCGGCATCGCAGATGGGACGGTTCGAGACCGAGACGCTGGCTCTGGCCGGGAACCGTGCCGCGCTGGCCGACCTGAACGGGCAATGGATCGACCGGTTCCATGACCGTAACGGGCTGAAGTACATCGTTCTGGACATGGACAGCTCGGTCAGCCCGACCCATGGCGACCAGGAAGGGTCCGCCTGGAATGGCCATTTCGACTGTAGCTGCTATCACCCCAACTTTCTGTTCAACCAGTTCGGGATGCTGGAACGCTGCGCCCTGCGCCATGGCAACGTCCACAGCGCCGATGGCTGGCGTGATGTTCTCGACCCCGTCATTGCGCGCTACGCGGAGCGCGACCTTGGTGGCAGGTTCTTCCGGGCCGATGCTGCCTACGCGATCCCGGCGATCTATGAGCGATTGGAAGAAGCGCGGTTCTTCTACGCCATCCGGCTGCCCGCAAACGCGGTCCTCAAGGACAAGATCGCGCATCGGCTAACGCGCCCTGTCGGGCGGCCGTCACTGACCAAGGTCAAGCGGTTCTTCGAGGAATTCGAGTATCAGGCGGCGTCCTGGGACAAGGAACGCCGGGTGATCGCCAAGATCGAATGGCATCCGGGCGAACTGTTCCCGCGTGTCGGCTTCATCGTCACCAACCTGCCGATGGAGCCGGACTGGGTGGTGCGGTTCTACAACCAGCGCGGCACCGCCGAGCAGCACATCAAAGAGGGCAAATACGCCTTTCGCTGGACGCGGCTGTCGTGCCGGAAGTTCCGCGACAATGAGGTGCGGCTGCAACTGCACGCCCTGGCGTACAACCTGGCCACCTTCTTGCGCTGCATCGAGCTGCCCGAGGCCATGGCCGACTGGTCGTTGACCAGCCTGCAACTGAAGCTGATCAAGATCGGGGCACGTGT
>NZ_ATHO01000173.1 GCF_000445065.1 Sphingobium quisquiliarum P25 | reverse complement strand
CCGGCGCGGGTCGCGGCGGCGCGGCCTGTGGTGGACAAGATCTTTCCGGCGGGCACTTACCGCCGGATGATGGACGGCACCATGTCCAAGATGATGGACAGCATGATGGATGGCGTCATGAAGATGCCGATCGCCCAGCTCGCGCGCATCGGCGGGGTGCCGCAGGACAGGCTGGCCAGCCTGGACGAAACGTCGATAGAGCAGATCAGCGCCATCGTCGACCCCAATTTCCGCCAGCGCACCAAGCTGGGCATCGACGCGATGATGGCGTCGATGGCCGACATGATGGACGGTTTCGAACCCAAGGTGCGCGACGCGCTGACCCGCGCCTATGCGCGCAAGTTCGACGGCAGGCAGCTCAGCGAACTGGCGGCTTTCTTCAACACGCCGACCGGCGGCCTGTATGCCCGCGAGTCCATGATGATGTTCATGGACCCGGAGATTATGGGCGAGATGCAGGCGCTGATGCCTGAGATGATGCAAAAAATGCCCGATATGGCGGCCAGGGCGGAAGCGGCGGCGAAAAGCCTGCCGCCGCCGCGCAAGATCGCCGACCTGTCGCCTGATGAGCGCGGCAAGCTGGCGAAGCTGTTGGGTGTCAAGGCGAGCGATCTGACCGATCAGCCCGCCACCAGTGACGAAGGGACGAAGTGATGACCGACCAGACCCGCTATATGGCGAGCCCCGAGGAGCGCGCTCGCATCGCGGCCGAGGGCATGTATCATCCCGAAATGGAGGGCGACGCTTGCGGCGTCGGCCTGGTCGCCGCGACGGACGGCCGCCCAAGCCGCCGCGTGGTCGCCAGCGCGATCGATGCGCTCAAGGCCGTGTGGCACCGTGGCGCGGTGGACGCCGATGGCAAGACCGGCGACGGCGCGGGCATCCATGTCGACCTGCCGGTGCGCTTCTTTGACGACGCGATCGCAGATTCCGGGCACAAGCCGCTTCCCAACCGGCTGGCCGTCGGCATGATCTTCCTGCCGCGCACCGATCTTTCGGCGCAGGAAACCTGCCGCACCATCGTCGAGAGCGAGATCATCGACGCTGGCTACACCATCTATGGCTGGCGCCAGGTGCCCGTCGACGTGTCCGTCATCGGCGAGAAGGCGCAGCGCACGCGCCCCGAAATCGAGCAGATCATGATCGCCGGGCCGATGCCGGAGGAACGCGACATCGCCGAGTTCGAAAAGGACCTCTACCTCATCCGCCGCCGGATCGAGAAGAAGGTGATCGCCGCGCAGATCCAGGATTTCTACGTTTGTAGCCTGTCCTGCCGGTCGATCATCTACAAGGGGCTGTTCCTCGCGGAATCGCTGTCGGTCTTTTACCCCGACCTTCAGGACGAGCGGTTCGAGAGCCGGGTGGCGATCTTCCACCAGCGCTATTCGACCAACACTTTCCCGCAATGGTGGCTGGCCCAGCCCTTCCGCACACTGGCGCATAATGGCGAGATCAACACGATCCGCGGCAACAAGAACTGGATGAAGAGCCACGAGATCAAGATGGCTTCGCTGGCCTTCGGGGATCATAGCGAAGACATCAAGCCCGTGATCCCGGCCGGTGCGTCGGATACCGCCGCGCTGGACGCCGTGTTCGAGGCGATCTGCCGTTCGGGCCGCGACGCGCCGACCGCGAAGCTGATGCTGGTGCCCGAAGCCTGGCAGGCGGCGAACGAAACGCCGCAGCCGCACATGGATATGTATGAATATCTCGCCTCCGTGATGGAGCCGTGGGACGGCCCTGCCGCGCTGGCGATGACGGACGGCCGCTGGGTCGTGGCGGGCGTGGACCGCAACGCGCTGCGTCCGCTGCGCTATACGCTGACGGGCGACAATCTGCTGATCGTGGGTTCGGAAACCGGCATGGTCGTGGTTCCCGAAGCGACCATCGTGCGCAAGGGCCGCATGGGTCCGGGGCAGATGATCGCCGTCGATCTGGCCGAAGGCGTGATCTACGACGACAAGGAGATCAAGGATCAGATCGCGGGCGAACGGCCCTATGCGGAACTGATCAAGGACTTCATGCGCGTGGATGACCTGCCGCAGGCGCAAAGCGCCCTGCCGCAGTGGGACAAGGCGGAGCTGACGCGCCGTCAGGTCGCGGCCAATATGTCGCTGGAGGATATGGAGCTGATCCTGGCCCCCATGGTCGAGGATGCGAAGGAAGCCGTTGGCTCCATGGGCGACGACACGCCGCTGGCGGTCATTTCCGACAAGCCGCGCACGGTCAGCCATTTCTTCCGCCAGAATTTCAGCCAGGTCACCAATCCGCCGATCGACAGCCTGCGCGAACGGCATGTGATGAGCCTGCGCACCCGCTTTTCCAACCTGCACAACATATTGGAGCAGGATGCGCAGAACAGCCATGTGCTGGTGCTGGATTCGCCGGTGCTGACTTCGTCCGAATGGGCGCGGTTGAAGGCGCATTTCGGCCCGGCGGTGGCGGAAATCGACTGCACTTTCCCGGCCGAGGGCGGGCAGGAGCAGCTGCGCGCGGCGATCGCCCGTATCCGCGAGGAAGCCGAGCAGGCGGTGCGCGAAGGCCGCACCGAAATCTTCCTGACGGACGAGCGTAGCGATGCCGGCAGGATCGCCATCGCGGGCGTGCTGGCGGCGGCGGCGGTGCACACGCACCTCGTCCGCAAGGGGCTGCGCAGCTACGCGTCGATCAACGTGCGCTGCGCCGAAGCGCTCGACACCCATTATTTCGCCGTGCTGATCGGCGTGGGCGCGACGACAGTGAACGCCTATCTGGCCGAAGCGAGCATCGCGGACCGCCATGGGCGCGGCCTGTTCGGCGACCTGACGCTCGACCAATGCTTCGAACGGTTCCGCACCGCCATCAACGAAGGCCTGCTCAAGATCATGTCCAAGATGGGCATCGCGGTCATCAGCAGCTATCGCGGCGGCTATAATTTCGAAGCGGTCGGCCTGTCGCGCGCGCTGGTCAACGACCTGTTCCCCGGCATGCCCGCGAAGATTTCGGGCGAGGGCTATCAGTCGCTCCACTACAGCGCCAAGCTGCGCCACGACATGGCCTATGACAGCGCGGCCGTGCGCCTGCCGGTCGGCGGCTTCTACCGCCAGCGCAACGGGGGTGAGACCCACGCCTATTCGGCGCAGCTCATGCACCTGTTGCAGACATCGGTCGCGACCGACAGCTATTCCACCTATCTGCAATTTTCGCGCGGAGTGCGCGACCTGCCGCCGGTCTATCTGCGCGACCTGCTGGAGTTCAACTTCGCGCGCGAAGCGGTGCCGATCGACGAGGTCGAGGCGACCACGGAAATCCGCAAGCGCTTCGTGACGCCGGGCATGTCGCTGGGGGCATTGTCGCCCGAAGCGCATGAGACGCTGGCGATCGCAATGAACCGCATCGGCGCGAAGGCCGTTTCCGGCGAGGGCGGCGAGGATGCGAACCGCTTCAAGCCCTATGAGAATGGCGACAATGCCAACAGCGTGATCAAGCAGATCGCGTCGGGCCGCTTTGGCGTCCATGCCGAATATCTGGGCAGCGCCGAGGAAATCGAGATCAAGGTCGCACAGGGCGCCAAGCCCGGCGAAGGCGGCCAGTTGCCCGGTTTCAAGGTGACCGAGTTCATCGCCAAGCTGCGGCATTCGACGCCCGGCGTGACGCTGATCTCGCCGCCGCCGCACCATGATATTTATTCGATCGAGGATCTGGCGCAGCTCATCTACGACTGCAAGCAGATCAACCCGCGCGCGCGGGTGTGCGTCAAGCTGGTGAGCCAGGCGGGCATCGGCACGGTCGCGGCGGGCGTGGCCAAAGCTCATGCGGACGTCATCCTGGTCGCGGGCCATGTCGGCGGCACCGGCGCTTCACCGCAGACGTCGATCAAATATGCGGGCACGCCGTGGGAAATGGGCCTGTCGGAAGCCAATCAGGTGCTGACGCTCAACGGGCTGCGCCATCGGGTGAAGCTGCGCACGGACGGCGGGCTCAAGACCGGGCGCGACATCGTGATCGCGGCGATCCTGGGCGCGGAAGAGTTCGGCATCGGCACACTGTCGCTGGTCGCCATGGGCTGCATCATGGTGCGCCAGTGCCATAGCAACACCTGCCCCGTGGGCGTGTGCGTGCAGGATGAAAAGCTGCGCCAGAAGTTCACCGGCACGCCGGAGAAGGTCATCAACCTCATGACCTTCATCGCCGAGGAAGTGCGCGAGATACTGGCGCGGCTGGGCTATCGCAGCCTGGACGAGGTGATCGGGCGGACGGAGCTGCTCAAGCAGGTCAATCGCGGGGCCGAGCATCTGGACGACCTCGACCTCAACCCCATCCTCGCCAAGGTGGATGCGCCCGACGAGCAGCGGCGTTTCAGCCTGACCGAATGGCGCAACGAGGTGCCCGACAGCCTGGATGCGCAGATGATGCGCGACGCCAAGGCCGTGTTCGAGCGTGGCGAGAAGATGCAACTCACCTACACGGTCCGCAACACGCATCGCGCGGTCGGCACCCGGCTGTCGGCGGCGGTGACCGAGCGGTTCGGCATGTCGACGCTGGCGGACGGCCACCTGACCGTCCGCCTGCGGGGAAGCGCGGGCCAGTCGCTGGGCGCGTTCCTGTGCAAGGGCATCACGCTGGAAGTGTTCGGCGACGCCAACGACTATGTGGGCAAGGGCCTGTCAGGCGGCATGATCGTCGTGCGCACGACCGTGTCCTCGCCGCTGTCAAGCAAGGACAACACGATCATCGGCAACACCGTGCTGTACGGCGCGACGGCGGGCAAGCTGTTCGCGGCGGGCCAGGCGGGCGAGCGTTTCGCCGTCCGCAACTCCGGCGCGCAGGTGGTGGTCGAAGGCTGCGGGGCCAATGGCTGCGAATATATGACCGGCGGCACGGCGGTGATCCTGGGGCGGACTGGCGCGAATTTCGGCGCTGGCATGACCGGCGGCATGGCCTTCATCCTGGACGAAGACGGCAGCTTCGGCGCGCGGGCGAACCCGGAAAGCATCGTCTGGCAGCGGCTCGACAGCGCCTATTGGGAAGCGCAGCTCAAGGCCCTGATCGCCGAGCATGCGGTGGCGACCGACAGCAAATGGTCGAACACCATCCTTGACGACTGGGACCGCTGGCGGCGCTATTTCTGGCAGGTCTGCCCCAAGGAGATGGTGAACCGGCTGGCGCATCCCCTGAGCGACGCGCAGACGGTGGCGGCCGCGGAATAAGGGATAAGGGCGGCCTTGTTTGCTGATCTTTGCGCGTCAGGCGCGAAGATCAGCGGGCCGCCCCGTCTCTGCGATATCAGGGTATCGCCACTACAGGCTGGACCTGAACCGGCGCGGCTGCCGCAACGCCCTGTGCGATCCGCATGGGCGAAGGCGCGGCATCCTCACCCTTGGCGAAGCGCTCTATGCGGTCTGGAAGCTGATGGACGGGAGACGGTGGCGTGTCATCCACCTGCGCCATCAGATCCTCCGGCTCATCGGATCCTCTCGCCTCATAATCCTGCACCACCGGATCGTCATAGCCACTCCATGAGCCGTAGGATGCCTGCATCTGCCGCTGCGCCAGCGTCGGTCCGCAACCGGTGCACCGCACCTCGACCGGGCCGTTGAGCGCGGTGGAATCCAGCGGCATCCCCTGCCCTTCTTCCGAAAAGGCCATGCCGTCATCATAGGCTGCAACAGCAGCGCGCGGCGGCGTGACGGCGTAGAAGCCCAGCCCAAGACCGCCCGCGAGCGCCGCGCCTGCGCTCGCCATGCTGAACAACCAGAAACGGGCCGACATGCTGGCACTCTCCATCATCTGTCCCGCCCCGCCATTCCCTTCACGGAAAAGAAAACGCGCATGAAGATCGGTTGTTGCATGGGTCTAAAGCCTTTGCTAAGGGCCGCCTCCTATCAGGTGCCGGTCCTGCCGGTTTCCCTTCAGATGTGCGGTCGTGGCGGAACTGGTAGACGCGCAACGTTGAGGTCGTTGTGGCCGAAAGGCCGTGGAAGTTCGAGTCTTCTCGACCGCACCATCTTTATAAATCCGGCCTTCAGGATCACCGGCGCATATGCCGGTTCGGGCGCGGCTTTGGGCTTTCCTGATATTAAGCAGTTCCTTCCCGCACCGGCTGGTGTCCGCTCATCTCAGCGCCTGCATCTGGAGCGAAACGCCGGTTCCAGATGATGGCGCAAGCGGAGATGCTCGCTACGATCAGGAAGGCGACGGAGAAATCAGCCAGCGTGAGGCTGGCGCGCCCCGCAAGCAGCGGCCCCAGCTCAAGCGCCGCCGCCGCCGTGCAGATGCCGAGCGATAGCGTGAGTTGCTGAAAGGTCGCGTAGAAGCTCGTCGCCGCGCTCATCCGGCCTTTGTCGACGTCGGCATAGGCGATCGCGTTATAGCCGGTAAACTGGAAGGAGGTGAAGAAGCCGGACAGGGCCAGCACGCCGACGATCGCAGCCATCGGCCAGTCAGGACGGAACAGGGCGCAAGTGGCGTAGCCTGCGCTGCTTATCAGCCCCGATACGATCAGGCTGTTGCGGAACCCCCACCGCCGCAGTACGCGCGGGGCCAGCGCCTTCATCGCCAGCGCGCCGATCGCGCCCGCCATGGTGATCGTGCCAGTGGCCGCCGCCGACAGGCCGAAGCCGATCTGAAACATCAGCGGCAGCAGGAACGGCTGCGCACCCTGGGTTATGCGGGTAAGCGAACCGCCGATGACGGAGAGGCGGAAAGTGGCCACCCGCATGAGTGCCGGGTCGAGGATCGGGTCGGCGGTGCGGCGCGCATGCCGCGCATAGCCGATGCCGAGCAGCGCACCGGCGACGAGCAACGCCAGCGCGATGCGCCCCGTGCCCGGACGGCTCGCCAGTTCGAAGCCGAACAGCAGGCAACTGAGCGCCAGGCCGGAGAGCAAGAAGCCGGGAACGTCGAAGCGCGCGCGGGCGTCTCCACGCACCTCTGGCACGATCATCAGCGCGCCCGCCACGCCCAGCAGCCCGATCGGCAGGTTGAGATAGAAGATCCAGCGCCAATCGAGCCAGGTGACGATCAGGCCGCCGAGCGGTGGGCCGAGGATGGGTCCCGCCAGCGCGGGCATGACCAGCCATGACAGCGCCTGGACCATATCCTCCTTGGCGACGCTGCGCAACAGCAGGAGGCGGCCCACCGGCACCATCATCGCGCCGCCAATCCCCTGCGCGAACCGGGCCGCCACCAGCATCGGCAGCGACGCCGCCTGAGCGCAGGCGATCGATCCGATGAGGAAAAGGACGATGGCCCAGCAGAAAATCGTTCGAGAACCGAACCTGTCGCCCAGCGTGCCGCTGGCCGGAATGAACAGTGCGAGCGCAAGCAGATAGCTGGTGAGCGCAAGGCTGAGGCTGGTCGCGGGTACGCCCAGGTCGCGCGCCATGGTGGGCAGCGCGATGGTCAGCACCGTGCCGTCGAGCTGCTGCATGAACAGGGCGGACGCGACGACAAGCGCGATCATCTGGTAACGCCGCGGCGCTGCCTTTCCCGGCGGCGTTCCCGCGACCGCATCGACGCCGGGCGCCAACCCATCGCCCGCATCCGCGCTCATCGACGCCAATCTGCTTCTCCGCCACCGCATCCGTACCTGCTCGCATCCTGAAGGGTCTCGGATGTCCAAACACTCCTGAAGCGTTTCCGGCAACAGGATGGCCGGATTTGCTTTGGAAGCGGTGCGTTGTGAAAATTGGAGCTGGGCCCGCGCATGTGAGCTTCGTTCATCTCACATTATGACGGCAGCGGTGCCCAATGGGCTATGGCGGCACCCACGACATAAAAAAGGGCGCGCCGAATTCGGCGCGCCCAGTTGTTAGGGGTAAGAAGAATTTAGAAACCGAAGCTGATGCCGCCCCGGATCTGTCCCAGGCTGTTGTGCCCGCCGAAGCCATAGCCACCGGACAGGAACAGATTGACGCGCTTGTTGACCGAAGCGTCGATACCCAGTTCGACAAGGCCATGGCCATCCGGGTCCACGCCATCCAGGCGGAAGGCGTTGCCGCCACCCACATATTGGACGGTGCGGTCGCTGCCGATGTTACCCTGGAAGCTGTACTGCACCTTGGCATAGGGGCGGTAAGCAATGCCTTCGGCATCACCCAACAGAGCTCCCGCCTTCACGCCGATGACCGGCTGGAAGACTGTCTTGGACGCATCATCCACATGGAGTCCAATGCCCGCGCCACCTTCTTCGGTGAAGCCGTTCATCGACCAGCGGCGGAGCGCCAGCTTGCCGAAGGGCGTCACGACAAGGCCGTTACCCGCGGCGAAGTCGTAGCCCAGTTCCAGGCTGGCATCCCACTGCGAACCCTTGAAGTCGCCTTCAATGGTCCGGGCCAGCAAGGCCAGATCGCGTTCGACTTCAAATTTGGAGAAACCATAGGCGAACTGGAAGCTGCCATAGAAGGGGCCGAAACCCTGGGTCGCATAGGCACCGATGGTATAGGTGCGAACCTGCGCTTCTTCCGGCGAACCCTTCGCGGTCACGTCATGCTGGCCATAACCGAAGCCGATGCCGAAGACGCCGTCTTCCTGGTAAGCCACATCAACACCGAAAGCGCCGCCATAGCTGTTGGTCTTAATCTTCGAAGCGCCAGACTTGGTGCCGCCCGTCTTGGCGAAATTCGCCGAGGGGTTGAACCAGATTTGGGTGCCCAGCGCTTCGCCATAGCCACGGCGAGCCGCAAGACGATTGATCGTGGTGTTGAACACCGCGTTCTGATCAACCGCGGCAAGCGAACCGTAGATCTCAGCCGAGGAAAGCTCGTTGAAGACCTGCGCTGCTTGCGCGCTGTTCAGGCGCCAGTCGAGACCGGCGGCGATGTTGGCGATGTCCTGCGCATTGGCGATTTCGGTGACCGAAGCAAAGCCGTTGCCGCCAGCGGCGTCCGTCTTCACCCGGGCGATGACATCCGCCAGAGCACTATCCAAACCAACGGCGGCTGCCGCAGCATTGGGGTTGGTCGCGCCAACCGCATAGCTGTTGCGGGTCGCCTCGATCGACACGGTCTTGGCGGCCGCGTCATGCTTCAGTCCGAAAGTCACGAACTGCGAGCTTAGCGAAGACGCTGCGGTCGCCGTCACGTCACCCGTGCCGGTATAGGTGAACAGCGTATAGCCATCGCCGGTCGAATAGAGGCTGTCCTTCGACACCGTCACCGCGACCTTACCAGCCAGGTTCAGGTTACCATCCACCGTGACCGAGGACGGGGTCGAGAAGACACCGGCATTGGTCGGAGTGGTGAAGTAGGGAACGCTTACGCCGCCGGTGATCGGCCCCAGCAGTTCAGGCGAACTGCCGCCATCATTGACGGACAAGTTGCCGAAGCGAACCAGCGAGGGGTTGACGCCGACCACCGTCGTGCCGGTGGCACTCTGGTTATAGTCGCCCTGCTGATAGACTTCGATGCCCTTGATCGCTTCCGGCCCCGGAGTGACGATGCTGTTGCCGACGGACTGAACAAAGGTCGGAGCGCGACGGCCCAGGACAAGGGTGGCGTCATTGTTGATATTACCCTTGATCCCGAACACTTCGTCAGTGCCGGTCACGTCGAGCTGAACTTCGCCAGCCTGAACGTTGAAGTTGCCGACATCCAGCGTCCATGCAGCCGGGTTTGCACCTTCCGCCGGGACATATTCCGACCCGGTGATGACGAAGGTGCCGGTGCCGGTCTTGTTCAGCGCCGTTGCGCCAAGCACCCGCACTCCGGTGGTGCCGAACAGCCCCTGCGCCTCTTCCGGCAGTTCAGCGGCCGGACTGAAGTTGGCGAAGGCCGCGGGCGATACCGGCTTGAACTCGCTGGCACCCAGGAAGCCGCTGCCGTTCAGGTTGACAGTCGTGTTCGTCAGATATGCGCCGCTATCGTCGCGCTGTGCGTCGATATCGCCCAGCGTGATCGACCCGTTGTTCAGGTTGATCGTAGCATTGATATCAGCCGTCTTGACCGCCTGTTCGCCATTGACGCTCAGGTTGAACTTCGCCGGATCGACTTGGCTGGCATCCAGAGCAACGCCGTAGGAGGCGAGCGCCGAACCCAGATCAGAGGCGACATCATCCTGCGTCACGACTGCGCCGCCGACCACGAAACCGCGCGATACGCCATTCTGGTCCACGGTGTAGGTCTGGGCCGCCAGGACGGGATCGACCGTTACGCTCGTGGTCGTGATGTCAGCATTGACGGTAGCCGTGCCGCTGAACTGCGATCCGCCAAGCGTGGTCGTGCCAGTCAGCACGCCATTGTTCGTGACAGTGCCGGTGATACCTTCCAGTTCGAGATCGCCGAATGCGATTCCGCTGTTGGTGAAGGTTGCGCTGCCGCCGGCGGGCGTGGCGTTGACAGTCGCAACCACGTTGCGGCTACCGATATCGGCCGGATTGGTGTCGGTGACGGTAAGGCTGCCGCCGCCATCCAGCGCAGAAACGCTGAACTGATTGCCGAAGCCTTCCGTGCCGAGCGTGCCGTTGTTGGTCAGCGAGGCCGACGTCAGGCCTTCGACAAAGACATCGCCGATGGCCGTCCCATTGTTGATGACAGATGCCGAACCACCCACGGGCGTACCCGTGAAGGTCGTCACTTCACTGACAGGAGTAAATCCGTCGGCTGCATAGGTGGTGACGACCTCTTCCGTGCTGTCAAAGCCGAGGCTGGTGGCGTACAGGCTGCCGCCAGAGCCGAAACCGGCATCTCCGATGACGCTGCCTTCTTCGATGGTGATCGATGCGCCGCCCTGGCCCGAGGCGAAGAGGTTACCCGCAACGCTCGGAACGCCCTGCTTCGAAGGTGCATTCACGGCGATGGAGGCTTGTCCGCCAACGGACGTATCACTGTTCCGGCTGGTTACCTGGGTCAGCCTGTCCACGCCGCCCGTCACGGCATATTCGGCGATGTCTTCGCTGTTGAACAGGGCGCTGTTAGCGGACGCGCTGACCGAACCGCCAACGGAGCCGGTAATGTTGGCTGTGGCGTTGCCGAAGCTCGACTGGACATCGGCGCCGCCTTCAATGCGTCCCGCATTGTTGAGCGTCGCATTGCCTGCGACGGCAGGGGCCGAATTCACCGTCGAACTGGTGACCATGGCTGTGCCGTCACCCGCCGCATCGGTGGTGCGAGTGCTGGACGAAGTGATGCTCGCGTCAGCTGCCGTGCCGAAGGTGGGACCCGTCAGACCGGTGCTGACGAACACATTCTGGCCCACCGTCGCCGCCGAACCGATGTCCGCAGAGGCGGAGGCCGTACCCCGAACGGTGACCCCGCCATCGACATTGCTCGCGCCCTGGATCGACACGGAAGCCGCGCCGCCGGTCTGACTCTGGCTGACTTCGAAATCGCTCGTGGACGTGGTGCCTTGCAGAACGCCCGCATCATAGGAGTCGGTGGTTTCGGAGCTGGACGCAACGTCGATCAGGAAACCCTGGCTAGTCGAGTTGACACTGCCGGAAATCTGACCGCCATTGATGTTGACGGCGCTGCCGCCGTTGCCGGACGAATTCACATTGCCGCCGAAACCCAGGTCATTGCGGGCAACTGCGCCGCTGACATTCACCGTGCTAACGCCGCCGGTGGTGGTGACCTGATTGGTGGCGGTGCTGCTGGACACGACAGTGCCGGTGCCAGCCCCATCGCGGGAATCCGTGACCACACCGACATTTTCGCTGTTCTGCGAAGTGCCCTGAGCCGTCGACGAAACATTGCCGTAGACGGTGCCGCTGACGGTCGCGGTGCTGTTCTTGCCCGAGACCTGGCTGATGCTGCCGTCATTGCCGGCGCCGAAGTTCAGCGATCCGTTGATGCCGGCATAGGTGCCGGTGACATCGCCGCCGACGGTCTGCGACGAGCTGCTGGATTCCGTGGTGGTTGTCGTGCCCGAAACAGTGACCGTCGGCCCCGTGCTGGTGAAAGTGCTGTTCTGGCTGGTAGCGTTGGTCCGGCCCAGCACTTCGCCATTATTGGCGATGGTGATCGCGCCCGATTCCGAATCTGCCGTCACGTCGCCGCTGATGCGCCCGGACGCGCCATTGCTGACCGAGATTGCGCCACTGGTAGTCGAGGCTAAGGCATCACCATCGATGCTGCCGCTGTTCGCGATGCCGACTGTTCCGGTCGTGGCAGAGCCCAGCACATTGCCTGCAACCGAGCCGTCATTGTTGATTTGGACATTTCCCGCGTCGAGCGCCGATGCGGAAAGGCTGCCATCCACGGCGCCCGTCAAGCCATTTGCGAGGCTGACATCCCCAAAGGCCGAGCCGGTGACGCTGCCACCCACCGCGCCATTATTGGTGATCGCCACCGCGCCGCCGAAGTTCGCCGCACCGATATTGCCGATGACTTCCCCGTCATTGGTGCCAGTGAAGCTGTTAGCAGCGCTGGCAGCACCTACGCCGCCAAAGCTGACACCTGAGACGCGACCGTCATTGGTGAGCGTGATCGCCCCGTCGCCTTCGCCAGCGGCGTAGCCGCCCGCCACGAAGTCGTAGCCGATGCTCGCCCCGCTAATGTCCGCGCCAGTAGCGACGGTGACCGTCAGATCAGGATTGGCGGGGGTGGTGATTGCAGTGTCAATGTCAGCGTTGACCGCAGCGCCAGTGCCTGCGCCGCTAGGCACGGCGACCGTAGCAGGCGCCGCCCAAGCTCCGCCTGCATTGGCGATAAGAGCCACCGCTGGCATGGATGCTGACAACAGCAACATCCGATGCAGTTTCGAATTATTTCTCATTCATCTTTCCCCTAGTCCATCGTGCGAAGCCGCGACGGGAATGGCGCAAGGGATTAGGTGACCGGAGCGACGCCGACGGTCATGAGCCGCATGTGTCTATGCGGTGAAGTCTCTTCACCCCCTGCACGTACCCAGACGCACATATGTGCGTATGCGCAACTTGCGCAAATCTCCTATGCGTAAATTCCGTTACACGCAAACCGTTTCTGCTCACTCATGCGCACATAATGCAAATGCGTGGTAAGATTGGGCAGAAAATACCAGTTTCATTGCGCACAACAGAACTTTAGATGCGCAAATTGTATAGATGTTCAATATGCGTATTGGAGGTTTGCACCATCCAAGGACAAGCAATTAAATTCGCGCAAACATGACATCCGCTGGAGAAATCCCGGCGAATGTTGTTTCCTAAGCGGTCGCACAAATGTGCCCAAAGCAGGCGCGAAAAAATGCCTTACGGTTACGAATGGGATCAGCAAAGGGCACGCGGGCTGATCGGCTGCCTGATCGAGGAAACCGGCTTGTCCGCAACAGAGATTGCACGCCGGTCGGGTTTGGCCCCTTCGACGCTAACCCGCATCTATCCGACTCCCTCGGTAGGCTACTCCCTATCGGCGCGCAGCATAACCAAGCTCAAGGAAGCGTTTCCCGAAGCTTTCGCCATGTGCGAGGCGACAGCGGACACTCCGTCTTCGCAAGCCATATCCCCGGTCCTCAAAGACCGTTCCGTTCCTTTCGCTCCCTATGGTGAAACCCACATTTCCCAAGTAAGGCGCTGATTTCGCTGTCCTGACCATTATATTTCCTATATAAAACATGGTGTTGAAGGCTGCGAGGGGCGCGTTTCATGGATCACCCAGAGGGTGCGGGCTTGCAACGGGCAGATCGGGTGGATTTCGACCCTCGCGTGCGGCTGGAATTTCGCGGCACGCAGCTCAGTTCCGACGGCGGCCTTCTGGTGATGCGCGAGCTTGATGACGCGCTCGGGTTGTCCGATTTGGCGTCAGCGGCGCTGCGCGATACTCGCTCTGGCAAGAACACGGTCCATCGGCTCGACGGCCTGTTCCGGCAATCAGTCTTTGGGCGGCTGGCCGGATACGAGGATGTCAACGACGCCAACCGTCTCGCCTGCGATCCGGTCATGCGCCAAGTTGTCGGCGGCAGAGCGGTCGATGCACAAGCGGCCTCGGCATCGCAGATGGGACGGTTCGAGACCGAGACGCTGGCTCTGGCCGGGAACCGTGCCGCGCTGGCCGACCTGAACGGGCAATGGATCGACCGGTTCCATGACCGTAACGGGCTGAAGTACATCGTTCTGGACATGGACAGCTCGGTCAGCCCGACCCATGGCGACCAGGAAGGGTCCGCCTGGAATGGCCATTTCGACTGTAGCTGCTATCACCCCAACTTTCTGTTCAACCAGTTCGGGATGCTGGAACGCTGCGCCCTGCGCCATGGCAACGTCCACAGCGCCGATGGCTGGCGTGATGTTCTCGACCCCGTCATTGCGCGCTACGCGGAGCGCGACCTTGGTGGCAGGTTCTTCCGGGCCGATGCTGCCTACGCGATCCCGGCGATCTATGAGCGATTGGAAGAAGCGCGGTTCTTCTACGCCATCCGGCTGCCCGCAAACGCGGTCCTCAAGGACAAGATCGCGCATCGGCTAACGCGCCCTGTCGGGCGGCCGTCACTGACCAAGGTCAAGCGGTTCTTCGAGGAATTCGAGTATCAGGCGGCGTCCTGGGACAAGGAACGCCGGGTGATCGCCAAGATCGAATGGCATCCGGGCGAACTGTTCCCGCGTGTCGGCTTCATCGTCACCAACCTGCCGATGGAGCCGGACTGGGTGGTGCGGTTCTACAACCAGCGCGGCACCGCCGAGCAGCACATCAAAGAGGGCAAATACGCCTTTCGCTGGACGCGGCTGTCGTGCCGGAAGTTCCGCGACAATGAGGTGCGGCTGCAACTGCACGCCCTGGCGTACAACCTGGCCACCTTCTTGCGCTGCATCGAGCTGCCCGAGGCCATGGCCGACTGGTCGTTGACCAGCCTGCAACTGAAGCTGATCAAGATCGGGGCACGTGT
>NZ_ATHO01000172.1 GCF_000445065.1 Sphingobium quisquiliarum P25 | reverse complement strand
GGCTCTGTTGCAAAAATCGTGAAGCTTGAGCATGCTTGGCGGAGATTGGACGGACGGAACGATGACGGATTTCAAGTGGCGCCATTTCCAGGGTGATGTGATCCTGTGGGCGGTGCGCTGGTATTGTCGCTATCCGATCAGCTATCGCGACCTTGAGGAAATGCTGGCGGAACGCGGCATTTCGGTCGACCATACGACGATCTATCGCTGGGTCCAGTGCTACGCCCCGGAGATGGAGAAGCGGCTGCGCTGGTTCTGGCGGCGTGGCTTTGATCCGAGCTGGCGCCTGGATGAAACCTACGTCAAGGTGCGGGGCAAGTGGACCTACCTGTACCGGGCAGTCGACAAGCGGGGCGACACGATCGATTTCTACCTGTCGCCGACCCGCAGCGCCAAGGCAGCGAAGCGGTTCCTGGGCAAGGCCCTGCGAGGCCTGAAGCACTGGGAAAAGCCTGCCACGCTCAATACCGACAAAGCGCCGAGCTATGGTGCAGCGATCACCGAATTGAAGCGCGAAGGAAAGCTGGACCGGGAGACGGCCCACCGGCAGGTGAAGTATCTCAATAACGTGATCGAGGCCGATCACGGAAAGCTCAAGATACTGATCAAGCCGGTGCGCGGTTTCAAATCGATCCCCACGGCCTATGCCACGATCAAGGGATTCGAAGTCATGCGAGCCCTGCGCAAAGGACAGGCTCGCCCCTGGTGCCTGCAGCCCGGCATCAGGGGCGAGGTGCGCCTTGTGGAGAGAGCTTTTGGCATTGGGCCCTCGGCGCTGACGGAGGCCATGGGCATGCTCAACCACCATTTCGCAGCAGCCGCCTGATCGGCGCAGAGCGACAGCCTACCTCTGACTGCCGCCAATCTTTGCAACAGAGCCCTGCATCCCTATTTCAAGCCTATGCCTCCTGACCCCCGCCCCGCCCAGCTCGCCGCCAAGGCGAAGGCGCAAGCCAAGGAACGAGAGGCGGCCGAGGCCAAGCGGCGGCAAGAGGTCCGCGAAAGCGGGGCGCGCGAGCGCGTCCAGAATATCAAGCTCTGCCTACAGGCGGGGGCCGCCGTGTTTTTAGTGGCGTTCGCCATGTTGTATTTCGGCCGTGGGTGGCTCTGGTGGCTCGGCCTCGCTTCTAGCATGGGCGCGGGTGTTTTGTTCGCGGCGGCCCTAGCGCAATTCGAGGAACACAGGCGGATTGCAAAGCTGGCTTGAAAAGTGCGCCGTTCTGTGAGATTGTGAGTAAGTGAGTTCGCTCAACTGCTCACAATCTCAACACCTCACCCCGAAAGCATCCCATGAAAACAATCGCCGTGATCGGCCAAAAGGGGGGAACCGGAAAGACGACGACAACCCAAGGCCTCGCCGTTGCTGCAATGCTCGCAGGCCTGACCGTCGCCATTCTCGACCTCGATCCGCAAACCAATTCCGCGAGCTGGCAACGCCGCCGGACCAAGGCGGGCCTTCCGCCTATCGCGGCTCGATCCTGTCAGGCGGGCGAGCTGCCTCACGTCCTAGAGGCGTTGGAAACGGCCAAGGCGGATTTGGTCCTGATCGACACGGCAGGGAAATTGAGCCTCGAATCCATCGCGGCCGCGCGCGTGGCTGACCTCGTGTTGGTCCCCGCGCGCCGCCAAATATTCGACGTGGAAACGCTCGAAGCGGTGCGCGACACGCTCCACCAAGCAAAGAACCCGCCCGCCTATCTCGTCCCCTACGGGCATCATCCGAGCGTCCGAGACGCGATAACGCCCATGCTTTCCACGGGCGAGCGGTTCGGGATTGCGGTTGCGCCTGTCGGGATCGCTCACCGGAGCATCTACGCGGACGCGCCCGCCCTCGGGAAAGGCCCGCAGGAAGTCGAGCCAGATGGAAAGGCGGCGGCCGAGCTGCAAGCCCTCTATGAGTTTGTGAGTTCGCTCACACGCTCACAAACGCAACCCGCCAAGAGAAAGGCCGCCCAATGAGCAAACCCAAAATCGACCTGATGGCCGTACTGGAAGAAACGGCCGCCCCGAAGCTCCCACCTGTCGCGGCCCCCGCCGCCAAGGCCGCACCGAAAGCTAAGGCCCGAACGCCCGCGCCCACAACGCAGGGGCGGGCGGGGCTGGCGAACGTGTCGGCCTATCTCGATCCGCAGTTTCAGACGAATTTGCGCATGGCGAAGGCGGTCCACAACATCGCAGCGGGCGAGGCGATAGCCGACGCGCTCAACGACTGGTTCAAGAAAATGAATCTGCCCGTAGTGTCCGGCGTGGCGGCATTCACACGGGAAGGCCGAAAATCTGACGCGTGAGAGGCTTTCAGGTTGTCGGCGGTGTATGCACCCTGAAAGCCACAAACGCGCTGTACGGGGCTTAAAACGGCCCTAGCGAGGATTTCCAGAATGAAGGTTGAGCTAGACCTACCTGATTGGGTGATTGACACGATCACGCGAGGGCCAGCACCCGCACCGGAATCCGGTCCTGCGTTCGAGGATCGGCTTACCTGTATCGCGGAGAGCTGGGCGCGCACGGTGATGGGCTGGGAAGACGAAGAAAAGCGAAAGGCCCTTTACAGGGCCTTTGGCATGGAACCGCCAGATGAACCGGACATATTCCTATAGATTAAATTGCGGCATGTGCTTAGGTGGATATAGTTCCGCCGTAGGATACCATTCCGCCACGTCTGCCGCGTAAGAGAACAGATATGTAAGTTGCATGGCGTTCATTTATTCATCAAACGCCGATACTGTCAAATTTACTTGCTTTTCGTCGTAAGCGATAACGCCGCCAGCTCGCCAGTCCGTCACGGGTTGCAACGTCGATCCGTTGCGCAGACGGGCAATCTCAGCCTCATAGGCCGCGATGATCGCAAAGCGGCCATGTCCGGCACTGTTGAGGGCCTTGGAAAGCCCGACGACATGGGCGGCGGCCGCCGATGGAATCCACGGGGCAGGGGATTCCACGCGAACGTCTAGGCCTGTGCTGAAATCGAGCGCGAGCTGGTCCACCATGGCTTAGACCCACATTTCCCAAGTAAGGCGCTGATTTCGCTGTCCTGACCATTATATTTCCTATATAAAACATGGTGTTGAAGGCTGCGAGGGGCGCGTTTCATGGATCACCCAGAGGGTGCGGGCTTGCAACGGGCAGATCGGGTGGATTTCGACCCTCGCGTGCGGCTGGAATTTCGCGGCACGCAGCTCAGTTCCGACGGCGGCCTTCTGGTGATGCGCGAGCTTGATGACGCGCTCGGGTTGTCCGATTTGGCGTCAGCGGCGCTGCGCGATACTCGCTCTGGCAAGAACACGGTCCATCGGCTCGACGGCCTGTTCCGGCAATCAGTCTTTGGGCGGCTGGCCGGATACGAGGATGTCAACGACGCCAACCGTCTCGCCTGCGATCCGGTCATGCGCCAAGTTGTCGGCGGCAGAGCGGTCGATGCACAAGCGGCCTCGGCATCGCAGATGGGACGGTTCGAGACCGAGACGCTGGCTCTGGCCGGGAACCGTGCCGCGCTGGCCGACCTGAACGGGCAATGGATCGACCGGTTCCATGACCGTAACGGGCTGAAGTACATCGTTCTGGACATGGACAGCTCGGTCAGCCCGACCCATGGCGACCAGGAAGGGTCCGCCTGGAATGGCCATTTCGACTGTAGCTGCTATCACCCCAACTTTCTGTTCAACCAGTTCGGGATGCTGGAACGCTGCGCCCTGCGCCATGGCAACGTCCACAGCGCCGATGGCTGGCGTGATGTTCTCGACCCCGTCATTGCGCGCTACGCGGAGCGCGACCTTGGTGGCAGGTTCTTCCGGGCCGATGCTGCCTACGCGATCCCGGCGATCTATGAGCGATTGGAAGAAGCGCGGTTCTTCTACGCCATCCGGCTGCCCGCAAACGCGGTCCTCAAGGACAAGATCGCGCATCGGCTAACGCGCCCTGTCGGGCGGCCGTCACTGACCAAGGTCAAGCGGTTCTTCGAGGAATTCGAGTATCAGGCGGCGTCCTGGGACAAGGAACGCCGGGTGATCGCCAAGATCGAATGGCATCCGGGCGAACTGTTCCCGCGTGTCGGCTTCATCGTCACCAACCTGCCGATGGAGCCGGACTGGGTGGTGCGGTTCTACAACCAGCGCGGCACCGCCGAGCAGCACATCAAAGAGGGCAAATACGCCTTTCGCTGGACGCGGCTGTCGTGCCGGAAGTTCCGCGACAATGAGGTGCGGCTGCAACTGCACGCCCTGGCGTACAACCTGGCCACCTTCTTGCGCTGCATCGAGCTGCCCGAGGCCATGGCCGACTGGTCGTTGACCAGCCTGCAACTGAAGCTGATCAAGATCGGGGCACGTGT
>NZ_ATHO01000171.1 GCF_000445065.1 Sphingobium quisquiliarum P25 | reverse complement strand
CAGCGTGACCCGGCTTGCCGAGCTGGTCGCGCAAGCGCGGCGGCGCGCGGCGCTGATGCGCGAGCAGTTGGGGCACCTGCGCTCGAGCGCGCGGGCACCGCAGGTGTGGATCCTGCTCGCTGGTTTTGCGCCACTCGGGCTCGATCAGATCACCTGGGCGTTCGGGATCAGTCGGCGCGGCACCTATGCGATCGGCGACGCCCTTGTGGCGGCGCGCATGGCACGGCGGGAGACGGTCAAGGGGAAGGCCCTGCTGGTCGTCGAAGAACCGGGAAGGGATGGGCAGCCGGCGTCTTTGGACCAGGCTACCGCCCTCCCCCATGCGGCTCTTGCCGAGTTCGACGCGGCGATGGGTGAGATCGACCGGCTGCTCGCCGGCAGTTCTGGCCATCCCTGACGCGGCATCGCGCGCATTCGGCGTGTATGAAAACTGATCTCTTCTTGACGTTATGTACAGATATCATACATAGACAGAGAAAGAAGGAGATGGCCAATGGCCACAACTGCCCATTCCGGCGTCCCCGCCAAAGCGCCCAGCCGCAAGGATCTGAGCGGTCCGGCGCTGCGCACCTTTTTCCGCATTGCCGACGCCTGGGACCTCAAGGAAGCCGAGCAGATGAAGCTTCTCGGGCTCGACAGCCGCTCGACCTTCCAGACCTGGAAGCGCGGCGCGGTCGCGGCGATTCCCAAGGATGCGCTGGAGCGCATCTCCTATGTCATGGGGATCTACAAGGGGCTGAAGATGCTCCTGCCCCGTACCGCCAACGAATGGGTACGCAAACCCAATGAGGCGCCGCTGTTCGCCGGACGCCCGGCGATCGAGCGGATGGCCTCGGGCAATGTCGCCGATCTCTACGTGGTGCGTCAATATATCGACGCGCAGCGCGGCTGATGGATGCCATTGCGACGACGCAAGTGCGGTGGCAACCGTGCTACCGGATCGTCGCAAGCCGGTTCCCGCCCATATCGCTGTTTGAGGATGTCGCGGATCCGGCCGACCTGGAAGCGGTCTATGCGATCGAGGCGATGACCAACGACCGGCTTCGCGACGAGGTCGGGGACCTCGCCCTCGTCCCACCGGAGGACCGCGTATCGGGACCCGGAACATCGGCGATCATGGCAGCGTTCACCCACCTAAATCCCGATGGCAGCCGGTTCTGTGACGGCAGTTTCGGGCTGTTCTACGCTGCCAGCACCATCGAGACTGCGGTTGCCGAGACGCGCCATCACCGAACCCGCTTCATGGCGTACACCCACGAACCGGCGCAGGAACTCGACATGCGCGTCTACGCGGTCGACCTGGACGCCATGCTCCACGATATTCGCGGCCTGCGCGATGAACGCCCTGCCCTCTACGCCCCGGACAGCTATGCCGCCGGCCAGGCGCTTGGCCGGCACCTGCGTGAGCAAGGTTCGGATGGCATCGTGTACCAAAGCGTGCGCGACGCCGACGGCGAGTGCGCCGCGGTGTTCCGCCCTCGCCTACTCGCCAACAGCCGACAGGAGCGGCACCTGTGCTACGTTTGGGATGGCCGGGCGATTGTCACCGTCTACGAGAAGAAGACATTCGCCTAAAGGTCCTGCGGACAAGCTAACCTTTCGGCCTTGAGTGACGCCTGTCAGGAATAGACCCCGGCAGCCATACGATCGAGATCTTCCATGACGATATCGATATCGCCATTCGCAACCAATTCCGCGGCCGTTTTCCCAACTCCAGAAATGGGTTGATGCTTGAACCAGATAACCGCCTTGCCTTCTTCGCCTGCAAGTTCTGCCGCTCGCGTTATAACTCGGGCTATTTCCTCCAGTTTAATCTGCACGGTCGGGGCGGAGGGATACAGAGTCATGGCCTTAGGATCCAGGCGAGCAACGCGAGCCAAATGCGCCATGGAGAAGCGCAGGCGCTCCGCCAGACGACGGGGCGAGATGATCTCATTCTCGCGAATGTCATCCTGGAAGGCTGCAGTCATAGGGCAGTCCATATTCAACATGTGAAGACAAAACTCTCACGTCTCAGAACCGCTGAAGATTGTCCTAGCTCCAATGCTGATCGAGCAGCGCTTTCAACGCGGCCTCCGCTTCAGCCCGCGTACCACCGGCATGCGGGAGCAAGGTAAGTTTGAGACCCTTACGATCCACCGCCTCCACTTTCAGCAATGGTTTCCCCCCTTCGGACACGATCGTTTCCGGCTTTCCTGACTTCTTGGGGGATCCTGACCTCTTGGGGGGATCGGCGGCCAGAGCGAGCGCGCGTATGATATCGGGGACCGGCATCGGTGCTGCGCGATCGGACTGCACCTGAGCGAGACGTCCCGCCTCGGCGAACACACGCTGCCGCCGATCCTCCGGTTTCAAGAGAGGCTTGATCGCGGTGACATGCTTGATCCTGAGATCCTGCGGAAGGGCGAAGGCCGCCATCAGTTCCGCCGGCAGCCGGGCAAGGTCGAGATAGCGGCTGAGCCAGCTTTCCGTGACATTGATCCGCTCGGCCATCACCTTCTGGCGCCCCTCATAATAGGCGTCGAGCGCGCGCAGATAGTCGCGCGCGCGCTCCAGATCGGTGAGATCGTCGCGCGCCCGATTCTCGAGGTCAGCGAGACGGAAGGCCTCCTCGTCGGTAAGGCTACGGATATCGACGAGAAAGCGGAAATCCGGATAGTTGTGGGCGCGCAGCCAACTGATCGTCCAATGCCGGCGCGCGCCGCAAATCACCTCGAAATCGAAGGCAGGATCGTCCTTCACGCGGCGAACGATGGCGGGCATTTCTTGCTTGCCCTGCGCCTTGATGCTCTCGATGAGGTCGGCGCACCGCTCCTCATTGAGGAGCGCATATTCGCGGTTATGCCCCGCCCACATTCGGCAGCGCGCGGGATCGACAAGCTCATGGGTGCGCGAGACGACGCTGCCCGTCGCCAATTCGGCAAGCCGGCTTTCCCGGCCCGCCAGCACGCTCGCACCGATGCCAGGGCGCCGCGCCGCTGGGGCTTGCGCCCCCGGGTCGATTCCGGCGACCAGATCAGCCGCGAAGTTGGCGTTCTTCTTGCTCATCATCCACCCCTTCTACCCGGAATTGCACCGGTGCAATTTTGCTCGCATCAGGCGAGTCCCTCCTTGCGAAGCCGCGTCAAATGGCTCGGCCACATCGACCGAATGTCGACCTCAATTTCACTGTTCACGCCATCAAGATAGGCAAGGCAGCGGTTGCGCACCGTCGAACTGGTGACCGGGCCGTCCAGCTCGTAGACGGTCATCAGCCGCGCCGTTGCATTGTCGATTTCGGCCGAATCCTTGAGCGGCGTACGGACGATCGCGTGACCGAAAAGGGTCCGCATCAGGTTCAGCAGTTCCTTCTGCATCGACTTATTCTCATCGACCTTGGACGCCACAAAGCGCAGGAACTGCAGCGACGGCGCCAAGCCGCGATCGGCCAGCGTCTCTATGGTCTCATCGAGCATGGCGAGGAAGGCCGCCGTCGACGAGAAGTCCATCACCGTCGGCGGAACCGGCACCACCAGCGCATTGGCCGCGCGCAGCACCGAAAGCGAGATCGCGCCGAGCGCCGGAGGCGGATCGAGAACCACCACATCGAACCGATCGGCAATGCTCGCGATGCCTTGCGCCATGCGGTCGATCAGGTTCCCCTGCCCCCGCGCCATGCGCGCTGCGATTTCATATTCCGACTGGAACAGCCGCAGATTGGCCGGAACAAGCTCAAGGCCGTCGAAGTGGGTCTTGCGCAGGGCATAGTCGAGCGACTCCATGTCGTCGTGCCGCAGGAATGGATAGAGCGTGTCCTCCTCGGTCAGGTCGAGGTCGGGCACATAGCCGAATAGCGTGGTTGCCGACGCTTGGCTGTCGCAATCGATGAGAGCCACCCGGTAGCCCTTGATCGCGAGATATTGGGCCAGGTGCACCGAAAGAGTCGATTTCCCCACCCCGCCCTTGAAGTTCTGCACCGCGATAACGCAGCAGGGATCGGTTGCGGCCCGCCAGGGCCGGGTGCCGAACAGTCCGCGCATGTCGTTGAGCTGCGCCAGGGTATAGCCGACACGCCGATTATTCTCGGTTCGCGGAGGCGGCGGCAAGCGGCCGTCCTTCTCGGCCTCGCGAATGGCCGCCGCGGTTCGGCCGACCAGTTCCGCGGCCTTGCCAATCGGGAACGTCGGCTCGCGCCGCTCGTCCGCCCGGGCACTCCGCGCGGAGTCGCGGAGCCGCTCGAGGACAGAGCTGGTCCGTTGTGCGAGCGTCGAGACGGACAGCAGGTCCTGCGTGCCCTCAATGTCGAGTGATGCAGCCAAGAGAGGCCCCCTTGCGAAACTAGAGGGGGCATAGCTCAATTTGCACTTTTAGGTCAATCGAAGGCTGATTTTCGCAAGTCGGCCCAGCCCGAAGGGCGAAACTTGCCCAATCTGCGCCGCAGACCTTTTGCGCCCCCTCGCAACCTGACTCCTTGGGGGCAGTTCACCCCGAAATTGCACCGGTGCAATTTCGGCTCAGGGGCGCCCGCGTCGTGCCAGGAAACTCTCGCAGAAGCCGGTCCAGGATGCGATCAGCTTGGCGCCCTTGAGCTTCGCCAGCCTTTCGCCCATCTGCGCGCGATAGGCATCGGCAATGAGATCGATGTCCCAACCGCCGCCAGCCGAACGGCCGATGGCCGCGAGCGTGTCCGAGCCAAAGCGGATCGTGCCGTTCGGGAAGGTGACCTCCCCTGCCCCAGCCTTATCCTTTGACACCAAGGCCGCCACCGCCGCCTGTGTGACAGCCTCGACGGCAACGGTCTCCACCTCGTCCTCGCGCCGCGCCTTTCTGCCCGCAGAGTGCCGACCGATCTCATCCACGGTCGCGATTTGGGCCGGAGCATCCTTGGGCTCAAAGCGGAATTCGATTTCGGTGACAGTTCTGCCCTGGCGGATCTCCCGCCACTCCACGCGAAAATGGGCGAGCTGGTCGATTTCGGCCTTCGCCTTTTCGAGAACTTTGCGGCGCAGCTGCGCGAAATCCTTGTAGACGTCCGGCGCGATGCCGAGCAGCGCACGCAGCGCCGTCATGTCGCCCTTCCAGAGCGACTGGCGCCTATGCAGCCTCAGCGCCCCGATCTCGTACAGCTTGAGCGCATAGGTTGATCGGAAGCCGAGCACCGCCTGGCGGTTCAGGACCGCATAGGTCTCCGATTCCTGGATCAGCTTTCGGGCTTCGGGCGTGAACTCCCACTCGATCCACCCAGCGTCCGCGCCCTCTTCGTCTTCCGCTTCTTCGCGCGACGACGAGATAAGCGAAAAGCGCAGCGTCGCCTTCTTGCCGCGCCAGGACTTGTCGTCGACTGCGAAAAGCGTGCGGTGCAATTCCTCAAGCATATCCGAGATGCGCTCATTGCCCTTGTGGCCGCGGCGAATGTCCGCCTTTCGCATCTTGTGCGGGCGGTCCTCCCAGGCATCACCGCCCGCGGTCAAAATCATCAGCGCAAGCAAACGCGAAGCAGTCAGGCTAAGCGACTGGCCTTTGACGAACTTGACCTCGACGATGCTGCCGGGCTTGGCGAACTCGTCACCGCCCTTTGCCTGCAGGGCGGCAGCCACCCGCATCGCCCGTCCCGGAGAAGCGTCATCGCCGGTGGGGGAGGGCGTTACAGCGTGATCTAGGGCTTGCTCGTCATCCATGCCATGAAGTCTGCGCCGATTCGTCCAGCGTGGGAGAAAATCTGCCTGACCTGTCCTTACGCGTCAAGTCAGGGCAGGATAGACACCGGATTCGGCCCCCAAGAGGTCAGGATGGAACTTCGCTCCGAAGCAGCAAACCATGAGGAAGTGCGGCGAGTCGCGTTTCCAAGCGCCCGGACCCGCGCAAACGGCAGCGCGGACGCCGAAGAAAGTCCCTGACGAACGCTATGGCGAGCGAATCACTCCAGCAGGAAGCTGTCCCCCATACGGTCAGGAAGGCCCCAGCAGGTCAGGTTGCATCCCCCGATCGGTCAGGGAAGCGCCCCCGGAAGGGCAGGCAAAATCCCCCGTCCGGTCAGGATAAGCTTGCTCAAACCCGCAGAAATGCTGTGCTTTCGGCCTCCTGAATCTGAATCCTTTTGAATCGGAAAAGCTTCCGCTGCGAGCAGCGGCGTTTTGATTCTTTTTATTTTGAGAAAGAGATCGGCGTCGCGCCTGATGCAATCGTTCAATCCCCCCGCCTGGAGGGATACGCGAAGTTAGCCGCCTACGATAGGCTGCCGGCCAAATGACCTTGCGCATGGAGGGTGCATGATCAACTTCGCCAAGTTCGAGATCATCGGCCGGATCGGGGAAATCGACGCGCGGCCGAAAGTCACCCTGCTGTCGGTCTGCGCGAATTATCGCCGCAAGGGTGACGATAACGAATGGCAGGAAGACAGCCACTGGAACCGCGTGAGCGTCTTCAGCGAAGGCCAGCGAAAACATATCGCCGACCGGGCTCAAGTCGGGGATCTCGTGCGCATAGCCGGACGGCTCAAGGACAACTCCTATGAACGCGACGGCGCGACGCACTACACAACCGATCGCATCGTCGAGGAATTCGGGATCCTGGCACCCAAAGGCATGCCGGGGTGAAATATCGGGGAGGGGAGGGCGCAATCAGCAGCGGCGCTCCACCACTTCCGAGGATTAGTCGATGCCCATAGCTGCTCCCCATCGCGCCAAAGCCATTGTCGAAGCCCTGGGTGGGATCTGGCGCGGTACGCGCGGCGAATGCCGGTGCCCGGCACATAACGATCATGGTCCCAGCCTGTCGGTACGCCTGGGCGAGCGGGCGATCCTGTTCCACTGCTTTGCCGGCTGCGACACGCGCGATGTTCTGGCTGCTTTGCGCCGGCGCAAACTTCACGATGCGGAGCCGCTCACAATGCCGCGCCCGAAGGCGGCCGCGGACCATCGCGCTCTTGCACTTCGCCTATGGAAGGCGAGCCAGCCCATCGCCGGATCTCCAGCGGCCGATTATCTGGCGGCGCGCGGTCTGCCGCCTCCCTATCCGCGTTGCCTGCGCTACAACCCGCGCACCATCGTCGGGGCCGGTGAGCGCCGCCGGTTCTTTCCGGCGATGATCGCCGCGGTCGAGAATGATCTGGGGGTTGTCGCCGTCCAGCGGACCTGCCTCGATCTCGCCGACATCCTGCACAAACCCATGCCAAAGCCGAAGATTGCCCTTGGCCTTCTCGGCGACGCGGCCATTCGTCTGGCGCCGGCCGGCGAGGAGCTTGGCCTTGCCGAAGGCATCGAGGACGCCCTTTCAGCAATGGCCTGGTTCGGAACGCCCACCTGGGCGCTGGGCGGGGTCGAACGCCTTGGGCTTGTCGCCATCCCCGAACGGGTCAAGCGTATCATCGTCTATGGCGATCGCGGTGCCGCCGCTGCCGCCATGCTCAAAAAAGCCCGCCCCCATCTCACAGCCAATGGACGCGAACTGGTGCTCCGGCTGCCGGAACGGCACGCGGACTGGAATGATGCTTGGCGTGTCCGCCGGGCCGCCGAGGCGGATTGAAAGGGGAGGGAGCCTTCCGGCTGATGACCTGGCGCTGATGCCAGGTGTCAGACCTGGAGATGCCCCATGGCCACACACCCCCTCGCGCTCACGCTGCCGCTCGATGATCCCGCCCGTACCGCTGCTCAAGGCATAGCCGACCGGCTGTCCGAAGGATGTCCGGTTGCACGTAACGACCTCCTTGCCGAAATGACCTCCGCTTTCGGTGGCTCGAGCGCCGATGGCCTGTGGTCATTGCGCGACGCCTACGATGTGCTCGAACTCGCGCAGGTCCTCCATCTGAAGAACGCGACGCTCCCGGCAGATGCGAATGCGCGGCTCGCCCAGCTGATCGCTATGACGGCGGCGCTTCCCACGCAAAGCGTGCGTAGCGAAACGCAGATCGCGTTCCAGCAATTCTCGACACCGGCGCCGATCGGCTTCCTTGCCGCCAAGGCAGCCGCGATCACGGCACACGATATCGTGCTCGAGCCCTCGGCCGGGACCGGCCTCCTGGCCGTACACGCCCATCTCGCCGGCGCGCGCCTCCTTCTCAATGATATCGATGCCTGGCGCACGCGTTTGCTGCGTCACGCCTTTCCCGAAGGCAGGCTGAGCACGCATGATGGCGAACTGATCGACGATATGCTCGATCCGCAACTGGTGCCGAGCGTCGTGCTCCTCAATCCGCCCTTCTCGCGAAGCCAGGGGCGCGCGCGCGATCGCCATGCCGCGCTTCGCCATTTGCGCTCCGCGCTGTTGCGGCTTGCTCCAGGCGGGCGCTGCGCCGTTATTCTCCCCGACCGCATCGAGACGGAGGACGCGGATTGGCTGCACGCCACTGCGGGCGCGCATGCCCGGCTGCATCTCGACCTGCCGCCCGATGCCTATGCCAAGCACGGCACCGGCCAGGCAGTCCAGCTCATACTCCTCGAAAAGGACGGGGCAGGGGGCTCGGTCCCGCGCCAGACCTGCACGACGCTCGGCGCTGCGCTTGCGGCCATCGATGCGATGGCGACCCCATGCGCGCCGCAGCCGCAGCCGATCTCCCGCCCCAGCGGATTGTTCCGGGGCCTCACGCGGCGGACCCGCCCCGTCTGCTCGCGTGCGGCGGTGACCCTGCCCACGACCCGCGCGGTCGCCTATCACCGTCTCGACGCGCCCGCACCCGCGGGCGAACCGCAAGGGATTTACCTGCCCTATCGGCCGAGCCGTCTGCTGATTGCCGATGCTCGTGAGCACCCAAGCGCGCTGGTCGAATCGCAGGCAATGGGATCGATTGCCGCACCCCCGGTCGCTTATGAACCCGTGCTGCCGGCCAGGATCCTGGACGACGGCCTGCTCTCGGACGCGCAGCTCGAAACGCTGATCTACGCTGGCGCGGCGTTCGAGCGCGATCTTCCCGGGCGGTTCATATCCAGCGAGGAGGGTCTTTCGCTGTCGCCGGCAGAGGCCGGTAACGCCTATCGGACCGGCTTTTTCCTTGGCGATGGCACGGGCGCCGGCAAGGGGCGGCAGGTGGCAGGCGTCATCCTCGACCAGTGGTTGCGTGGCAACCGCCGCCACCTCTGGATATCCAAGAGCGAGACGCTGGTCGAAGACGCTCGCCGGGACTGGTCGGCGCTTGGCGGCTTGCCGCTCGACATCCAGCATCTCAACCAGTGGAAGCTCGGCACCCCGATCGCGCTGGGCGATGGGATCCTCTTCCTGACCTATGCCACCCTGCGCTCCAACCGCGGCGACAGGGGCACGCGGCTGCGCCAGCTGATCGAATGGATGGGTGAGGATTTCAGCGGCGTCATCGTTTTCGACGAGGCGCATGAAATGGCCGGGGTGGCCGGCGGCGAGGGCCGGTTCGGCGCCACGAAAGGGTCCGAGCAGGGCATTGCCGGCGTCCGCCTGCAAAATCTCGCTCCGCGCGCCCGGATTCTCTACGCCTCGGCGACGGGCGCCTCGGATGTCAACAATCTTGCCTATGCGACACGCCTCGGATTGTGGGGACCGCAGACGGCCTTCGCCGACCGGCGGGCCTTCGTGGAATCCCTGCGCCGAGGCGGCATCGCGGCGATGGAGTTGATCGCCCGCGACCTCAAAGCGCAGGGCCTCTATGCCGCGCGGGCGCTCAGCTTCGCCGGCGTCGAATATGACATCCTCGAGCATCGGCTCAGCGAAGAACAGATCGCCGTCTACAATGCCTATGCCGATGCCTGGGCGATCATTCACAACAATCTGCAGGCCGCGCTCGCCGCCACGCGCGTCACCGACGGCTTCAGCGGTGCCACCTATAATAGCGGCGCGAAGGCCGCGGCATTGTCGATCTTCGAATCGACCAAGCAACGCTTCTTCGGCCAGATCCTGCTGTCGATGAAGCTGCCCTCGCTGATCCCGGCGATCGCCGCCGATCTCGCGCGCGGCGACTGCGCCGTCGTCCAGCTCGTGTCGACCTCGGAAGCGATGCTCGATCGTGCCCTTGCCGACCTGTCCCCCGAGGAGCGCGCCTGGCTCGATATCGAGCTGTCCCCGCGCGAATTCCTGTAATGTTGAGCTCAACATTAGATGGCTTCTTTGCAGTCGCAGTTTATGTCGAGCGTGGCAGCAGGAGGCGCAGGTTTCCTTCGGTTTTCCATGATTTCACTCCAGATAATATGTGGGTCAGGAGAATGTCCGGGGACGGGTCAGGCCCGTCTTCGAACGTCGGTAAGCATGGTGATCAGAGCGTCGGATGGCGGCTTGAAGCGCCCCGGCTTGATCGCAGGGGCACCGTGGGCAGCGAGAATCTGAAGCTTCTCTTCGGGATCGGCGCGCAAGTAGGTCTCGGTGCTCTGGATACTGGCGTGGCCGAGCCATAATGCGACCTTGCGAATGTCCCCCGTCGCCGCGAGCGTGTGCATCGCGCAAGAATGACGAAGCACGTGGGGTGTGACGCGCTTCTCAAGGATCGACGGCTGCTTCGTCGCTGCCGTCTTGACGTGCTCGGCCAATCGGAACGCAAATCCGTCGCGGGTCATCGGCTGCCCGTTGGCATTTAGGAATATCTCGGTGACCTCAACTTGAGGCCGGATCGCAAGCCATGCGCGCAATGCGATCTGGGTCTCCTTCCACAGCGGCAGGACCCGTTCACGTCGCCCTTTGCCCATGATGTGCATGGTGGACAGGGAGCGGTCCGGGAAATCGCCCAGTTGCAGCGTTACGAGTTCCGACACCCTCAGTCCGCCAGCATAGGTAAGATGCAGCATCGCGCGATCACGGGTGCCGAGGCGTGTCCGGGGATCGGGTGTATCGAGCAAAGCCTTGATCTCGGCCCGGTCGAGATAATCGATCAGCGCCTTGTCTGTCTTCTTGGTCGGGATTGCTCTGACACGGAGTGCCTGATCGAGGCAGGCTGGAATCCGGTACTCGATGTATCGGAAGAAGGATCGGATCGCGGCGAGCCTGCCATTGCGGGTCCGCACGCAGCTGCCGCGGCCGATCTCGACATGATCGAGGAAGGCCATGATCATGTCTGTGCCGAGATCCTCAATCTCGAGATCGGTCGGTCGGCGCTTCAGCCGATCGGCAGCGAACTGGACGAGGAGGACGAAGCAGTTGGCATAGGTCTTCACCGTGTGCGGGCTGACGGCGCGTTCGCGCGGCAGATGTTCCCGCAGATATGCCGAGAGATGGGGAGCAAGCGCCGTCATGCCGCTTCTCCTTGAAAAAGTTGCTCGCTTGCAGCCGCAATGTCGCGAAGCAGCACCGGCGTGGCTTCGAGATACCAGTACGTGTTGGCGATCGACGCGTGCCCCAGGTAGACACTGAGACCGGCCATGTGGTGGGCAATGGCTTCCCTGTCACGCGGGCAGGACTCAAGCGAGCGGACAGCGAAAGTATGCCGCAGATCGTGGAGTCGCATGCCTGCCGTACCGGTTGCCCCACGATATCCGAGAAGCCGGGCCAACCTGACGAACACGACGTGGGCGCGCACCTTGTGCGGCGCTCGCCCCCGGATCGTGACGAACAGGTCATTACACTTGGCCGGATGCTTCGCGCGGATCGCAATGTAGGCTTCGAGTGCTTTGCGCGTCGATGGCTGCAAGGTGATCAGCCGCTGCTTGCCGAACTTGCCGTTGCGGACAACCAGCCCATCCTCGACCAGATCGTCGCACTGTAGCGCGAGAGCCTCGGAAATCCGAAGTCCTGTCGTCGCCAGCAGACCGAACAGGTAATGGTAGGTGTACGGGCTGATCGTGCCTTGGGGCGAAACGTCCAACGCCGCCGTCATGATCGCCCGCACCTGGTCCGGTTCGATGATGATCGGAGTCGGGCGTGGCCGCTTGCCGCGTCCGAAAACGCCGACAGGCGGGACTTCGTGGTCTGGATCCTCGGCGTTAGCGAAAAGGCTGAAGTTACGAGCAGCGTCGTACCTATGGCGAGCCACGTTCTGCGAGCTTGCCGTGTGGCACCAGTCGTAGATGCGCTGCACTCGGGTGTGCCGGTCACCGAAGCGTCCGGCGAAAGCCGCGTATTGGCGCAGCAGTCGTTCCTGCTCCGAGAACTTCCGCCCCAAACTGCGATACAGCGAGACGTATCTGGCAATGTGCATGTTCAGCATGACGGTTCTCCCGGCCATGGCTGCGCGATCTTCATGAGCATCGGCAGGTCGACCTTGGCGTAGATGGCGGTGGTCTCGGGCGAGCTGTGGCGCAGGATCGTTCCAACGGACTCCAGTCCTGCGCCCGCGCGCAGCAAGTTGGTGGCAAGCGAATGCCGGAAAATGTGCGATCCGGTCGGCACGCCTTCGATCCCGCCGCGCTCATGCGTGCGTGCAACGATGCCAGCGATCTCCGCCGATGAGCGGAAAGAACGGAATGGGGCTTGCGCGCGCACGAACAGATGCGGATCGGCGGTCTTGGGGCGTGCCTTGGCAATGTAGTCCAGGATCGCGTCACCGACGTCTTGAGGCAATGGCAGGCGATCGGGCCGACGCGTCTTGCCCTTGACCGTCAGGTGGCCCGAGCGCCAGTCGATATCGTCGAGGTGCATATCCCGAATATCACCGGCACGCAGGCCAAGCCGGGCGAGCAGGAGAATGATGGCCTTGTCCCGAACTTCCACCGGGCGATCAGTCGGACATGCGCCGATGATCTGCTCGATCGTTGCCGGGTTGACGTGCCGGGGCAGCGTCGAAAGACGGTAGCGTTGCACTGATGGGATCGCGTGCAACAAAGCTGGACGGCAAACACCCTGCACGACCAGGAACCGAATATAGCTCCTCATTATCGTGACGAGCAGTGATGCCGAACCTGGCGTCTCCTTGCTTCGTTGTTGAAACGCCCGCCTGAGGACGGCTGCATCCCATTGTGAAGGCTCGCCGAGGATAGGCATGAGTCGCCTGATATCGGTCCGGTAGCGCCGGATCGTCTCGTCGGTCGCGCCGCGGTGTTGCTTGAGCCATGCCAGATATGCCGCCATGTGCGGGTCGTCATCCGACACCGGTTCGACTGAAGGGATGACACCCCGGCCGCGCAAGAACTCGACGAAGTGCCGAGCACCACGCCGCCGCCGCTTCGCGCCCGAGGCGACGAGTTTGCCCCGCTTGCGCCAGACCGGACATCGACAATCATGCGCGCCGTACTGGTCGATGATCGTGTCGTCGATATCGGCCCACGACTGCCGCTTGATGCGAAGCCAAGCCACAATATGCTCGGCTTCCGACCGGTAGCCCTGTGCCACTCCAGGGGCGAGTTGCAGGCTGTCGATTGCATCGGAGTAGTCGGTGAGGTGACGGGGGAGATCGTCGATCCCATCGTCGACTTCGATGTACCCTTGATCTTCGAGGAACCGGACAAAGCGCCGGACCCGCGCAGCCTGATCAGTCTTATAGGCGGCTTGCTGAGCCGAGTATCCGTGGCACCGACAACGGTGCTTCTCGAACCGTCGGACGACTTGATCGTCGAGCGTACTGACCGGGATGGCATGCATATCCAGCCAATGCAGGAAATGACGGATCGCTGCACTGTACAGGATCGAACAGGCCGCTTCCTCCTTGACCCACAGAGAGGAGAGGAAGGCGTTGAATAGGGCATCCGAGCTGGGCGGATCTTCGATCCGGAGCTGTGCCGGACAAAACAGCTCTGATGATCTTGTTCTCATGGTGGTTCCTTCGACTTGTTCAGGTCGAGGGAACCGTAATTATCTGGAGTGAAATCATGGAAAACCGAAGGAAACCTGCGCCTCCTGCTGCCACGCTCGACATAAACTGCGACTGCAAAGAATTCCTGGTCGATTATCTGACCGCGGCCTTTCCCGTGCGCCAGATGCGCACCTATACCGACGATAGCGGCACGGTGCGCTCGGAACCGATGATCGACGAGGCCGGGCAGCCCGTGCTGTGCCGGGAAGCGATGGCCATGCGCGACCAGCTCCTCGAGCAACTCTGTGCGCTGCCGGTCGTCGGCTCGGCGCTCGATCACATAATCGGGCATTTCGGGACGGAGGCTGTGGCCGAGGTGACGGGCCGCAGCCGGCGGATCGTCGTCGATGCCGACGGCCGTCAGCGGATCGAACGGCGCAGCGCGCGCACGAACCTCGCGGAGACCGACATCTTCATGCGCGGCGAAAAGCGCATCCTGATCTTCTCCGACGCCGGCGGCACGGGGCGGAGTTACCACGCCAGCCTCGACGCGCCCAATCAGAGCCGCCGCATTCACTATCTCCTCGAGCCCGGTTGGCGCGCGGACGCGGCGATCCAGGGGCTGGGCCGCACGCACCGCACCCACCAAGCCTGCCCGCCCTTGTTTCGGCCCGTTTCCACCGATTGCCGTGGCGAACGGCGGTTCATCTCGACCATCGCCCGGCGCCTCGACAGCCTGGGCGCGCTGACCCGTGGCCAACGCCAGACCGGCGGGCAGGGACTTTTCGACCCCCGCGACAATCTGGAGTCCGACTTCGCGCGGGAATCGCTCGACCAGTGGTTTCGCCTGCTGTTCCAGGCAAAACTCCAATCGGTCCACTTCGATCAGTTCCAGGCGCTCACCGGTTTGAACCTGGCCGGGGAGGGCGGGGGGCTCACCGAGACCTTGCCCACGATCCAGCGGTGGTTGAACCGCATCCTGGCGCTGCGCATCGACCTGCAGAACGCGATCTTCGACGAATATCTCGGCTTGATCGAAGCACGGGTGGAAAAGGCACGCGAGGCCGGCACCCTCGATCTTGGCGTCGAAACGATCGCGGCCGACCGTATTTCGATCCTCGACCGGACGGTGATCCGGCGCGATCCCGTGAGCGGCGCCGAAACCGAGATCCTGCGTATCGAAACCGAGGAGCGATATCGGCCGCTGACCCTGGAGCGAGCGCATTGGCTTCTGGCCGACCCGGAAGCGCGCGGGTTGATCAACCCGCGTTCCGGCAAGGCCGCCATTTGCCGGCCGACCTTCTCGCTGACGGACGAAGAGGGGCGGACCGTGCGCCGCTATGAGCTGGTGCGGCCGACGCGCACCGAACGGCACCGGCAGGACCTCTTCGCCGAAACCCATTGGACCGACGTGGACCGGGCGAGCTTCGACGAAGCCTGGCAGGCCGAATGCGACGCAATGGCGGCGCAGACGCGCACGCAGATCATCTATCTGGTCACTGGCCTGCTGCTTCCGGTGTGGGGCAAGCTGCCCGACGATCATGTCCAGGTCTGGCGGCTGACGAGCGATGACGGCCAGTCGCTTCTCGGGCGTCTTATTCCGGCGCCGCTGGTTGAGCGGATTGCCAGCGCATTCGGCATCGCGGCCCATGTCGAGATCGACCTCGGCGCGCGGGTCGAGCACGTCCGCACCTCGGGCGAGATCATGCCGATCGGAGCGCTGCGGCTGAAGCGCGCCTTGGTCGCCGGCGATCAACGCCTCGAATTGCTGGACTGGAAGCCCGAGGCGCTGCCGCATCTCAAGGCGGCGGGCTGCTTCACCGAGATCATCCAGCACCGCACGCGGCTGTTCGTTCCCCCGAGCCGCGCCCTCGAGATCCTCGCCAGGATCACGGACTGACCCGCGGCCGCGCCAAGCGACCGAAGAGAGGGGAGGGGGCCTTCGGCCGGGTGGGCCTGAGTGGCTCAAGCCGGCCGACGAGGTCGGCGCAACCCTCGAAGGAGACAACCGATGATCCAGTCCGTGAAGGTCAAGAACCTCTCGCTCTCGAAGGACAATGTCCGCAAATCCAATCGCGATGCCGACCTCGACAGCCTCGCCGACAATATCGCCGCGCATGGCCTGTTGCAGAATCTCGTGGTCACGCCGCTCAAGAAGGCAGGACATTTCACCGTCAAGGCGGGTGGCCGCCGCTTGCGGGCGCTCCAGCGGCTGATCGATTCAGGTCGGCTTGCCGGGGACCATGAGGTTCAGGTGCTGGTGCTCGAGGATGATGCTGGATCGGCCGAAGCGAGCCTTGCCGAGAATTTCCACCGCGTCGCGATGAACCCGGCGGATGAGTGCTCGGCTTTCAAGCACTTCCTCGACAAGGGCGCGAGTGCCGAGGATGTGGCGAAACGTTTCGGCGTCACGACCCGCTTCGTTGAGCAGCGGGTACGGCTTGCCGAACTGGCTCCTCTCGTATTCGCGGCGCTGGCGGCGGGCGAGATCACGCTGGGGGTCGCCCAGGCTTATGCCGTCACGCCCGACGTCGATCGCCAGGCGCGCGTGTTCGAGAGCATGAGCCGGTCCTATTATGGCGACAATCCCGACAATATCCGCCGTGCGCTCCTCAACGGAACGGTCAAGGCGACCGACGCCAAGGCACGGTTCGTCGGCCGCGAGGCCTATGTCGGCGCGGGCGGCCGGATCGAGCGCGACCTGTTCGGTGAAGATGTGGACGAGAGCTGGATCGACGTGGAGCTCATCGAGCAGCTGGCCGCCCAGAAGCTTGAAGCGGCCGCGGAAGCGCTCGCTGCCGAACAGAAGCTGGCGTTCGTGACGCCGGTTCTCGCGACGCATGTGCCCTATGATACGGAGTGCCAGCTCCACGAATATCATCCGCCGCTGCGCGAATTGAGCGGGGACGAGCAGGAGCGCGTCGATAGTCTCTCGGATGAGGGCGACGCGCTCATCCGCGAACTTGAGACCGAACTCGAGGACGGCACGCCCGAGGCCGAGGCGGCTTCGGCGCGTCTCGCCGACATCGAGCGGGAACTCGATACGATCGAGGCGTCGCGCACGATGGTCGATGATGCGATCAAGGACCAGCTGGGCACCTTCATCTATCTGGCGCCCGATGGCAGTCCGCGGGTGCACAGCCGCATGTTCAGCGAGCGCGCCATCCGGCAGGCGGGCGAGGATGCAGAACCCGAAGCACCGTCCGGCAAGGTCGCGGCCTCCCGGCTCAGCGCGACGCTGGTTGACGAACTCGCGACCCAGCGCCGGCAGATCCTGGCAGCCCATGTCGCCTCGGATGCCGGGTTCGCGCTCGATCTCACGATATTCCTGATGGCGCACCGGACGGTGTTCGCCAGCAGCTATGTCCGGGACCACGCGACGTTGCAGGCCGCCGCCGCGAGCTTCCCGATCGTCAGCTTCCGCGATGAAGGTAGCGCGGCGAGCAATGTCCTGACCGAACAGCGCCAGGCGCTCGATGTGAGCTGGGCAGGCGGGAACACGCTGTCGTCCCGCTTCGATGCCTTCCGGCAACTGGATGAACAGGCGCGCGCCGATTGGCTCGCCCATGTCATGGCGCAGACGCTGGAGCCGACACTCAACGTCGACGATGGCGGGCGCCGCAACGGCTTCCACGATCATCTCGGACGGCTGCTCGACATTGATGTCGCGCAATGGTGGCGGCCCGATGCCCAGAACTTTTTCGGGCGGGTGAAGAAGGACGTCATGCTCGAAGCGCTCGACGAGATCGGCGGGCCGGTGCTGCGCGGCCGATACAAGGACGCCAAGAAGGGTGACCTTGCCAATGCCTGCGCTGCGCTCTGTTCGGGGCAGGGCATCGTCGAGGCCGAAGTCCGGGAAAAGGCGCTCTCCTGGCTGCCCGACGAGATGCGGTTCGGCGCGATCGAAAAGCCCGAAAGCTTCCGGAGCTATTCCGCTTTCCTCAGCGATGAAGACGACAGCGACGGCGGGGCAGGGGAGATCGCCCCCGATGGCGATGCTGGCGACTTCGAACAGGCCGCCTGAGGCGAACGCCTAACGGCGGGCGGCGCTTTCGTGTCGCCCGCCGCCCTTCATCGGCGGCGCTGAGACAGCCGCTCTTTCGCGGAGTATCCACCATGACCCAATCATCGGGCCGGCCCTCGCCGGCCGAGACCATCACGCGCGCCATCATCGACCGGCTCGAGGCCGGTGTGCGTCCCTGGGTACGGCCCTGGCGATCATGCGCCGCGCAAGGGCGCCCGCTGCGCGCCAATGGCGAGCCCTATCGCGGCATGAACACCTTTTGGCTATGGCTGGCCGCCGAGCAGTGCGGCTATCGGTCCCGCTACTGGATGACCTATCGGCAAGCACAAAGCCTCGGCGGGCAGGTCCGTGCCGGTGAGCAGTCGCAATTTGCGATCTTCTACAAAGCCTATTCGAAGAAGGTCGATTCCTACGAACGTCCGGGTGAGCTCGTCGATGAGCAGCGCCGGGTCATGCGGTCCTATGCGGTCTTCAATGCCGATCAGATCGATACACTGCCGGGCGATTTCTATCCCGAAGCCCTCTCCCTCGTCCCGCCGGGCGACCGGCTCGGTCCGCGGGCGGAGCGCTTCGTCGATCGGCTGCCCGCGCGGCTGCGATGCGGCGGCGATCGTGCTTATTATGATCTGCGCGCGGACGTCATCACCATGCCGCCGGTCGAGCAATTCGACACGCGCGCCGCCTGGGCAGCCACCATTGCGCATGAGGCCGGCCACTGGACAGGCCATCCAGCCCGGCTTGCCCGATCGTTCGGGAAGCGCTTCGGCGATCAGGCATATGCGTTCGAGGAGTTGGTCGCCTTATCTGGACAGTCTGCACCGTGCCTGACGCACCATTGAACGGTATGCTTTGGCGCGACGCAGGGGGGCATCAGGCCGGATGAAGCGCTATCCATAAGCTGGCGTAATCCGGCCTGATGACCACCGTCCCGCAGGCGCGCAACGTGTGCGATCTGGAGTCGGGAGGGGGTCCGGGGGAGGGACTGACAAGCTGTGGATAATTCAGGTGCGTCGATCGTCATTCAGGAGCGCCGGACGGCGGATGGCCTGGACTCCTACATCCCGGTAATTCTGCGTGATGGTGCGATCTATGATCTCCACCTTGAGCGCTACTTCCTCGATTTGCCGCTGAACGGTTCGCGTTCGCGACACTCGTTGCGCGCCCATGGTTATGATGTTCTGGTCTGGGTTCGCTTTCTCGCTTCGGCCCGCGGCAAGTCTGTCTGGCAAGCCGATGCCGATGATGTCGGTGCCTATCATCGTGCCCGGCGGCGCAGCGATGCTGAGTTCCGGATTTCTGCATCGACGTGGAACCGGGCGATTGCCTCGCTCGACAAGCTTTATCGATGGGCCGAACGGGAGGGGCTGATCGAGCGTACACCTTTTACGCATCGTCAGGTCTGGCGACGATCGCACGATGGGCGCCGTGCGGCGGTCACGGGCCGCAATAACGCCTATGAGCGCGCAGCCCGTCGTTCCGACGTCCGTTTCATCGATCTCACCGATTACCGCGCCTTCCGGGAAGTTGGTTTGCGCGGCCTGACCGTTGAAGGGACCGAGCGTCCTGGAGCGCGTGACCGCAATGGCGCGCGCAACGCGCTGTTCGCCGATCTGCTGGTCACCACCGGCCTGCGCCTGGAAGAGGCATCCCACTTGCTCGCAGCTGAGATTCCGGTTTGCGACGCCCGCTCGGAACGTCAGCGGCGGGTCGAGCTTCCGGCGGCACTCACCAAGGGTGACAGGGGGCGAAGCATGCTGCTGCCGCGCCGCTTGTTGCCGGTGTTTGACGCCTACATCGCCGTTGAGCGAGCCGCAGCCGTCGCCAAGTTCGCACAGCGCCGTGGCTGGGAAGCCATCGACCGCCCGATCTTCATCCACAGCCCCTCATTCGGGCAGCGTGCATTGCATCTCGTTGGCGGTGGCACGATGGACATAGAGGTCGTCACACCGGATGAACGCGCAAGGCTTGTTATTTGCGCTGACGATGGAACGCCGCGCGAAGCCGCGGTCCTCTGGCTGACCGAGGTGGGCCATCCTGTGTTGCCCAACTCGTGGGAAGCGATCTTCGCACGGGCGAGCCGCCGCTGCACGGACGCCGGCATCCCGGTCCGGCTTAGCCCCCATCAACTCCGGCATTCCTTTGCAGTCCACATGCTTGCCATGCTGATCCAGCGCCGCCTCGCCGACGCAGCGGCACCAGTGGGCGCCATGGAAGGTTATCGCCAGCTGGTCGGCGATCCGCTTCAACAGGTCCAGCGATTGCTTGGCCATTCGAGCCTCGCGACGACCTCTATTTATCTCGATCACCTCGCCACGCGTGCCGATACCGTTGATGCGGCAGTCGAAGAACTGCTGGCACTCGTACCAGGCTATCTTCGATCATGACCGCTGCTCCACGCAAAGGACGCAAGGTCAGCTTCGCGGCAGATACGGCTGCGCCCCAAGCCGATCCATGGTCGCAGATCAGCACGCTGCGCTTCATGATTCATCCCTTATATGGCGGCGAGCTGCTCGTCGATTTCACGGGCTTGCGGCCACGCGGCCTGGCGCTCGCATTTGCCCGGAGCCTGTTCATGCTGGCTGCTCCGCGCGGCCCCATCATGGTACGTTCGTCGCTCAAGACATACGCCAACCAGCTGCCAAGCTTCTTTTCCTACCTGGCCGGGACAGGCGACGGGATCAACGGCCCTGCTGACCTTCGTGCCCATCACATTGATGGATTTGAGACATGGCTCAGCGCGCAGGGCAAGTCTTGCGTGCATGGACCAACCTATGTCGCCAAGGTCGTTTCCGTCCTTCGTCGCATCGCGGACGACAGCCCCGAGCTTGTCGATTGCGGCTTGCGGGAACGACTGCGCTACGTCAGCTCACACGCACACGTTCGTTCCCGTCCACGCGATGCCTACAGTCCGTATGTAGCCCGCCAGCTGCGCGATGCGGCACGCGCGGATATCGCTGCGATCGAGGCGCGCTTGCGGTCGGGGCCGCAGTTCGATGAGGTGCCGCAGATCGATGGCGCATATTGCAAAGCCCATGCTGCCATCGAGACATACGGTGTTCTGGGCTACCGTGATCCCACGTTTCAGAGCCTGTACAAGCTGCGCAAAAAGCGCGATCTCACCAGTGACAGGCTTAACCTGAGCCTCCACGCAGCCCACTATCTTACTGCCGACGATATCGTCCCGCTTCTTGTTCTGCTCTTAATCGAGACAGGGCTTGAGCTGGAGTGCTGCAAGTCGCTCACCCTCGATTGTCTGCGCAATGCCGCAGGGGGTACCGTCGATATCGCCTACACCAAGCTGCGGGCACACGGTGCCGAGCACAAGACAATCCGGGTGCGTGATCGCGGCTCATCCACCGCTGGCGGTCTGATCCGACGCATCATCGCCCTATCGTCCAAGGCCAGGGTCCATAACTCCAGCGATAACCTTTGGGTCTATTTTCAGCCGGGCGAGATCACCGCAGGTATTCGTCAACTGCGCTTGAAGGTCAGTGCCTGGACGCAGCGCCATTGTATTACCGATGATCAGGGTAAACCGCTCCACCTGTGTCTTTCGTATCTGCGCAAGACGCACAAGGCCTTGTGGTATCTCAAGACCGAAGGCCACATGGCCCGCTTCGCCGTAGGTCATACCGTCGATATCGCGGCACGGCACTACGCCGATATTCCCTCCCTCAGACCGCTGCACGAGCAAACCGTGGCAGATGCCCTCGAAGAGGTGCTCGCTGGTCCAATGATCCTGCCTCCTCAAGACGAGGACCGGCTGCGCGGCGAGTTGGCAAGCCCTGATCCCGATGATGGGGGCATTTCAACCGCACTGCTCAATGGCGAACAAGACGTCTGGCTTGCAAGCTGTGGCAACTTCTATTCCAGTCCCTTCGCATCCGCCGGCACGCCATGCCCTACACCGTTCTGGGCCTGCCTCGATTGCCGCAACGCGGTCATTACCGCGCGCAAGCTGCCTGCCATTCTCACCTTTCTCTCCTTCGTCGACGCTCAGCGGATCGGCCTGAGTGCTGCTGATTGGACCGCCAAGTTTGGTCATGCCCATGATCGCATCGTTCAGCAGATTCTGCCTGCCTTCGCCGAAGACGTCGTGACAAGGGCCCGTGCGCAAGTCGCGAACGACCCTCCCACGGTCTATCTGCCGCCAGAGGCACGGGCATGACCGTTGTCCAGCTTCTGGCGGAGAGCGACGATGAGCGCGATGCCCTCCCTGTGCTTATGTCCGCGCCTTTGCGCCCCGGCTGCGATCGCGCGCATATTTCACGATACGGCGATCCAGTGTGGGATCTGGCTCCCGGCGTATTTCGCGACAACGCGCGGCGCTGCCATGTCACGGTACATTTCGGCGGTATCAAAGACCCATCCATTGCTGATGCCCTGCGCCAGATTCTCCATGCGCGGCTCAATGTCGATCTCCCCGGTCACCGTTCGCGGCTTGAGCCGGCCGGGGTGCGCGGCGAGGCCAACCGGACCTTGCGCTTTTTCGACTTCGTCAAGGCTCAGCTGGGGCGTTTCGATCTCGCCCGGGTCGATCAGGCTCTGGTCGATCGCTACGCCGGAGCCTTGCGCCTAGCCGGGCTGCGCCCAGTTGCAGCGGCAGCGCTGCTGCGGATCGTCTTTGACCTGCACGAGTTGCAGCATCATCTGCCGACTGCGCGCCTGTCCTTCGAACCGTGGCCGGGACGAAGTCCGTTTTCCGTGGCGGGCGCAAAGCATATTGCAGGGGAGAACCGGACGCCGCGCATTCCTGAAGCGATCATGACGCCGCTGCTCTCCTGGTCGTTGCGCTACGTGACCTGCTACGCAGGCGATATCCTTGCCGCACGGGCAGAACTCGATTGCCTTGAAGCAACGCGCAACCGTCTGATTGCCGCTGAGGAAGGTCTGGATCCCGCTGTTCGTCGGTTACGGCAACGCCAACGCCTCCTCGACTATGTTGCATCCTTGCGGCAGCATGGGCGCGGCATTCCGATCTGGACCACGGCACATAACGGCGCAACGCGAACAGATCCGCAAACCGGCGCCGTCACGCCGCCGATCAACTACCACCTGATCCACCTCCATGCCGGTATCAACGCGCAGGCCGAACCTGCCATGCACCTTGGCCTGGCCACGGGTGCACCAGACCTCATCGCCGCTGCCATCGCAGAACTCGGCACCGAGATTGGCGGCATGGATACGCCCAATTCTGCCGATCCCGATACGGGCATGCCTTGGCGCACCCGCTTCGATGCCAAGGTTTTGCCCCTCGAGGAAGTCATGCTGCAGTCCGCAGCCTATATCGTATGTGCCTTTCTCTCAGGCATGCGGGACAGCGAGATCCAAGCCATGAGGCGGGGATGCCTGTCTATTACCAAAGCCGAAGACGGTACGATCTTGCGGCATCGTATCAAGTCCACTGCTTACAAGGGCAAGCGCGGCGGCGGCGAGGAGACCGAGTGGGTTACCATCGCGCCGGTCGCTGAAGCCATCGATGTCCTCGAACGCCTTTCCGCGCGGGCGGGACAAGCGCGCGGAACAACGACCCTGTGGCCAGTCCTCACGCTTCGGGCCAATACCAAGACGCACGTCTCTGCAGAGATAGTCCGGCAACTCAACCGGTTCCGCGATCACCTCAATGACCACTTCGGATCCGCGCAGGCACCCGTCATTCCTGCCGGACCCGACGGCCGACCATGGCGTCTGACAACGCGTCAGTTTCGCCGCACAATCGCCTGGCACATCGCCAACCGGCCCTTCGGAACAATTGCCGGCATGATCCAGTACAAGCATGCGAGCGTTGCGGCTTTCGAAGGCTATGCTGGCAGCAGCCGGTCCGGATTTCGGGGAGAGATCGAAGCCCAGCGTGCGCTTGGCCAGATTGACGATATCCTTGTCTACTTCGACGAGCGGCAAAGTGGCGCACGCCTTGGCGGACCTGCCGCGAACAGGGTCGGAGTTGTGCTTGATACTGCCGCCCACGAGTTGGCGCCGCTACCTGCCATGATTGCCGACCGTCCACGTCTGCGCACCATGCTGGGCAGTCTCGCGCGGACATTGCATGTCGGCCCGCTGGCCGATTGCTTCTTTGATCCGGCAACCGCCCTGTGCCTGAACCGGAGTTCGGAGCCAGGCGCAAGCGGGCCAATGATCTCCATGTGCGAACCGGTCCGCTGCCCCAATGCCTGCATCGCCGAACGGCATCGCCCGGCATGGCAGCGCGGTGCTGATGAGGCACGGTTGTTGTTGCGCGAGAAGCGGCTTCCAGAGCCGCAGCGGGTGACGCTTCAGGCCGAGGTGGCCAGAATCCAGCGTGTTCTTGAACAGATCGCACCGGGTACCGCCACACCGCATAACGGTATGGCGGGAGAGGAAGAGGAGGCGGGTTTGCGGGTGACGGATTGAAGGAGCGGAAGACAGTTTCCCTCCGCCCGTCGTGGAGACCTGCCATGTCCCGATCCTACCCTGCGACGCCGCGAGCCGACGTTTATTCGCGCATCACCACCGAGATTGTATCTGCCATCGAAGCCGGGGCCGGCGATTGGCGCATGCCCTGGCACCATGATGGCGCTGCCACCACCAGGCCGCAGAACGTCACCTCTCGCCGCCGCTATCGCGGCGTCAACGTGCTCGCGCTCTGGATCGCAGCCGAAGCGGCTGCCTATTCCAGCGGTCTTTGGGGGACCTATCGCCAGTGGGCATCGCTTGGCGCACAGGTCCGCAAAGGTGAACGCGGAACGACGGTTGTGTTCTGGAAACAGGCCGCATCGCGCGCCGATGATGATCATGACGATGGCGAAGCCGGACCCGGCCGCATGTTCGCGCGGGCCTTCACCGTGTTCAACCTCGCCCAGGTCGAGGGCTATGAACCCCCACCTGTCGCAGTTCTACCCGAGGGCGAGCGGTTCGGGCACGCCGAAGCTTTCGTCGCGGCCCTCAAGATCCCGATCACCGAGGGCGCCTACGATGCGCACTACCGGATCGACCTCGATCACATCTTCATGCCGACCTTTGCCTCGTTTCGGGATGCATCAGCACAGATGGGCACGCTTTTGCATGAGGCGGCCCACGCCACAGGGGCAAAGCACCGGCTCGACCGCAACTTTGCCGAACGTTTCAAGCGCGACAGCTTGGCGATCGAGGAAATTTGCGCTGAACTGACCGCATCGTTCGTACTCGCCGACCTCAGGATCGCTCACCATCCGCGGGCCGATCATGCCGCCTACGTAGCATCGTGGTTGCGCGCACTCAAAGACGACCCTCGCGCCATCTTCACCGCCGCCAGCAAGGCGCAGGCGGCCGCCGATTGGATGCACGCCCAGCAGCCCCAGCCTGAGGAGATCGCCGCATGATAAGCGCCCCGAAAATTTGCGGTAGAAGTCACATTAGGGCTGGACTGTCAGGATATGTTGCCGAACTCGGCGCCGCTTTTACCGTCGGACATCTCGGCCTAACGGCCAAGCCGCGCGAAGACCACGCTCTCTATATCGCCTCCTGGCTCCAGGTGCTGCGCGATGATCCTGCCGCCATCCTCACTGCCGCGAACAGAGCGCAACTTGCCGCGGATTATCTAATTTCCTTGGCAGACGTAGGCCGGCAGCGCCAGCCTGATGCGTGCCTCGCTCCCGCACAGCCGGAGCTTGCGGCATGAGCATGGCAGCCCGCTATCGGCTTTCGAAGTCGAAGATCGCTGCCTTTGAGCACTGCCCGCGGCGTCTCTGGCTACAAGTGCACCGCCGGAAAGAGGCACGCTATGACCCTGAGACTTTGTCGCGCTTCCAGTTCGGACATGATGTGGGCAGGAAGGCGATATCCCTGCTGCCAGGCGGTATCATGGTTCATGCTGAGCCGGACATCCAGGCGGCTCTCGACCGCACGATAGCACTGGTCCGCCAACCCACACCGCAACCGATCTTTGAGGCGACGTTTCAGCGTGACGACGTTCTTGTACGCGTCGACATTCTGGAGCCGGATCGCTGCGGCGGATGGCGCGCGATCGAAGTGAAGGCGACCGCGCGCGTAAAAGCCTATCAGCTGGCTGACATCGCAACACAGGTCTGGGTGATGCAAGGCTGTGGGCTTGAGATCAGCGAGGCCATCATTCGCCACCTTGCGGGCCCGTTTTCGTGGCCAAAGCCCGATATGAACGCTGTGCGGTTCGCTGATGCCGACGTGACGAGGCGGATAAAGCGCTATTTGCAAACCCGTGATGCCGTGGCAAACGCGGCGCGACGGGCGGTTAGGGAAGTTGAAGTGCTGCGTCCCACGGGTGCGCACTGTGAGAGGCCATTGTGCTGCGAGTTCCGCTTCCATTGTAGAAATGCAGAAGCCCTGCCGCTGCTGAAAGAGCGCGATCGTTAGCGACTCTTTGTTTATCACAGTTTCGGCTATTTGATTTCGGACTGAGCTTCACTGGCGGGAAACAGCAAAACCGCCGCCCCTTGCGAAGCGGCGGTTTCGTTTGAGTGAAACGCAATTATGCGAACTTGATCTCGGTCTTTGCGCGCCGACGCTGGCGAGCAGCGAAGCCGATCATACCAAAACCAAGAAGCATCATCGCCCAGGTTGCCGGCTCCGGCACCGCCGGCAGCGGCGCCGCGGTATAGTTATAAGTCAGCGTATAATTACCACCGATCAACGGCGAGATGTTGAGCGTCCCGGAGCTGGGATTAATTGCAAAGAGACTGGAGGAGGCGAAGCTGAGGGCTGCAGTGCCAGTTCCCAAGAAATAGGCGAAATTGCTGTTGAGACTCTGCGTGTCGCTTCCCGAGCCAGTGAACGGACCGATGCTCGTTGAGCCCCTGGCAGCTACGGAATATGTGCTGGTTCCCGTGCCAATCGATTCCGCAATACTGAATCCACCGCCGCTGAGGGTCGCGGTCGCGCCCTGAGTGAGCACGAAATTTTTTGCGGCATTAGACGTATTGGTGAGAGTTCCTGCCGCAACAGAAAGGCTCGATCCGAAAAGCAGATCGATGCTCGTCAAGGTGCCGAGCGAGCTGTTGAATTGCTGCACCGAGAGCGAAGAGGTCCCGGGGGCTGCTGCTGTGATTGTGCCCGTCTGGATGATGGTTGCCGCCGCTACCGGGCTGACCGAAGCAAGCGCGGCTCCGACGATGGCTGCTATCGCGAGAAACTTTCTCATTTCGTACCCTCAGATCCAGAATTATCAGTTGGCGATACAGAAGCAAGCATCGTGCCAATGGCTGTTTTGCGCGTTTTTCTCGTTTTCCAGATGAGCGGTTGTAAGCGGCATTGACGGTTGAAGCCGCAATCTGTCCGCGCGCTTGTGGAGCTTGTGAGAGGTGGCGCGTCTTACCCGACAGGGATGCCATCGCTGCTCTGGGCGATGCCAACTCTCGGCCCTTTATATCGCCGCTCGGCTGCCTCAATGCGATTTCGATCTTCAGCGCAGTCGCTCCAATCAGCGCCGAAGAGGCTCTTTAGGACAGTGTGTGAGCCCGAAATCGCTGGGAGAAAATCTATGAACGGGGTGCAATATAGAGAATTCTGAGCCAGTCCATCGCCCGCGCCTATGGCTTTTACAGTCTGAGGCCAAAACATGCCTTTAAAAAATCGCTATTATTATGCTAAGAACTTGAAAGCGGAACAAAAAGCGTTGCTCAAGTTCAGTACGTTTGATCTTAATTGTTGGTGGGTAATGATGAAGAGAATTCGCAAAGCCGTTTTCCCTGTCGCCGGATTGGGGACGCGCTTCCTGCCCGCGACCAAGTCGGTGCCCAAGGAATTGCTGCCGGTCGTCGATCGTCCGCTCATCCAATATGCCGTCGATGAAGCGCGCGAGGCCGGCATCGAGCAAATGATCTTCATCACTGGCCGCGGCAAGGGAGCGATCGAGGATTATTTCGACATGGCGTTCGAAGCCGAAGCCATTCAGCGCGAGCGGGGCAAGGACCTCTCGGCGCTGGACGGTACACGGCTGGCGCCCGGCGATGCGGTGTTCCTGCGCCAGCAGGAGCCGCTGGGCCTCGGCCACGCCATCTGGTGCGCGCGCGATATCGTGGGTAGCGAGCCCTTCGCCATCCTGCTGCCGGACGAGTTCATGAAGGGCCCTGCCGGCCGGGGTTGCCTAAAACAGATGGTCGACGCCTATGAGGAGGTCGGCGGCAACCTGGTCTGCGCGCTCGAGGTGCCGATGGCCGAAACGCCGAGCTATGGCGTCATCGATCCAGGCAAGCGCGACGGCGCGCTGACCGAGGTCAAGGGACTGGTGGAAAAGCCCGCCCCGGGCACCGCCCCGTCCAATCTCATCCTGCCCGGCCGCTATATCCTGCAGCCCGAGGTCATGAAGATCCTCGAAACCCAGGAAAAGGGCGCGGGCGGCGAGATCCAGTTGACCGATGCCATGGCGTCGATGATCGGGCAGCAGCCTTTCCATGGTGTGACCTTCGAGGGTCGCCGTTTCGATTGCGGGTCCAAGGCGGGCTATATCGAGGCGAATCTGGCGCTCGCCTTCGAGCGCGCCGACATCGGCGATCATGTGCGCCGATTTGCCGCCGCAGAGCTTCAAGGAAACTGGCTCGATCGGGCCGCTTGAAGCAGCCGCACTTGGCGAATTTCGAGATGACCGTCAGCGTGTTGATTTTATGCGTTATACGGCCTGATCGCGATCGCAGGACCGAGCTGAGCGCAACCCGTCTCCAGGGTTTTGAAATTGAGCTTGAGTGTCAACTGCCGTTACAGGCTTAGGCCGGAGGTGAAACTAAGTCATTGAAATTATTACGTGGCACAATCCTTGCTTTGATAAAGGCGCACGGCGTGAGGATATGGCTATGAAGAAGTTTCTGGTGTCTACGATTGCTGCTGCGGCCAGCCTGCTTGCAGTCAATCCGGCGCATGCCGCTCTCAATCTCGTTACCAACGGCTCGTTTGAAGTTGGGACTGAACCCGGAAATTTTGCCACAGTCGGCACCGGTGAATCGAACATAACGGGTTGGTCCGTGTCGAATGGAACTGTCGACTATATCGGTTCCTATTGGACAGCTGCTGACGGACTCCGGAGCATCGACCTTGCAGGTAATAGCTATGGTACTCTGACTCAGGCCGTCAATTTGGTTGCGAATCAGGCTTACAGCCTTACCTTCTTCTTGTCGGCTAACCCCGACAATCCCGAGTTTCCGCGTTCTGTTCAGGTTGGCATAGGCGGCACTACTCAGGATTTCAGCTTCACTGGGTCTCCGAGCCTTTCAAACATGGGCTGGCAGCAGCAAACATTGAATTTCGTGGCTGGTGCGACCGGCTCCACCCTTCTGAGTTTCACTGCGTTGAATGCAGGTACCTATTATGGACCAGCGCTTGACAATGTCTCGCTTACTGCTGTTCCGGAACCCTCGACATGGGCGATGATGCTTCTCGGTTTTGGAATGATCGGTTTTGGTGTACGCCGCCGCATCCGTTCTGCGAGCAGAATAGCATTCGCCTAAATGGGCTGGGCGTCGGGAACGACGTCGCAGGTCTCGTCAAAACTGTTCTTGAAGAGATGGCTGCTCGACAGGGCGGCCATTTCCGCAATATCAGCATCGACCTCAATCGCCCTTATGGCAGTGCTCTGGCGCGCCATAAGCAGGCCTATAGATTGGCTCGAAGATCGGACAGCAGCAGATTCAGGTATCGAGCGTAATCGGATTTGCCGAGCTTCGCGATTGCCTTCTCCAGTTCCGCGGTTCCGATAAAGCCCTGTCGAAACGCGATTTCCTCGGGGCTGGCGATCTTGAAGCCCTGTCGTTTCTCTAGGACACGGACAAATTCAGCCGCGTCGAGCAGACTGTCGGGCGTACCGGTATCCAGCCAGGCATAGCCGCGGCCCATAATCTCCACATTGAGCTGACCGCGCTCTAGATAGAGGCGATTGACGTCGGTGATCTCCAGCTCGCCGCGCGGCGAGGGCTCGAGCTGTGCGGCGATCTCCACCACCTGTTCGTCATAGAAATAGAGCCCGGTGACAGCCCAGTTGGACTGGGGCTGCACCGGCTTTTCCTCGATCGACATGGCCTTCATCGATGCGTCGAAGCTCACCACGCCGTAGCGCTCGGGATCGTTGACATGATAGGCGAAAACGCTCGCGCCTTGCTTGCGCGACGATGCGCTGGAGAGCAGTTCGGGCAGGCCGTGGCCATGATAGATATTGTCGCCCAGGATCAGCGCCGACGGCTGCCCCGCCACAAAATCCGCGCCGATGATATAGGCCTGTGCCAGGCCGTCGGGGCTCGGCTGCTCGGCATATTCGAAGCGCATGCCCCATTGCGACCCATCACCCAGCAGCGCCTGGAATGAAGGGAGGTCGCGCGGGGTGGAGATGATCAATATCTCGCGAATACCCGCCAGCATCAGCGTGCTCAGCGGATAATAGATCATCGGCTTGTCATAGACCGACATCAGCTGCTTCGAGGTGGCCAGCGTCATCGGATAAAGGCGGGTGCCGCTGCCACCGGCGAGGATGATACCTTTCATGCGTCGACGTTCCCTTCAGGCGGAGATATCAGTTTGCGAAAGGCCTCAGCCTAGCGATCACGCTGTCCAGCGAATGGCGCCACTCAGGCAGGGCTACACCATGAATCCGGGCGATCAGACCGCAGTCAAGCCGCGAATTAGCTGGGCGCATGGCCGGGGTCGGATAGTCGGCGGTGGTGATCCGCTTCACCTGCGCCGAAGGTCCGTCTCGCGCAGCGGATGCGGCAAAGATCGCCTCTGCGAAGTCGGCCCAAGATGCGTCGCCCTTGGCGGTCATGTGGAAGATGCCTCGAAGGGCCGGGTCGGTATCGCTGGCGAGATTGGCCGCTACCTGCAGGATGCCCTCGGCAATGTCGAATGCGCTGGTGGGATTGCCGAGCTGATCAGTGACAACCGACACCTCCTCTCGGTCGCTGGCGAGCCGAAGCATCGTCTTTACGAAATTCGCGCCAAATGGGCTGTAGACCCAGGCCACGCGCAGCACCGCGCTATTGTCGCCATGGACGGCCAGCACCGCTTGTTCGCCCTTCAGCTTCGAGGCGCCGTACACGCCCGTTGGAGCGGCACGATCCGTCTCGACGTAGGGACGATCGAGCGTTCCATCGAAAACATAGTCGGTCGAGATATGGAGGAGCGGTATGTCCAGAGCCTTCGCGGCTTGTGCGACAGCGCGCGCGCCGCGGCCGTTGATCGCATGGGCAAGCTCGCTGTTCGTCTCAGCTTGATCGACAGCGGTATAGGCCGCTGCGGAGACGATCACCTCCGGAGAGGCAGCCTGCAACGCGCAGATCACGGAGACGGGGTTGGCAAGATCCAACTCAGGCCGGCCAATCGCGACAATGTCATGCCCTGCAGCGCGGCCGCGTTCGATGAGGCAGGTGACGATTTGGCCGCTCTGCCCCGTTACAGCAATTCTCATGCAGCGAGGCCGTCGGAAGCAGATGCCGCATTGGCCAAGCCCAGCCGCTCGCCCTCATAGCGATCGCGCAAGGGACGCCACCACCAGGCATTATCTAGGTACCAGCGCACCGTTTTCTCTATGCCGCTGTCGAAATTCTCCTGCGCGCGCCAGCCCAGTTCGGTTTCGAGCTTGGTTGCATCGATGGCATAGCGTGCATCATGGCCCGGGCGGTCGGTGACGAATTCGATCAATCCTTCACGCGGCGCTTCAACCGGCATGAGCTTGTCCAACACAGTGCAGATCCGGCGCACCACATCGATATTGCGCCGTTCGTTACGGCCACCGACATTATAGGTCTCACCGGGAACGCCCTTCTCGATGATGAGGTCGAGCGCGCGGGCATGGTCGTCGACATAGAGCCAGTCGCGCACATTCTCCCCCTTGCCATAAACTGGCAATGCGCGACCCTCGAGGGCATTGAGGATGGTGAGCGGGATCAACTTTTCGGGGAAATGATAGGGGCCGTAATTGTTCGAGCAGTTCGACACGACCACCGGCAGGTCATAGGTGCGGTGCCAAGCTTTGGCGAGATGATCGGACGCCGCCTTAGACGCAGAATAAGGGGAGCTCGGATCGTACGGCGTGTTTTCCTCGAACAGTCCCTGATCGCCCAGGGAGCCGTAGACTTCGTCGGTGGAGACATGGAGGAAGCGGAAAGCGTCCTTATCCGCGCCAGCGAGGCCGTTCCAATAGCCGCGCGCTGCTTCCAGCAAGGTGAAGGTGCCCACGATATTGGTCTGGATAAAGTCGGCCGCCCCAGTGATCGAGCGGTCGACATGGCTTTCCGCCGCCAAGTGCATGATGCGATGGGGACGGAAGCTGGCGATTGCCGCATCCATCGCCGCGCGATCGCGGATGTCGGCGCGCAAGAAGCGGTGGTTCGCCTTGCCCTCAACCGCCTTCAAGGACGCCTCACATCCCGCATAAGTCAGGGCATCGACGGTCAAAACCTCATAGCCCTTTTCCAGCACCAGATAACGGACAAGAGCGGAGCCGATGAAGCCGGCGCCGCCGGTGACGATCACGCGCATAAGGTTATTCGCTCCAGGTGAAATAGGCAGGAAGCTCGGCAAGCAGTGGCTGCTGCCGATCCTTCGGCGAAAGGGTATCGGGATCAGCGACATCGGGCCAGGTGATGCCGATCGCCGGATCGTCCCAGCGCAGCCCCTTGTCACATCCCGCGCTGTAGTAGCCGGTCACCTTGTAGCAGATGACGGTATCGGGCTCGAGCGAGCAGAAGCCGTGGGCGAAACCCGGTGGTATCCAAAGCTGCTTACCATTGTCAGGGGTGAGCGTTTCCGCAACCCACTGGCCATAGGTGGGAGAGCCTTGACGGATATCCACGGCGACATCGAACAAAGCGCCCGCGCTGCAACGCACGAGCTTGCCCTGCGCGTGCGGCTCGCTCTGGAAATGCAATCCGCGAATGGTGCCCTGCCGGACACTGCGCGACTCATTGTCCTGCACGAAGAAGTAAGCTCCGATATGCTCGGCGAAGAGATCCGCGCGAAAAATTTCCGCGAAATACCCCCGATCATCGCCAATGTGGCGCGGCGTGAGCAGCTGGACGCCCGCTAGGATAGTAGATTGGATTTCCACGCTCATCTTTCTAAAGCAAACCGTCTTTCGCGAAAACGGCTAGATGGTCCGCTTACTTCTTCGACATGCCGTAGCTATTGAGAAGATGATATAGCATCGGCCGGGAGATATTGAGGTCGCGTGCCGCGGCAGACATATTGCCCTCATTATTCGCGAGCGCCTCAGCCAGCGCAGCCCGATCGGCAGTTTCCCGAATAGTTTTGAGCCCACATTCCCCAAGTAAATCGCTGATTTTGCTGTCAGGATCTCAATATTTCCGATATAAATCATGGTGTTGATGGCCGTGAGGGGCGCGTTTGATGGATCACCCAGAGGGTGCGGGTTCGAAGCGGGCAGATCGGGTCGAGTTCGACCGCCGGGTGCATGTGGAGTTCCGAGGTGCGCAGCTCAGTTCCGACGGCGGCCTGCTGGTGATGCGCGAGCTGGATGACGCGCTCGGGCTGTCCGATCTGGCGGCAAAAGCATTGCGCGACACCCGGCGCGGCAAGAACACGGTCCACCGGCTTGACGGGTTGTTCCGGCAATCGGTGTTCGGGCGACTGGCCGGATACGAGGATGTGAACGACGCCGACCGCCTGGCCCTCGATCCGGTGATGCGCCAGGTCGTGGGTGGAAGGGCTGTCGATGCGCAAGCGGCCTCGGCCTCGCAGATGGGACGGTTCGAGACCGAGACACTGGCACAGCCCGAGAACCGTGCCGCGCTGGCCGACCTGAATGGCCAATGGATCGACCGGTTCCATGACCGTAACGGGCTGAAGTACATCGTTCTGGACATGGACAGCTCGGTCAGCCCGACCCATGGCGACCAGGAAGGGTCCGCCTGGAATGGCCATTTCGACTGTAGCTGCTATCACCCCAACTTTCTGTTCAACCAGTTCGGGATGCTGGAACGCTGCGCCCTGCGCCATGGCAACGTCCACAGCGCCGATGGCTGGCGTGATGTTCTCGACCCCGTCATTGCGCGCTACGCGGAGCGCGACCTTGGTGGCAGGTTCTTCCGGGCCGATGCTGCCTACGCGATCCCGGCGATCTATGAGCGATTGGAAGAAGCGCGGTTCTTCTACGCCATCCGGCTGCCCGCAAACGCGGTCCTCAAGGACAAGATCGCGCATCGGCTAACGCGCCCTGTCGGGCGGCCGTCACTGACCAAGGTCAAGCGGTTCTTCGAGGAATTCGAGTATCAGGCGGCGTCCTGGGACAAGGAACGCCGGGTGATCGCCAAGATCGAATGGCATCCGGGCGAACTGTTCCCGCGTGTCGGCTTCATCGTCACCAACCTGCCGATGGAGCCGGACTGGGTGGTGCGGTTCTACAACCAGCGCGGCACCGCCGAGCAGCACATCAAAGAGGGCAAATACGCCTTTCGCTGGACGCGGCTGTCGTGCCGGAAGTTCCGCGACAATGAGGTGCGGCTGCAACTGCACGCCCTGGCGTACAACCTGGCCACCTTCTTGCGCTGCATCGAGCTGCCCGAGGCCATGGCCGACTGGTCGTTGACCAGCCTGCAACTGAAGCTGATCAAGATCGGGGCACGTGT
>NZ_ATHO01000170.1 GCF_000445065.1 Sphingobium quisquiliarum P25 | reverse complement strand
CGGCTCCGCGAAGGCGCGACCCGGCTCGCCGCCGACATGCTGGAGGCGCTGGACCAGGAACGGCTGGGCGGCATGGTGAAGGGCGCGATCGCCCAGCGGCTGCGGGCGATGAACCTCGCGCCCCTTATCGGTCAGGCGCTGGAGGCGGCGATGCGCGACGGCCGCCATGCGCCGGTCATGGACGGCATCATCCATTGGGCCGACCGCACGCTGGAGGCGAACGACCATCTGGTGCGGCAGATGGTGCACGAACGATCGGGGAAGATCCTGCGCTGGACCGGCCTTGATGAAAATGTCGCCAACGCCATCATCGACGGGCTGCGGCGCTTGCTGGCGGACATGGCGGCCGACCCCGGTCACAGCCTGCGGCAGAAGGCGGAGGAGGGGATGGCCAGGCTGGCGGACGACCTTCAGCATGATCCCGCCATGCAGGCGCGGGTGGCGCGCATCCGTGACGAGATCGTGGACAATCCGGCGATGCAGCGCTGGATCGACGGCCTGTGGGAACAGGCGCGGTCGGGCCTGCTGCGCGCCGTGCGCGACCCCGGCAAAGCGATGGCCGGACGCCTGGGCGAGGCGCTCAGGCAGCTTGGCGGCACCTTGCAGGAAGATGCCCGGCTGCGGCTGCTGGTCAACCGCTTCGTGCGGCGGGCGGCGGTGGGCGCGACCGCGGCCTATGGCGATTCGATCGTGACGCTGGTCAGCGAGACGGTGCGCGGCTGGGACGCGGGAACCGTCACCAGCCGCCTGGAAAATGCCGTGGGCCGCGATCTTCAATATATCCGCATCAACGGCACGCTGGTCGGCGGGCTTGTCGGGCTTGCGATACACACTGTGGACACGCTGCTCTGACCGGCGCGGCCGTGTGCGGCATCCTCAAAACTCCCGGCTTTTCGACAAACAACATGGACTTCGCCCCTGCTGCTGGGCCAATTCACAGGCTCGGACAAAGCAAGGGACGCTTTCATGAAAACTATCCTCCTCGGTGCGGCGGCGTGCGCGCTGACGCTGGGCGCCGCCATCGCGCAGGCCGATCCGCCCAGGCCCGCTTATGGCAGCTACGGGTTCGACACGAAGGGCATGGACCCTTCGGTCAAGCCGGGCGACGACTTCTACCTCCACGCCAATGGCGGCTGGGCCAAGGCGACGCCGATCCCGCCGGACAAGTCCAACTATGGCGCGTTCAACGTGCTGGACGATCTGTCGCGCGAACGGACGCGCGGCATATTGGAAGGTGCGAAGGCGGATCGCTCAAGCCGCATCGGCCTTGCCTATGCCAGCTATCTCGATGCCGCCACGGTGGAAGCCAGGGGCCTTGCCCCCGTGCAGCCCTGGATGGCGCGGGTGAAGGCGATCCGGGACAAGGCCGATTATGCGCGCGCCGCAGCGGAAGCTGCCCGCGCGGGCATATCGGGACCCTTCGCCTTCTATGTCGGGCAGGATGACAAGGACCCCGAAACCTACACCTTGATCCTGCGTCAGGGCGGCCTCGGCCTTCCCGACCGCGACTTCTACCTCCAGCAGGATGAGAAGATGGCGGCCATCCGCACCGCCTATCTCGCGCATCTGGAACAGATGCTGACCCTGGCGGGCGAAAGCGATGCGAAGGCGCGCGCCGCCGCCCTGATGGCGTTCGAAACCGACATCGCCAAGGTCCACTGGACCCAGGTCGACAGCCGCGACGCCGACAAGACCTATAACAAGATGACCCTCGCCGATTTGCAGAAAAGCGCGCCAGGCTTCGACTTCACCCGCTATTTTGCCGCTAACCGGCTGAACCCCGCCACCCTGCTCGTGTCCCAGCCCAGCGCGGTGACGGGCGAAGCGGCGCTCATCGCCAACGCCCCGCTCGGCGTGCTCAAGGATGCGCTGCTGCTCCGCGCCCTCCATGCCTATGCGACCTATCTGCCCGACCGGATCGCCGATGCCGACTTCGCCTTTTACGGCACGATCCTGTCCGGCACGCCCCAGCGCGAGGAACGGTGGAAGCGCGCCGTCGGCTTCGTCAAGGAAGCGATGGGCGATGAAGTGGGCAAGCTCTATGTCGCCCGCTACTTCCCGCCCGAAACCAAGGCGGCGATGGACCGGCTGGTGAAGAATGTCATCGCCGCCATGGGCCGCCGCATCGACGGACTCAGCTGGATGAGCGATGCGGCAAAGGCGCGCGCCCATAAGAAGCTGGCCGCCTTCACGCCCAAGATCGGCTACCCGGACAAGTGGCGCGACTATAGCGGACTCACCGTCAAGGCGGACGATCTCTACGGCAATGCGCAGCGCGCCAATGCCCATGAGTTCGACTATCAAATGGGCAAGCTCGGCAAGCCGATCTACCGCTGGGAATGGCAGATGACGCCGATGGAGATCAACGCCTATGCCGATTTCGGCATGGTGGAGATCGTCTTTCCAGCCGCCATATTGCAGCCGCCCTTTTTCGACCCTCATGCCGATCCCGCCGTCAACTATGGCGGTATCGGCGCGGTGATCGGGCATGAACTGAGCCACCATTTCGACGATCAGGGCGCGAAATATGACGAAACCGGCAAGCTCAACCAGTGGTGGAGCGATACCGATGTCGCCGCATTCAAGGCGCTGACGGACAAGCTGGTGAAGCAATATGACGCCTATGAGCCGCTGCCAGGCGCGCATGTGAAGGGCGCCTTCACCCTGGGCGAGAATATCGGCGATCTGGCGGGCGTTGCCGTCGCGCTGGACGCCTATCATGCCTCGCTGGGCGGCAAGCCCGCGCCGGTGATCGACGGCACCACCGGCGATCAGCGCTTCTTCCTGGGCTGGGCGCAGGTGTGGCGGCGCAATTATCGCGAGCCGAATCTGCGCCAGCGGCTGGTCACCGACCCGCATTCGCCGTCGCAATTCCGGGCCAACACCGTACGCAATTTCGATGAATGGTATGCGGCGTTCAAACCCCATCCCGGCGGAAAAATCTTCCTTGCGCCGCAGGACCGGGTGAAAATCTGGTGATCTACCGCCCGATCCCATTTCCCTGCCGCAACGATTCGCTGTTGCGGCAGGGCGTTGGCCTCGGCGGATCAGTCGAACGGCCGCCCGCCTGCCATCTTCCATATGCCACGACTCGCCGGAACGGCCTTTATCCCGGCTTCTCTCTTTCCCAGCTTGGGGGGCAGTAAAGCTAAGGAGAAGCATGTTGACGGGTTTCCATTCCTCTATGTTCCTGAAGGCTGGCCTTGCGTCGGCCGCCCTTTTCGCCTCGGCTCCGCTGCTCGCCCAGCAGGCCGCCACGCCCGCGACGCCTGCGGCTCCATCGGCTGGCGCGTCCACCTACAGCGATGCCGACATCAAGCAATTCGCTGCCGCCGCGGTGGCGGTCACCAAGATCCAGTCCGACACGACGATTTCGGAAGCGGACAAGCAGCCCAAGATGCTGGCCGCGTTGCAGGCTTCAGGCATCGCGCCTGAAAAGTTCAACGCCATTGGCCAGGCGGCGGCGGCCGACCCGGCGCTTCAGCAGCGCATCCAGGCAGCAGCCCCCGCTGCTCCGGCCCAGCCTGCGGCTCCGGCAACGCCAGCCACCCCGGCAACGCCAGCCACCCCGGCGACCCCTGCCCAGCCGCAATAATATCGCGGCTCCATTGAGGGAGGTGCTTGGCCCGGCGCGCTTGCTACCTTAAGCGTCCGGCCATGACCTCCCCCATCTGGCACCCCTTCACCCAGCATGGCCTGGGCGAACCCATCCCCAACGTCGTCCGTGCGCAAGGCGCTGTCCTGCATCTGGAAGATGGCCGCACCCTGATCGACGGCATATCCAGCTGGTGGGTGACGACTCACGGCCATTGCCACCCCCGCATCGCCGCAGCCATCGCCACCCAGGCGCAGGCGCTCGATCAGCTCATATTCGCTGGCTACACGCACGATCCTGCCGAAGAGGTGGCGCGCAGTCTCGTCGAGCTTACCCCCCGCGCCGAAGGCCGGGACGCCCTGTCCCGCGTCTTCTTTTCCGACAGCGGTTCCACCGCCGTGGAAGTGGCGCTCAAGATGGCGCTCGGCTACTGGCACAATCGCGCGCTGGACGGCCTGTCAGCCCCGCGCCACCGCATCCTCGTCCTCGAACATGGCTATCATGGCGACACGATCGGCGCGATGTCGATTGGCGAGCGGGGAGTCTACAACGCCGCCTGGGCGCCGCTGCTCTTTGACGTCGGCACCATCCCCTTCCCGCATCCGGGCAGGGAAGGGGAGACGCTCGCCGCGCTGGAGGCTGCTTGCACCGCGCCGGAAAAGCCCGCTGCCCTGATCGTCGAGCCTCTCGTGCTGGGCGCGGGCGGCATGCTCATCTACGCCCCCGCCGTGCTGCGCGACATGGCGGCGATCTGCGCGCGGCACGATGTCCTTTTCATCGCTGACGAGGTGATGACAGGCTGGGGCCGCACCGGCACGCTTTTCGCCTGCGAACAGGCCGGGGTCGTGCCCGATATCATGGCGGTGGCGAAGGGGATCACCGGCGGCGCCCTTCCGCTCGCCGCGACGCTGGCCACGTCCCGCATCTTCGACGCTCATTATTCCACGGACCGGGCGCGGCTTTTCTATCACTCGTCCAGCTACACCGCGAACGCCATCGCCTGCGCGGCGGCCGCCGCCAACCTCGCCATCTGGCGCGAAGAAGATGTTCTGGGCCGCATAGCTGCCCTGTCGCACGGAATGGCGCAGCGGCTCTCCGCGCTTGCGGGTCGCCCCGCCTTCGAAAACCCGCGCCAGCTCGGCGCGATCGCGGCGATCGATCTCGTCACCGCGGATGCCGGCTATCTGTCCGATCTGGCGCCACGGCTGCGCGCATTTTTCCTGGACCGGGGCATCTTGCTGCGGCCGCTTGGCAACACCATCTATCTGATGCCGCCTTATTGCCTTGATTCAGATCAGCTCGATCTGGTCTTCGCAGCCCTCGCGCAAGCGGGCGATGCCTTTGCAATACCGGCCTGACTTTCAATTTGTGCTTTTTGGCGCTATGGCGGCGCGATTTTTCGGCTTTCCAGGATATTATGGCAAAAGAAGAACTGCTTGAAATGCGCGGACAGGTTGTGGAGCTTCTCCCCAACGCCATGTTCCGCGTGCGGCTTGAAAATGATCACGAGATCCTCGGCCACACCGCTGGCAAGATGCGCAAGAACCGCATCCGCGTGCTGGTGGGCGACGAAGTGCTGGTGGAACTCACCCCCTACGACCTGACCAAGGGTCGGATCACGTACCGCTTCAAATAAGCCGCCTTTCGCATGCGGCTCATCCTCGCTTCGGCTTCTCCCAGACGGCGCGACCTTCTGGGCCAGATCGGCGTGTCTCCCGATGCGGTGGACCCGGCCGATGTCGACGAAACGCCCTTGAAGGGCGAACTGCCTGCAATCTATGCCGCGCGGGTGGCTGCTGACAAGGGCGCGCTGGTTGCCGCCCGCCATCCCGGCGCGCTCATCCTGTCGGGCGATACCGTGGTGGCGGCAGGCCGCCGCATCCTGCCCAAGGCGGAGAGCGAAGAAGAAGCGCGCAAGTGCCTCGAACTCCTCTCCGGCCGCCGCCATCGCGTGCTGAGCGCTATCACCCTGATCGATGCGGAGGGCAGGGCGCGCCACCGCCTGTCCAGCAACATCGTCACCTTCAAGCGCCTCGATCGCGTTGAGATCGACGCCTATGTCGCGTCGGGGGAATGGCAGGGCAAGGCGGGCGGCTATGCGATACAGGGGCGCGCCGCCGGGCTCATCCGCGCCATTCAGGGCAGCCACAGCGCGATCATGGGCCTGCCCCTTTACGAAACCCGCGCGCTGCTCAAGGCAGCGGGCTATCCACTGGACTAGAGCGGCTTCGAGGGAAATGGCACACATTTCGCCGCTTGGAATCACGACCGAACAGGACTGACCTACATGGCCGAATGGCTTTATGAAGAAGGCATTGGCGAGGCTCGCGCCGCGCTGATCGAAAAGGGCCAACTGGTCGAAGCGCAGATCGAACGCGACAGCGACGCCGCCCGCGCCGGATCGGTGATGCAAGGCAAACTCGTCCGCACCGTGATCCCGAAGAAGCGCGGCATCGCCCGCCTGATCTCCGGCGAGGAAGTGCTGGTCGAGCCTATCCCGCCGAAGATCGCGGAGGGGGCGACCGTCCTGCTAGACATCCTGCGCGAAGCCATCCCGGAGGAAGGCCGCGCCAAGCTCGCCAAGGCCCGTATCGCCCAGCCCGGCTCCAAAGCGCATCCCGCGCCCAGCCTGTTCCAGCGCCTGCGCGCGACGGGCCTGCCCATCATCCCATGCCCCGCGCATGAAGAGGACCGCTTCGAAGCCCATGGCTGGAGCGAACTGATGGAAGAAGCGATTTCCGGCGAGATTGGCACGGAAGAAGCGGCGCTGCGCATCTTTCCGACGCCTGCGATGATCCTGATCGACGTCGATGGGTCGCTCCCGCCCGCAAAATTGGGTCCCAAGGGCGCGAAACTGGCGGCGCAGGCCATCCGCCGCCTTGGGCTCACCGGCTCGATCGGCATCGACCTGCCGACCATGAACAATAAGGACGAGCGCGCCATAGCCTCTGCCCAGATCGACAAATATCTGCCGCTTCCCTTCGAACGCACGGCCGTCAACGGCTTCGGCTTCATCCAGATCATCCGCCGCCGTGAACGCATGAACCTCATGGAACTGCTGCGGGCCGATCCGGTCGAAACGGCCGCGCTGGCGCTGCTCCGTCGCGCCGAACGCCACGGCAATGGCGGCCCGGTGACGATTACCGCCGCTCCCGCCATCATCGACCGCCTGCACAAGGCGGCGGCCTGGACCGAACAGCTCGCCCGCCGCCGCGGCGGAGCGGCCGCCTTGAAGGCGGACCCCGGCCTTGCCATATCGGCGGGCCATGTCGCCTAAAGCCTCCTCCTGCCCGATTTGCGGCCAGCCAGCGCATCCTGACACGCGCCCTTTCTGCGGCAAGGCCTGCCGCGATCGCGACCTGCTGCAATGGCTGGGCGAAGGCTATCGCGTCCCCGGCGCCCCCGCCGCTGACGAGATGAAAAAAAGCGATGATTATGGGGTGGACAGCCCCCCGGATTGATGCCTATAGGCACGCCTCTCAACGCCGCCGGTCATTCTCACCGGCGCCCGTGCCCGGGTAGCTCAGTTGGTAGAGCATGCGACTGAAAATCGCAGTGTCGGCGGTTCGACTCCGTCCCCGGGCACCATTTGTTCTTTTTCCCTTATCCAGCAGCATCCAGATACGTCTATAATGGCAGAAAACGTTAGTTTTTTACTGACCGATAATCCCCTAGTCCCCCGGGGTGCACTGTCAGCCGCCCCTCAATCATGGTATTTTCATGGTATCCGGCAATTTGCCACTTCGGAGATACCATGATGGCCCTTACTGTGACGGCAATAAATGCAGCAAAACCAAAGGATAAGCCTTACAACTAACCGATGGGCTGGGCCTCTATCTGCTTGTCACTGAGGCTGGGGGCCGCCTCTGGCGGATGAACTACAGTTTTCTCAAAAAACAGAAGACGTTGTCTCTTGGTAGCTAACCCGAAGTGTTGCTCGCCAAGGCTCGCAAAGGGGGTCGGCAGCCAGAGCGGATGGCCGGGATCCTGCCGAAGTGCGCAAGGATAAAATCCGCGAGCAACGGGCCAAGGCGGAAGAAACCTTTCAGGCGACCGCAGATGAATGGTTCGCCCGACTAGAATTGGAGGGCCGAGCGCTTAAGACGCTCCAGAAGATGCGTTGGCTGCTTGATCTGTCATATCCGCTCATCGGCGACCGGCCGATCGCAGATCTTTCGGCACCGGAACTGCCGGAGGTCTTGCGCAAAGCGGAGGTGCGAGGCCGATACCAGACCGCAAATCGCCTCTGCAGCACGTTCGGTACGATATTCCGGTATGCGATTGTCACCGGTCGCGCCTAACATGATGTCTCGGCGATCTCCGTGGAGCATTGATCACTCCCAAAACGCAGCATCGCGCTGTTATACTGGAACCCAAAGCGCTAGGGCGCCTGCTACGCGCAGTTGATGCTCAGCCTGCCGTTCGAATTGCCTTGAAAATGCTTCCGCATATGTTTCCCCGGCCCGGCGAACTCCGAATGGCCGAGTGGAAGGAGTTCGATCTGGAGGCGGCGGTCTGGACGATACCAGCCGAAAAGACGAAGATGCGCCGACCCCATAAGGTCTCTCTCACTAATCAGGTCTTGGAGATGATCGCCGAACTGGCTCCGCTCACGGGCGATGGCAAGTTTCTGTTTCCCAGCATCAGATCTGCCGATCGGCCGATAACGGACAACACCCTTAACGCTGCGCTACGCCGATCAGGCTTCGGGAAGGAGGAGGTGTCGGCCCACGGGTTCCGTGCCACCGCCAGTACGCTTCTCAACGAAATGGGTAAATGGCATCCGTATGCCATTGAGCGCCAGTTGGCCCATGTCGAATCCAATGATGTTCGACGTGCCTATGCGCGCGGCACTCATGGGACGAGCGCGTCAGGATGATGCGGCACTGGTCGGACTACCTTGATAGTCTACAGGCTAGTGGCAAGGTCCTAAGGGCGAAGTTCCGGTGCCCATGAATCGGGGTTGGAGGTCCTTTGTTGCAGCGGCGCACCCGGCAAAATGATTAAGCATCGATTTTCATCCCAGCCTTCGGCTTAACCGTCTTCCGGCCACTTCAGCCCGGACCGCCGGAATGAGCCAGCGCCCATAATCAACGGCGTCATAATAGGGGTCATAGCCGCGGTTAATGAACGTGGTGACGCCTAGCTCCACATAGTCCAGCAATGCCGCCACGACGGTCTCCGGGGTTCCTACCAGCGCAGTCGTGTCGCCATAGGCGCCGGAGGCGACGGCCGTGGGCATCCATAGGGCCCTGTCATGCCTGTCGCCCCGCGCGGCGGCGGCCAGCAGGCGCTGGCCGCCCGTCCCCTTCGCCGCGCGCTTGCCGAACGGCGTGTCGGGTCCGAACTGCGGGTTGGCTTCGATCGCGGCCAAGATGCGATGCGCGCGATCCCAGGCCACATCTTCTGTCGCGCCCAGGATCAGCCGCACCGACAGGCTGATCCGCGGGGCTGGCCGGTCGGCAGCCTTGGCCGCCGCATGGATAGCAGCGATCTGTTGCCTGGTATCCTCCAGAGGCTCGCCCCAAATGCCATACAGATCCGCATGTTTCACGCCGACCTGGTAGGCATGCTCCGATGACCCGCCAAAAGAGACAGGTATCTGGGGCTTCTGGAACGGCTTCACCGGGGAGAAGGCGCCGCGCAGCTTATAAAAGCGGCCTTCGAAGTCGAACGGCGCGTCTTCGGTCCATAGCCGACGCACAATTTCCAGATATTCGTCCGTCCGCGCGTAGCGTGAAGCCTTGTCGGACAGCGTATCTCCGTCTTCCGGCTCTTCGGTGATGCCCGTCACCGCGTGCAGACGGATCCTACCCTGCGACAGATGATCGAGGGTGGCGAAGGTACGCGCGGCGACGGAAGGCGCGCTACCGGGACGATGCGCGATCATGAACCCGAGGCGATCGGTATGCGCAGCGGCAAAGGCGGCCAGTTGCAGCCCATCGACGCCTCCGCCCGTGGTGACGAGCACGCGATCGAAACCGGCTTCCTCATGCGCTCGCGACAAGCGGAGGATATGGGCGATATCGAACTGAGCGCGCGCTGCAGGCCGAGTTTCCGTCCATTCGCTGGGATTGATCATGCCGACGAATTCGATGGTCATGATAGGGCTCCGGCAAGTTGGGTATTTGACCGACCGGTGCTGTAAACCGGTGCGGAAGTTGCGGCCCGAGCCCGGCTGCCCAGGCGGGGGATGTCGAACCCATGATCGATGTCGAGCAAGGGGAAGACGAGATCGGCAAAGCGATGGGCTTCGGAAATCAACGGAAAACCGGACAGGATGAAGGCGCTAGTCCCGTGCGCTTCGAACTCGCGAATGCGCGCCGCCACATTTTCCGCGCTGCCAACCAATGTGGTGCCCGCCATGGGCGCCAATATGTCGAACCCGAACAGACTGGGGCCGACCCAGACATTGGGGTAGATTTCGAAATCCCTGGCGCGGGGTTTGCGCCCGCTTTGGAATGCTTCGACATTCCTGCGAATCTGCGGGTCCTGCAATGCCTTTTCACGATCCAGGTTGCCCACGGGCAGCGGCCTGTTGATCGACTGGAGCGCATATTCGATCGACGTCTTTTCGATAAGCCAGTCGGCATAGGCCCACGCCTCCTCCTCCGTTTCCCGTACGATGACCTGAAGTCGGGTGCCGAATTCCAGCTTCCGCTCGATCTTCGCAGCTTCGGCGGCGACGCTCGCGAATTTCTCCCCGAGCTTCTGCGGCGTGTTTGCGAAGCTTAGATACACATCAAGCAGCTTGACCGAATGCGCCACGCCGGCCGGAGAGGTGCCCGCGCCCCACAGCGGCACGCCGCCGATCTGGGTGGGAGGAATCGATTGTTCCTCCGTCCCTTTTGACCCCGGGCCCCGGTTGATAGGAGCAGCCGCCAACTTCACGTAACGGCCGTCATAACCGTCCCTTTGTCCCGTGTAGAAACGGCGGAAGGCGTCCCAATATTCGAAACTGAAGTCGTAGCGTTCATCATGTTCGTAGTTCACTCCGAAGGCCGGGAGGATCGCGTCATTACCATTGACGACGTTGAACAGCGTCCGGCCGCCGGAAAAGCGATCCATTGTCAGTGCGAACTGAGCGAGCTTGACAGGGGAAAGAAGGCCGGGATGGATCGCCGCCAAGAAACGCATGCGTTCCGTGGCGGAGATCATCGCGGCGGAGACGGCCAGGACATCATCCTGCAGGCCGGTTCCCAGCAATGCGCCATAATAGCCCAGCCGGTCGATCGTCACCGCCAACTGCTGCATGTGGCGGAAATCGCACTCCCATCGCCCTTCGGGTTCCCAGGGGTAGGGTCCGTCGGGCGCGGTCAGATACCAGAGAAGTTTGACAGCCATGAGGTGTGACCTTCTTTTCAAAAGCGGATGGCGAACTGGCCCTGCACCGAAAATGGCGCAAGCGGCTGAAGAAAGCCCGCCCCCGTCAAGGCATTCAGGAAGTTCTTCTGATCGGTGATGTTGAGCAGCCGCAAGGCAAGATCATATTTGGGCTGACGGTAATAGAGCGTCAGGTTGACATTATACTCGTTAGGCACCCGCACCGTTCGGCTGAGGTCGGTATTCCAGCTGCTCGTCCACCAGGCGGAGACTTCCGCGCCGAGGCCGTTGTCGAGATGATAATCGACGAAGCCGTTGAGCGAATATTTGGGGATGCCTGCCAGCGGATAGCGGCCCGCGGGGAACGCCCGCAACCTGCCCTGATCCCCGAACGGCGTCGCGTTGTCCGCAAAGAAGCCGTAGAGCGAAAAGCCGAAGGGCGAGACATAGCTGTTGACCGCATTCAGATATGTCCCGTTCACACCGGCAGACAGGTTGTTCGTCGGCTGGAAACGGGCCGATCCTTCCACGCCCTTGATGCGGATGCGCGCGATATTGCCATTCTGATCCGGCGACAGGTCACGATATTGGATGAAGCCGGTCGCAGACAGGAACAGCTTACCGGGCGCCGGTTCCCACTTGACGCCGCCTTCATACAGTTCGCTGACGCTCTTGAACGCCAGGGGGTTTAGCTTGTTGCCCGGTCCCCAGGTCAGGAAGTTGCCGAACACACCGGTGTTGAGTGCGGTGGAACGATCATAGGTGGCGTAGATCGTGCTGTTGGCAGACGGCTTCACATAGACGCTGGCCTGGTAGCTGGGCAGGGTGAAACGGCCTCGGTCGCTGTGCTGCTGGGCTGCGGTGAGATAGACTGGGTTATTGATGTAAGCGCTGATCTGTGTGACGTTGACGCCAAGGTTGACGCCGACCGTATCGGCGAAGGTCACATTCTGCTGCGTGAACAGGCTCCACTGATTGACATGGCCGTTCGACGTGTACACCGCGCCGCCTGACGTGGGGAAACCGCCGATTTCCGAATAGAAGCCGCCATCGACCGGCACCATTACCGGCAGGTTCAGATAGCCAAAATAGCGGGTCTGCTGCGGAACGCCGGGCACGCCGACCCAGGACCCAGAGGCGTTGGGATTGGCCAATGGCAAACCATAGAGCGCAGAAGGCGTCTGTGTGGATGGATCCAGCGTCAAGTCATAGGGATCGAAGTTGAAATTGTTGTTGGCCGACAAGGCTCGATATTTGAGGAGGCGGATGGCTCCACCGGTATTGCTCTGCAAGCTGATCGGCAGTCCGAACAGGTCGCCGTCGAATTTGCCCTGGAGCTCCAGCCTCTGGTCGAACAGGGTGCTTCGGTTCTGGTAGATGAACGACCCGACACTGTCGTTGGTGTTGATGGAGCGCTGGAAATAGCTGCTCGACAACAGGCGAAGCTGCGGCAGGATGTCGACGCCGACCTGCAGCTGCGAGACATAGCGCTTGGCGGTGTTCTTGTCGTCGGGGCGGCCCGATCCCTCGTTGGCGTCCAGCTTGGTGATGCCGTTGCCGGGGATGCTTGGATCATAGACCCAGCCCTGCACTCCGCCAGCGCCCGCGACCGTGGAGCTTGGCAATGGGGTGGTCTGCACCGCCCCGGCCACATAGCGGCCAGTTCCGTCGTTCGTCCGTGTCTGCCAGCCAATGGGTGCGGCCGTTGGATCGCTTGACGCGAAAACCGGAGACCACAGACCCACGCCAGCGCTGTTGATGATTGGCGTGGCACGACCGCCATAATAGGTGCCGAAACCATCGACCAGCGCCTGCGTATTGCGGTTCCATCCACGCGTGATGTTGAAGTCGTAATAATTATCGTAGGAACCGTTCCAATCGACGGTGACGTTGTTGGCTGGCTTCCAGCTCAACGCGCCGAAGAAGGAATTATAATCGTTCTGGACATTCTTGTAGTAGGTGCGGCCTCTCTGCCCCTTGATGCTGACGCGATAGGCCAGGTCTTTGGAAATGGGACCGCTGGTATCCAGGGTCAGGTTGAAATCGGCATAGGAGCCGCCGCCCGGGACCCAAGTGCCCAACTGGGAAGAAATTTCCGTATGCTGTTTGTCGAAATAAGGCTTCTTGGTGATGTAATTGACATAGCCGCCGGTGTTGCTGCCCGGTCCGAACACGATCGATGACGGGCCCGCGACGATATCTGCGCCTTCATAGGCGTTGAGGTTCAGCGGGTGGTCGTTGCCGTCGAAATAGATACGCTGGCCGTTCTGATAGACTTCCGACTTCAATCCGCGAATGAAGGGGGATGCCGAGATATTCTGTCCGCCGCCTCGTGTGATACCGGGCGCATATTTGACGAAATCATCAGTGGTCTTGATGAGGTCGTGGATAAGCTGATCGGCGCCGACCTGGGATATGCTGCGCGGCGTGTCGAGAACGGATCCCGCCGTGCCGTAGATGGACCGCGCCTCCCGCTTCGGAAGCACGGTGCCCTCCAGTTTTTCGGCGGTTACGATGATGGCGTCGGCCGTATCGGCGCTGCTGTCGGCATCTTCTGCACCATAGGCGGGGGATGCAACCGCCGCGAGTGTCAGCAGAAAGCCGCTTCCGCCCAGAAAAACGGTGCGGCGATTATTCGTCCTGCGCATGAATTCCCCCAATTTTGTTCGAGCCGCCCTCACGCGGACGACTGCTTTCGATGATGTGAAAAGCCCCTCCTGCCGAGACGCGCGGGGTCGCGTGGTCCGGTGCTTCCAACAGTCTTTCTACTTTGCGGAAGCCAGAAGCAGTTATCGTGCCAAGCCGCAGGCCAAACGTGCGCAGCTAAATAATATACTGATTTTAAACAGCTTTAACTTTACCCTAGGTTCGGCACCCGTCCGGCTTGGCCATAATAAACAGCGCTAGGCTGCGCATAAATCACAGATGATGGTGAAATATGCGCGGCATGCTCGAAGATCCGATCATTTGCGCGTGTAATCAAGAGCCGGCTTTTGATCGCCGACCATGGCGCGATAGTGATAATTCGGTCCCCTCGCCTTGTCGAACTCTGCCTTGGCTGCGGCGATCTCTTCCGGACTTCGAAACAGTTCTGCGCCGGTCAGCGCCAATGTCTCGGCCGCGAGCAGCGCACCTTTCACACCGATCGACGTTCCGCTGGCTGATGCCGCTTGCCAACTGTGCGGCGGCGTCCCGGGCACCCAGGTCGCGGTCGAAATCTGTAACGTGGGCGTTACCCAGCTTACGTCCCCGACATCGCTGGAGGCAGGAGTGCGGCTCCCCTCCACGAAATCGGCCACCGTTTCCGGCCCGCCGCTTTCCCGGCCGCCCTGCGGAAGGCTCGCCGTGATTTTCTGCGCATAGGCTGTTTCCTGCGCGGAATAGCTGAAGCCGCCGGTCTGGCGCAGATAACGGTCGGCGATCTTGCCGAGCGTATAATTGGGCAAGGTCCCGTAGGAGCCGCCGATCAGTTCGACCGATACCTTGGTGCCCGTCGCCAGCGCCGCGCCCTGGGCGGCATTCTTGATCCTGTCCCATATGTCGAGTGTAACCGCCGGATCATAATGGCGGGCGTAGTAGAAGCTTTCGGCATTGGCCGGAACGATGTTGGGCTGATCTCCGCCGTTGGTGATCGTGTAATGAATGCGCGCTTCCTGCGGCACATGTTCGCGCAGATAGTTGACTGCAACGTTCATGACTTCCACGCCGTCCAGGGCCGACCGGCCACGTTCGGGTGCTGCTGCTGCGTGGGATGGCACGCCCGTGAAGTGGAATTTGCCGTTGATGACCGAGAGCATTTGCCCCTGCGAAGCGCTATTCCGGTCGCTGGGATGCCAGGATAGCGCGACGTCCACATCCCTGAACAAGCCGTCGCGCGCCAGGAAAGCCTTGGCAAAACCTCCTTCTTCCGCCGGCGTGCCGTAGAGCCTGACGGTTCCTGGCGTCCCTGACTTGGCCAGCCATTCCTTGAGCGCGATCGCGGCGCTGACTGACGCCGCGCCCAGCAGATTATGCCCGCACGCATGTCCTGCGGCGGAGCCTGGCACGGCTTGCTGTTCAGGAACGGCCGCCTGGGACAGTCCGGGCAGCGCGTCATATTCGGCAAGCAGTGCGATCACCGGCCCGCCTGATCCGGCCGTGGCAATGAAAGCGGTCGGCATGCCGTCGACGCCCTTGTCGATGCGAAAGCCAGCGGCCTTCAGATCGGCCTGGAGCCGGGCTGAACTCTTTTCCTCACGAAAGCCCACTTCCGCCAGTTTCCACACATCATTCGCCAAAGCCGTAAGGGCAGGGGCTTGGCGATCGACCGATGCCCGAAGGGCGGAGGCCTCCACATCGGTGAGCGGTTGCGCCGACGCGGGCTGAGTAGCCGCCAGCGCCAACAGGCCGGACAGGAGAGTAGTAGTCGATGGAATGCGCATCAGTAGTTCCCCGTCAGGTTGATGCCGATGGTTCTGGGCGGAACAGTCGTGATCGCTTCGATGCTGCCGCCCAGCACATTGCCTGATGAGGTTCGCGCTACCTTGTTGAACAAGTTGTTGGCGAACAGGTAAGCGCCCCAACGATCCGACCGCACGCCGATGCGCGCGTTCACCAGTTGGTAGTCGCCGATGCGCCGGTAGTTGGTCGGCCGCGCAGGGTTGGGCCGGAAATCGGAATAGGATTTGCCGACATGGCTGAAGTCTGCGCGCAACAGGCCCTTGAGCGGCCCCGCCACACTCCATTCATATTGCCCAGAAACGGTAAAGCTGCCTTCGGGGATATTGGGAATGCGGTCTCCGGCCCGACCGGTCGTAGCGCTGGGCACTGTGCCAGCGGTCAACATATCCTCGGTCAATTTGGCGGATAGCAAATTGAGATTGGCGGATAGGTTGAATCCTTGGGCGGGGTTGAGCACGATTTCCGCCTCCGCGCCCTTGATGCGCGCGGCACCGGCATTGCCGAGGTAAAGGAAGCTGCCGCTATCCAGATTGACCTGAAGGTTGGTCCAGTCTGTGCGGTAACCGGTCAGGTTCAGCAGGAGACGACCATCGGCCAGGCTCAGCTTCACGCCGCCTTCATAGGTCCACAGCTTGTCGGGCAGGTAAGGCAGCGCAGCGGCAAGGCCCAGCACCTGATTGACGCCACCAGGGCGATAGCCTGATGCCGCCTGACCATAGACCAACAGGTTGTCGTTCACCTTGAAGCTGACGTTCCCCTTGTAGAGCCACCCGTTATTGCTGCTGCGAAACTCCCGATATGGCGAAACCGGTGTGCGCAACAAGGGGAAGCCGATGCTGGTGTCGCCCGTGACCAGCTTGTCGTAATCATAATAGCGAAGCCCCCCGGTAAAGGTGAGGCGGTCAAAAACTGTGTATGACAATTCGCCGAACACCGCCTTCTGCTTGAGCCGGTCACCCACATTGCGCCGCAGGAGGACGGTCGGCGTGGCAAAATCCTTGCCCGTCGCCGGATCGACCTGATGTCCTTCTGATAGCACCTTGGCCTTGCGATCTTCATAGAAGCCGCCGATGGTCCACTGGAGCGGGTCATTGCCTGACGACTGGAGGCGGACTTCGTTGGTCCAATCCTTCACGTCCTGCGGCTGATAATATAGGCCCGGAGTAAATCGCGCGCCGCCTAGTGACTGCCAGAGATAGGTGGGATCGCGCGTCACTAGCAGGTCGCGATCCTGATAGGATGTGGTGGCCGTCAGGGTAGCGAAACCCACCTCACCTCTGGCGGTCAGGCTGTAGATCCGGTTGCGATCGCGCAGCGGCAACACCGTCCGGTTCGCGGACTGCCACTTGCCGACGGATGGCGACCAGATGCTGGGACTGCTCTTCATATCCTGGTAGGAAGCGGAGGCATCGATGGTCAGATCGTCGATGGGCTTGAAGCGCAGGAGGATGCGGCCACCGTCAGTATCTTCCTTGTTGATGCCCTTCAGGTTGAGGTGCGGATTGTCGATCCAGCCCGGATCGAAACGGCGGAAGCCCACGATCCTGACGCCCAGCCGATCCCTGACGATCGGCAGGTTGATCGCGGCATTGAGCTGATAGCCTTCACCACCATGGCTCGTCGTGGTCCCGGAAATGTCGAATACGCCGCCGAACCGTTCAAGGTCGGGCTTTTTTAGGATGATGCGCAAAGCGCCGCCCATGGCTCCGGCGCCATAGAGCGTGCCCTGCGGGCCTCGCAGCACTTCCACACGTTCCACGTCGAACAGCTTCACGTCGCTCTGCGACCCGCCTGGATCACTCGTCGTCCCAGGCGGCCCGGCCACAGGGGTTTCATCATAATAGATGCCCACCTGCGCATCGCCCGCGCTGCGGATGCCGCGCAGGGATATGCGGCGCTGGCCGGGTCCCGCGTCGGTAACTACCGATCCGGGCGTTGTCCGCTGCAGATCATTGATATTGTCGATATTGGCGGAGCGGAGTTCGTCCCCGCCTATCGCGGTGATGGCGGCAGCCGTGTCCTGAAGCCGCGTTTCTCGCTTGAGCGCGGTCACGACGATGGCTTCCCCCGTCGCGCCGGCGTCCACCTCTGCCGCCTGCGCCGCCACCGGGATGATGAGTGCCGCCGTGTTCAGGCACGCCCTCACCAACAATTTTTTATCCATGATGATTATCGCTCCGAAAAGTCTGTCGGATCCTGCCCTCTCATCGGCAGTGTCTCCCGCCTTAGAATTATTCACGCATGAACTGTGCCATATCGGTGTTTTGACGCAGGGCCTGCGTGTCTCCGCAACGGTTGTGGGTAGAGCGCGGTAAAAGGAGGATGCCGAAGCATTCGGACTGTCGAATAATCCGCAGCCGAAACAAGCGAGCTTGCGCAATTATGCACATCCTCGGCTTGCGTACGTCCGGACTAGCCTGGTTATCTCAGAATTTCAGACGATTTTCCGATTTGGCATGATTACTGCTGGAAGATTGCCATTCCGATCAGGACAGGGATCATCTCATGACCATCGAGTTTTTCGCCCGCCTTCCGCTGCATGGTGAAACGCAATTCATACCGGGTGACAATCGCAACCGTGGCGACTGGAACCGTTCTCCTGCCGAAAGTACCGGAGCGGTTTCCAATTTTGCGATAGATGATGATTTTACCTATATCGACTATCTGTCGCAGGTCGCCCGCGCGGCGGAGATCAATCGCTTTTCCGGCGCGCTGCTGGTCAATAGCCCTTTCGGCGACGAGCCGTGGATTATTTCCAGTGTGCTGGCGCGTGAAACCAAGAAGCTGCGCTACGTCAACGCGTTCCACCCTGGCCATTTCAGCCCTTGGCAGGCGGCGCAGATGGCCGCATCCTTCCAGCGTTCGACGGGCGGCCGCCTGGTTTGGAACATCATACAGGGCGGTAGTGACGCCATCCAGCGCGCCATCGGCGAAAACCTGCCGCATGATGAGCGCTATGAGCGGGCGATAGAGTTTCTGGATATGGTGAAGGGGTTCTGGGAAACCGAGAGCTTCCATTACGACGGCAAATATTATCAGGCGCATGGCGGCGCTTTGCGTGGACCACAGCGCAAGGCGCCCATCCCGCTGATCTGCTCGGCAGGCACATCAGAAGGCGCTCGGCAGCTCGCGGCGAAACATGCCGATTACTATCTCATGCTCGCCGAGGATCCGGCGATTGTCGCTGCCAACATCGCGGATATTCGCGAGCGGGCCAAAGCCTATGGCAGGGAAGAGCATATCCGCTTCGGTCTGTCCGTCGATGTCATCCTGCGCGAAACCGACGAACAGGCTTTCGGGGAAGCCAAGCGCTTTTTCCATGAGGGCGTGAAAGCGGGCACCGTGAAGCTCGCCGCCGATTTTTCCAAGATCGCGTCGGATACAAACCGTGCGCGCTACGAGCGCTATAACGGAAAGGAAGTGCGCGACTTCGATGATCTCTTTATCGCACCCAACCTGTGGGGTGGCTTCAGCTATATCGGCATTCCGCCCGGCTTCGCCTTTGTTGGCAGCTATGATTCAGTTGAGCGGAAGATCCGAGAGTTCGCCGATCTTGGCATTTCATGGTTCTTCATCAACGGATATCCGCATCTGGAAGAGATATACCGGCTGGGCGAGCACATCATTCCCCGCTTCCGCCAACGGCGTGAAACACCGGCCAATGACGAACAGCCCGCATTGCTGGTGAACGCGCCGATCCAGGCGCGCGGCAACAACTGATCATAGTCAGGATATCATCTTCATGAGCATCGAATTGGCCGAGCCGACTGCGCGAGAGGGCGGGCATCGGAATGCAAGGCCCCATGCTGTCGTGCTCGGCAGCGAGGCGCAGGCCGTAGCAGCGGCCCGCGCCGTTGCCGACGCCATCCGGCCGCTGGCGACAGATCGGTCGCGTGAATCCGCGCCCCCCGCCGAGCAGCTGGACATCCTGTTCCAAAGCGGCGTTCCAGCTATCGCCGTTCCCAAAGCACTGGGCGGGCTGGGGGCGTCCATCGAAACGATCGCGGATACCGTCCGCATCATTTCCCACGCCGACGGCGGCATCGGACAGATATTACAACTGCATAATGTAATGATCGCCGGGCTGTTCAACAGCGGAATGCCTGAAACGCGAGCCTATTTCGCCCCGCTGGTCCTGCGCGGCGACCGGTTCGCCAACGCGCTGGCCGAAGTCGGCGGCAAGAACAAGCTGACGTTCAAGACCACTCTCACCCCGCGACCGGAGGGCGGCCATGTCCTCAACGGACGCAAATTCTACGCGACCGGATCCTATCTGGCCGACTGGCTGATGGTGGGGTGCGCGGGCGAAAATGGCGCAGTCCGATCCGCCTATGTTCCGCGCAACGAGCCCGGCGTTACGGTAATCGATGATTGGCGCGCGTTCGGTCAGCGTAACACGATGAGCGGCACGGTCATTTTCGAAGATGTGATCGTGCCGGATGAATTCGCACCCGACCGGGGCAAGCCCGCGCGCACGGGGCTTACCCTGGCCCAGATCCTGCACGCGGCGATCGACACCGGCATAGCGCGCGGCGCGCTGGATGCGTCAATCGATTATCTGCAACACCATTCGCGCGCGTGGATCGAAAGCGGGCAGGACCGGATCGCCGATGAAGCGCATGTCATCAAGCAGATCGGCGAATTGGCGAGCGCGGCGTGGCTGGCCGAAGTCGCTTTGCGTCATGCGTCCCAGGTCTTTGACCGCCAGATAGCCGACCCACAGAATGAGGAATTGACGACCGAAGCCATCCTGGCCGTCGCCAACGCCCGCGTCCAGTCCGATCACGCGTCCCTGCGCATCGGCACGCATTTGTTCGATCTGCTGGGCGCAAGCGCCGTGCTCGACAAGTGGAACCTCGACCGCTTCTGGCGCAACGCGCGCGCGCACACGACACATGACCCGATCCGCTGGAGGCTCCATGCTATCGGCGATCACGCGCTGAACGGCGCAACGCCTGTAGATTTCCCGCTTTCGCCGGAAAACCGCGTCCGCTTTCTTGCAGGATAACTGATAATGGATTTGACCCGCAGGACATTGATAGGCAGCGGCGCCGCTCTTGGCGGAGCCGCCTTGCTGGCGGCGTGCGGCGGTGCCCGCGAAGGCGGCGAAAGCCAAGCGAGCAGCACGCCCCGGCATGGAGGTCGGCTGCGGCTCGGCATCCTGGATGGCGAGCGGTCCGGTAATCTGGACGCGCACAAGCCCGTGGGCATCGGCAGCATCATCCGCGGCTTCGCCATGTATGCAAAGCCATGGGAGTGGAGTTCCCGGATGACGCCGGACCTTGCACTTGCGGAGTTGTCCGAGGTCGCGCCCGACGCGAGCTACTGGACGATCCGGCTCCGCAAAGGCCTGGAGTTCCACAATGGCAAGACGATTACGGCCGACGACCTTGCTTTTTCCATCCTGCGCCTGACCGATCCGGCGCTCGCGTCGCCCTATGGCGCGCTCGTCCATCCGGTCGATCGAAGCCGGGTCGATAAGCTGGACGATCGCACCGTCCGCATCCATTTCAGGGAAGGGCGCGGGTTCGTGGCCCTGCCGGATACCTGGACCAACTTCGGCGGCGTCGTTCCCACCGACTATCATCCAGTGACCAACCCGATCGGCGCGGGACCCTATAAGATCAAGGAGTTCCTCCCCGGCCAACGAGCATTGTTCACCCGCTTTGAAAATTACTTCAAGGCCGGGAAACCCTATGCGGGCGAACTGGAGATCATTGAATTCAAGGATCCCACCACCCGGATTGCGGCCCTGCTTGCCGGACAGATCGACATGGCGAATGCGCTGTTGCCGGAACAGGCAGGTCTGCTCGGGCAAAGTGCCCGCCTGCTCGTGTCGAAGACCAATACATGGCAGTCCTTCGACATGAACATGCGGCATCCGCTGTTCCAAGATCCGCGCGTGCGCCAAGCCTTCCGGCTGATAGCTGATCGGGAGGATCTGGTACGCCGGGCGTTGCAAGGGCAAGGCAGGATCGGGAACGACCTGTATTCGCCGCAAGACCCAAGCTTCGACCATGGAATCCGACAACGAGTGACGGATATCGATCAGGCGCGGTCGCTGCTCCGGCAGGCAGGCCAGTTCAATCCGTCGGTCGAACTAGTGGCTAGCCCGGCCGGCGCGACGTCGGCCCTCGTATTCGCCGAGCAAGCGAAGAAAGCGGGCGTCGATATCCGCGTGAAGAAAGTCGATCTCGCGACCTTCAACAGTCCGGAATGGAAAGATTGGGCCATCAGCACCGGCGGCACGCTAGGCCTGTCATGGCTCCCCACCGGGCTGCATATCGATGCCCCGACCGCTGTCGCCAACCATACGTTTTTCAAGGATGCGCGGTTCGACCGGCTGTTCACCGCGGCGCTGGCGGAACCCGACCTGTCGAAGCGGACCGAACTGGTCCATGCGGCGCAGCGCATCCAGCATGAAAGCGGCGGGCTGCTGATCTGGGGTTTCACCAACATATTGGACGGCATCTCGCCCCGTGTCGGCGGGATCGAGGCTGAGGAATCGCATTTCCCCACTTGGCGCTTCGATAAGTTGTGGGTCTGAACCGCGATTTTGCGGCCGTTCTACAAAGCGCCTTTGATGATGCTGCGCAATGATCAGCGTTGCTGGTGGCGGTGATGATTATTCACCAGGGACAACCGACATATCCGGCACAGGAAATGGGCCGAGTCTCCAGATGCCGAGAAAAACGTCGCGATAATAGCACAGCCCTCACATGGCACGGCTTTTGCTCAAGATATCGAGCCGACTTGCCCAAGGACCCTCATGACCCCCTTTGTACGTCAAGACATGCAAAAGAGAGCAGCATGATAAGCCGCCGTGATCTCATAGGCCGAGGCAGTCTGCTTGCGGGTAGCAGCCTTCTGCTGCTGAGCGGTTGCAATTCCGCGAAGACGGAGGACGGGCCGCTCGTCGGCACGCCTAAGCGCGGCGGTCGCATCCGCGTCGGCACTGTCGATCCCAGCGCGGCCGGAAATCTAGACGCGCATAAGCCGACCGGCGCAGGCATCATTCGCGGCTGGGCGCTCTATTCGAAATTATGGGAGTGGACACCGGACGTGACGCCGCGTCTCGCTCTGGCAGAAGAGGCCGAAATCGCGCCGGACGGGCGAAGCTGGGTCATCCGCCTGAAGAAGGGCCTGGAATTCCATCATGGCAAAACGATCGGCGCTGACGATGTCATTTTTTCCATTCGCCGCCTGACTGATCCGAATCTCGCTTCTCCATTTGCTGCCCTCCTTGCGCCGATCGACCGGGATCACATCGATCGGCTCGACGACCGAACCATCCGCCTGCATGCGCGCGCAGATCAGGGGCTGGTGCCGCTGTCAGAAACCTGGATCAGCTTCGGCGGGATCGTCCCGACCGACTATCACCCCGTCACCAATCCCGTGGGCGCGGGGCCATTTCGGCTGAAGGAGTTCTCCCCGGGCCAGCGGTCCGTCTACACGCGCTTCGAAAATTACTTCAAACCAGGCCAACCCTATGTTGATGAACTGGAAATCATAGAGTTCAAGGACCAGCAGGCGCGCACCGTCGCCCTGCTGTCAGGTCAGATCGACGTGGCGGACATCGTGCCGGCGGAACAGGCCCGGCTGCTGAGCGGCAGTTCGCTTGTCGATATCGTGGAATCGCCGACGAACGGCGTCCAGTCATTCGACATGAACCTGAAGCATCCCATTTTCGCGGACGAGCGGGTGCGGCAGGCGTTTCGGCTTTTTGCCGATCGCGGCGATCTGGTTCAGCGCGCGCTTCAGGGCAAGGGGCGCATTGCCAACGACCTTTATGCCCCGCACGACCCGACATATGACCTAGCGATACCGCAACGGGTCCGCGACGTGGCGCAAGCCCGGTCGCTGCTGAAACAGGCAGGTAAGTCCGATCTGGCCGTGGAGTTGGTCGCGTCTCCGGCAGGCGCGAGCGCCGCTCTTGTCTTTGCCGAACAGGCGAAAGACGCAGGCATCAACATCCGCGTCAAGAAAGTGGACGAAGCGACCTTCTATTCACCCGAGGCCCGGACATGGGCAATTTCCACAGGCTCCATTCCTGCGCGCGGCTTTTTGGCGAGCGGCCTTCACGCCGATGCGCCAACCGCCGTGTCCAACCGCACGAATTTTCATGATCCCCGCTTCGGCGCATTGTTCAATGCGGCTCTGGCCCAGCCGGACATCGAAAAGCGTAAACTGCTGGTCCATGAAGCCCAGAAGATACAGCATCAGCGTGGCGGGCTGTTAATCTGGGGTTTCGCCCATGTACAGAACGCCGCATCGAAACAGATTGGCGGGCTGGGATCCGAACGGACCCAGTTCGCGGCATGGCGCTTCGACGAACTGTGGCGGAGGGACACCTAATGACAAGGCTGTCCGCAGTTGCCGACGCGCTCCCGACCGGTGACGCTGCTCCCGCATGGCATTTCACACTGCCCGGTTGGCTGATCTGGACCGGAGGACGGCTGCTATCCGGCCTGACAGCGATATTGTTCATTAGCGCAGTAGTGTTTGGCGCGACCCAGATATTGCCGTCCGACCCCGCGCGGGTGATCCTTGGCCCGGACGCCCCCCAGGCCAGTATCGATACGATGCGCCACCAACTCGGCCTCGACCGTCCGGTCGCGGAGCAATATGGCGTTTGGATAGCCAAGTCGCTCAAGGGCGATCTGGGCCGATCACTGGATTCGGACGTGCCGGTCTCCCAAATCGTTAGTGGACGGCTGGCTAACTCCCTGACGCTGATGCTGATCGTGCTGCTGGTGTCGGTTCCCCTGTCCTTTTGGGCAGGCATAGCCTTGGCCCTGCGGCGCGACCGCTGGATCGACCGCACCGCCATGTCCGGCCTTATCTTCCTGAAGGCGGTTCCGAACTTCATAGTCGGTATCGGGCTGATTTTCCTGCTCGCGACCAGTGTTTTCCGCATCCTGCCAGCGGTGTCGCTGCTGGAACCAGGCCTGCCAGCCATTGCCCAGCCGCGCTATCTGGTACTGCCGGTGCTGACGCTGATCCTGATGTCATTTCCCTTCTTGCTGCGGTTGGTCCGCGCCGCTGCCATCGAAACATTGGAAGCCGAATATGTCGCCGCCGCGCGGCTGAGGGGCGTGCCCGAAAAGCGCATCATCTGGCGGCACGTGATCCCCAACGCCCTAGTTCCAGCGGTGCAGGGCATTGCGCTGATGGCGCGGATATTACTGGGCGGGGTGCTGATCGTGGAGGTGGTATTCAGCTTTCCCGGGATCGGGACCGCAATGAACGCGGCTATCGAGATGCGCGACCTGCCGGTTGTCCAGGCGATCGCCCTCATACTTGCCTTGGCCGTGATACTCATCAACCTGGCGGCGGATATCGCCACGGTGCTGCTTTCGCCCCGGCTGCGCACCGCGCGTAAGCCGCGCATACGGCCCGGCACTCGTGCTCGCATTCGCCAGAGTGCGGGCCTATGAGCGGATCGCGCCAGCTAAGGACAGGCATCGCCTTCATCCTTGCGGTCATGCTGCTGGCCCTGGCAGGTCCGGCCCTTGCCCCGCACGCGCCCGATGCGCTGGTAGGTCCGACCTACGGCGCACCATCATCCGGAGCGCCGCTAGGCTATGACTATCTGGGCAGGGATGTCTGGTCTCGCGTGCTTGCGGGTGGGCAATCGATCATCTGGATGAGCTTTAGCGCTTCGTTGTTGGCGCTGACGATAGGCGCGCTGCTGGGCATGGCAGCGGCTTATGCCCGCGGTCGGGTGGATCAGGTGATCGTCTGGATCACCGACGTGCTGATGGCCTTCCCTGATCTCATCCTGGTCCTGCTGGTCGTATCCATGCTGGGCCGCGAGCCATGGCTGATCGTGCTGACAGTATCCGTAGCGTTCATTCCCGCTGTCGCCCGTCTTGCGCGCGGCGTGACGATGGGCATCGTCCAGCAGGAATATGTCGAGGCCGCGTGGATGATGGGCTATCCATGGCATCGCATCCTGCTGCGCGAGCTGTTGCCCAATCTCGCGACGCCCTTGCTGGTGCAGCTGGGGATCATGCTGACCTGGGCGATTGCGATGCTGTCTGGCCTCAGTTTTCTGGGTTATGGCGTTGCACCGCCCGCCGCCGACTGGGGCCTGATGATCAACGAAAACCGGGCAGGACTGTTGGTCCAGCCTTGGGCGGTGCTGGCGCCCGTCCTGTTGATCGCGCTGTTTGCCATCGGCACCAATCTGGCGGCCGAAGGCTACGGCCGGAGCAAGGCCCGCATCGATGAGAAGCAGGGATGAATATCGTCACTTTCCCTTCCTCGGCAACGGCCCTGTTGGAGGTCCGTGATCTTCATGTCCATCTTGCCGACGGCACGCCGATCGTGTCCGGCATCAGCCTATCTGTCGCGCCGGGCCAGATCCTGGGTCTCGTGGGGGAATCCGGTTCTGGCAAGAGCACGATAGGATCGGCTCTGCTGGGCCACGTCCGGCCCGGCGCCAGGATTGTCAACGGATCGATCTTGGTCGAGGGTGTGGATGTTCTGAGCCTTTCCGGCAAGGCTCTGCAGCAGGCGCGCGGGAAGCTGATCGCGCATGTGCCTCAAGATCCCGCGGCAACGCTCAATCCCATGATGCGCATCGGCGGGCATCTGCATGAATTGCTGGAGGTGCACGAACCGACACTGAGCAAAGCGGAACGCGGCGAACGGATCGCCGCCGTTCTGTCGGACGTAGGGCTCTCGGCAAGCAATGAATTTCTCCACAGGTTTCCGCATCAGCTTTCGGGGGGGCAGCAGCAACGCATATTGCTGGCGCTCGCATTCCTTCTAAAGCCTCGGCTGATCGTCCTCGACGAGCCCACGACCGCGCTCGATGTGTCCACGCAGGCGCAGGTGATCCAGACCATAGCCTCCCTGTGCAAGATGCGTCAGGTGGCGGCGGTCTACGTCTCCCATGATCTTGATATCGTTCGGCACCTGGCTGACACCGTCACCGTCCTTTACGCGGGACAGATCGTGGAATCGGCCAGCCGCGACACACTCTTCGCGGCTCCCGCCCATCCCTACAGCAGGGGATTGCTGGCTGCCGCGCCGGACATATTCACCCGCCACCAACTGGCCCCCATCCCGGGGCAGGCGCCCGCGCCCGCAGACCGGCCAATGGGTTGCAGCTTCGGTCCGCGGTGCGCCAGCGCTACGCCCGCCTGTGCTGCCGCACCCCCGCCCGCTAAAGATGTTGCGCCGCTTCATCGCGTCGCCTGCTTCCATCCGTCCAGTGGACCGCTTGTCCGGCCGGAGGCGCAGGTCCGTTCCGGCTTGTCAGCCTCTCCCATCCTCCTTGAGGTTAACGATCTTTCAGCCAGCTATGGCGATGCCCCTATCTTCACCGGCCTTCGCCTGGCGCTACCGTCGGGAAGATGTAGCGCTCTTGTGGGGGAATCGGGATCCGGCAAAACCACACTGGCCCGCGCGCTGGCGGGTCTGGGTCAGCATGTGGAAGGTAGCATGCGGTTCGATGGCGGCCCGCTGCCGATCGACAACTGGCAACGCAGCATGGAACAGCGGCGGCGTATCCAGTATATCTTCCAGAACCCCTATCGTGCGCTCAACCCCCGCCGCACGATCGGCCAAACACTGACGGCCGTGATCAGACATTTTTTCGGGCTAGGCCCGAAAGACGCCGAGCGCAGAGCGGCAGCAGTGTTGCAAAGAGTGGCATTGCCGTCCGGTCATTTACACCGCTACCCGCGGGACCTGTCGGGAGGAGAGCGCCAGCGCGTCGCAATCGCCCGCGCCTTGGCCTGCGAGCCTGATGTGCTGATCTGCGACGAGATTACCTCCGCGCTTGACGTGTCGGTGCAGGCCGCCATCCTTGATCTGCTGCGATCCCTACAAGGCGACGGGCTGACCGTCCTGTTCGTGACCCATGACCTCGCGGTGGTCCGGGCGATTGCAGACAACGTCCTGGTGCTGCGGCACGGGCGGATCATCGAACAGGGCGAAGTTGATGATGTGCTGGACGCTCCCAAGGAGAATTATACGCGCCAGCTGATGGCAAGCTCCCGACATGATGCTGCGTGAAGCAATCCAATTTAGTTCTTGTGGTAAACAGTTTACAGCCTTGTTTCACGGCCTCCATAAGTGGATGCCTGCACCTCGTCAAAATCTAGTCCATAGATGCGTCGACGTGGCACTTGCCAGTCTCATAGGTTCTCGCTCAACAGGACTGATCGCCATGCGGCACCTCCTTGACAAGGAAGTCGAGAAAGGCGCGCGCGGTACGCGATAAGCCGCGTCGCGACAGATAAGCGGCATGAATGTTGTTGACGCGTCCGGCCGTCTTGGAATTTGGCTTGTCAGTAGGTGCGGCCGCAAGGCCGTTGAGCGCTTCGCCAAGCGAGGAACCCTGGATGCCTAGTGCGGTCTCGCGCAGCAGGGCGAGGACCGCGTCCTCGCCGAAATACTTGTCGAGCGCACCGACGGCGGAGAGAACCTCCGCAGCGGACAGGCCCTCGGCCTCCTTCACTGGCGCCTTGGCGGGTGCCGGCTCCGTGCAGTCGCGATCCACATTGCTGCTAGTCAGCTTGTCCCAGGCGTCCTTGAACGTCGCCGCGTCGAACACCTTCTCCGCGTCGCCCTCCGCCAGGATGTCGAGCGCTGCCTACACGGCGGCGGCATCCGAGCGGATATCGTCCTACGCTCCACCTCGCACCGGTAATAGGCGTCCAGGTCCTTCATTTGGGCAGCTACGGTCTTCACCAACACGCCTTGGGCCTCGATGAGCCGTGCGATCTCCTGTGCCTCGGGCAAAGCGTCTCCCATCATTCCGGTCGGCGAGCCGCTCGGATTGCCAAGCAGCGCGGATGCCGGTCCGGCTCGCGAACACGCAGCCTGGATCTGCTTCTCGTTTGTGACGATCTCATCGCAGACGTCGCTTGATCGCCTGCGCCGCTCCGGTGTCGCCTTGCTGCGTGAAGGTCACATCGCCGGTGCCGTCCGCCGCGCAATAGCTGCCCTTTCCACCCGCCCCTCGAAAACGGAGATCAAGGCGGCGCGGTTGCGCTGGAGGCCAGCCCGCTCGATCTTGAAGGAATCGAGTTGGTGCGCGACGCTGACGAAGTCGACGTAGGCTACCGGCTTCGGAAGCGTCCCCGCAACCTGCGCCCACTCGTCGTCGATCTGATCCCCGAGCTGCTTGAAGGAATCCTGGCCCCGGGCCTTGGCCGAGAGGATCAACGAATTGGTCTGATCGAGTGTCGATGAGAGCTTTGCGATTGCGTCAGCGTCCTATCCAAAGGCTGACGTTGCTGAATCAATGGCATGAACGATAGCTTTGGCGAGCATCAACGGTCCCGCTGAACAACCGACTGGGGCGCTTTGCTGCCAGATGGTTTCACGCCGACCAAGCGGTAGGTTTTGGCAGAAGCTGTCGTTGAAAGCGCGACCGGCGAACGACGCATCTTGGGTCGGCAGCTGCCGTGCTCGGTAACCAACCGGCGACGGCAGCTTTCCTTGGTCGGTTGCCCCGAAGCCGCCTATCCGCAACCGACATATCCTTCGCCGTGGAGTATTCCAGCAGAAGATCATCCCCTTCATGCCGCCGTAACGAGGTGGGGGCTCGAACTTAACGTCCAAGTACATCCAGCCTTTTCCACGGAATGTGCTATAGGGGGTTCCGGCCATCAAAAAGATCGATGATTCTGCTTATCAGATCAGTTGCTTGGCTAACCAAAAGTCAAGCTCTTCTGGGCATCCTTTCCGCGACATAGGTGGATAGCAGCTCTCAAAAACACTTCGTCCTAAAATAGTGGTGACTTAGCGCGAACAAACTTCGAACTAAAAATAAACGAATTTTTATGGTATTCTAATGGTATCACCGAACGTCCAATAAGATAATTGTATTTAATTCAACTTCTTATATCGCAATTCGACTCCGTCCCCGGCACCATTTTCTCCTTCGCGCATCATCGTTGGGCGACTGGGCATTTTGACTTTGGCGTGGCGCTGACTGGACCAATCGGACCGGACGTCAATTCGGATCTGTTTCGACCAGCCAAATGTTATTAGCGATCGTCGTCTATCATTCCGATGATTGGGAAAATATGCCTGATCTTGCTGCGGTGAATGGATGCTGTCACCTTGTCCCGATATTGGGTCAGGCTTATCAGATTGCGGTCCCGTGCGCTTAGCTTGCCTATGGTCCAAAGTGAGCGCCCGGTGTCATCGCGCAACTGCACCAGCACGTCGGTTTGGATCGAAGCGGGCTTGATGCGATCCAAGATTACTCTTTCACCCGCCTTAAAGCGCGGCTCCATCGCTTCGCCGGGAATATAGATGGCGAAATAGCGGTCTGCGTCGTTCCGGCCAAAGGGCGCGGCCATATAGGCGGCGGGGCGGGAAAGGTCACCTTCCCAGACTTCCAGTTCATTTGCTAAGGAAACGCCGTCCTCTTCGGGAAATAGAAGCGACGCAGCGTAGACGGGGATCAGTCTTTCACGCGGATGTGGGAGCATGACGGGCAAAAGAAGTATGTGACCGAGATCGTTGTCCGCCCCTATGTCGGTGACTTGATCGTATTGAACCGCCGCAGCATCGAACCCAAGGCCGACACCGCGCCGGAAGATTTCACCCCTGCCCCTAGCGCGGCCGACTACTTCCAAGGGGCAGCGGTTCCCGTCAACGAGCTGGAGGACGAAATTCCGTTCTAATCCCGATCCGCCGGCTCCTAGCCGAAATTCAGGCGATGCCCAATCCGGGGGTCATGCGGACGGGCGATCCCAGCGGCGCAGCGCCATGCCGATCAGCGTCACCGCACCGGCGCCCAGCATCAGCAGCGGCACCGCGACATGCGGGGGCACCGGATGCAGCGTGAAGACGAGCCCCGTCGCCGCCGCGGGCGGATGGACCGCACGGGCCGCCATCATCAGCAGCAGGCCGAGCGTGGCGGCGATGATCGCGACCAGCACCGAAGCGCCGAACATCCAGCCGGCCAGCGAACCGACGAACGCGGTCGCGGCATGCCCCGCCATGATCGGCCAGGGCCGCGCCGAGGGAGCCGAGGGGGTCGTGGCAATCAACGCGACCGAATTGACCAGCGGCATCCACATCGCAACGATCGCGAAATGATAAGCGAGCCCACCGAACAGCGCGAGGGTGGCGAGAAAGACCGAGCCTGCCAGCCCGATCCGCCGCCACGACATCGCATCGGTCGTCGCCCACTTCATCCTGCATTCCCCAAGTGGCGTGTCGTTTGAGGTGAAGATCGCCTGTATCCGAGCGCTAGACAAGGATTTTCTGCCGCAAGCGGCACCTGCGGTCGCGCAGACTGCTGGATCTGGACGGATCAGACCGCGAAGCCGCTGTTTCCTTGCCCAGGGGCGGCGTTTTTCAGCGCAGCGGACAGATCTGTCCAGCCGCTTTCGTTCAGTTTGAGCGTGGATCGCGATCATGCGCATAGCGGTGGCGCTCGCAATCGGCGGATAGCGGCGAGGATGGCGCGTACCATCGTGCCGGTGACAGCGACCTCGGCCAGCTGGAAGGTGATGGTGCGGGCGTGACGGACCACACGTGCCCCGATCTTGATCAGCTTCAGTTGCAGGCTGGTCAACGACCAGTCGGCCATGGCCTCGGGCAGCTCGATGCAGCGCAAGAAGGTGGCCAGGTTGTACGCCAGGGCGTGCAGTTGCAGCCGCACCTCATTGTCGCGGAACTTCCGGCACGACAGCCGCGTCCAGCGAAAGGCGTATTTGCCCTCTTTGATGTGCTGCTCGGCGGTGCCGCGCTGGTTGTAGAACCGCACCACCCAGTCCGGCTCCATCGGCAGGTTGGTGACGATGAAGCCGACACGCGGGAACAGTTCGCCCGGATGCCATTCGATCTTGGCGATCACCCGGCGTTCCTTGTCCCAGGACGCCGCCTGATACTCGAATTCCTCGAAGAACCGCTTGACCTTGGTCAGTGACGGCCGCCCGACAGGGCGCGTTAGCCGATGCGCGATCTTGTCCTTGAGGACCGCGTTTGCGGGCAGCCGGATGGCGTAGAAGAACCGCGCTTCTTCCAATCGCTCATAGATCGCCGGGATCGCGTAGGCAGCATCGGCCCGGAAGAACCTGCCACCAAGGTCGCGCTCCGCGTAGCGCGCAATGACGGGGTCGAGAACATCACGCCAGCCATCGGCGCTGTGGACGTTGCCATGGCGCAGGGCGCAGCGTTCCAGCATCCCGAACTGGTTGAACAGAAAGTTGGGGTGATAGCAGCTACAGTCGAAATGGCCATTCCAGGCGGACCCTTCCTGGTCGCCATGGGTCGGGCTGACCGAGCTGTCCATGTCCAGAACGATGTACTTCAGCCCGTTACGGTCATGGAACCGGTCGATCCATTG
>NZ_ATHO01000169.1 GCF_000445065.1 Sphingobium quisquiliarum P25 | reverse complement strand
ACGCGGATGTGGGAGCATGACGGGCAAAAGAAGTATGTGACCGAGATCGTTGTCCGCCCCTATGTCGGTGACTTGATCGTATTGAACCGCCGCAGCATCGAACCCAAGGCCGACACCGCGCCGGAAGATTTCACCCCTGCCCCTAGCGCGGCCGACTACTTCCAAGGGGCAGCGGTTCCCGTCAACGAGCTGGAGGACGAAATTCCGTTCTAATCCCGATCCGCCGGCTCCTAGCCGAAATTCAGGCGATGCCCAATCCGGGGGTCATGCGGACGGGCGATCCCAGCGGCGCAGCGCCATGCCGATCAGCGTCACCGCACCGGCGCCCAGCATCAGCAGCGGCACCGCGACATGCGGGGGCACCGGATGCAGCGTGAAGACGAGCCCCGTCGCCGCCGCGGGCGGATGGACCGCACGGGCCGCCATCATCAGCAGCAGGCCGAGCGTGGCGGCGATGATCGCGACCAGCACCGAAGCGCCGAACATCCAGCCGGCCAGCGAACCGACGAACGCGGTCGCGGCATGCCCCGCCATGATCGGCCAGGGCCGCGCCGAGGGAGCCGAGGGGGTCGTGGCAATCAACGCGACCGAATTGACCAGCGGCATCCACATCGCAACGATCGCGAAATGATAAGCGAGCCCACCGAACAGCGCGAGGGTGGCGAGAAAGACCGAGCCTGCCAGCCCGATCCGCCGCCACGACATCGCATCGGTCGTCGCCCACTTCATCCTGCATTCCCCAAGTGGCGTGTCGTTTGAGGTGAAGATCGCCTGTATCCGAGCGCTAGACAAGGATTTTCTGCCGCAAGCGGCACCTGCGGTCGCGCAGACTGCTGGATCTGGACGGATCAGACCGCGAAGCCGCTGTTTCCTTGCCCAGGGGCGGCGTTTTTCAGCGCAGCGGACAGATCTGTCCAGCCGCTTTCGTTCAGTTTGAGCGTGGATCGCGATCATGCGCATAGCGGTGGCGCTCGCAATCGGCGGATAGCGGCGAGGATGGCGCGTACCATCGTGCCGGTGACAGCGACCTCGGCCAGCTGGAAGGTGATGGTGCGGGCGTGACGGACCACACGTGCCCCGATCTTGATCAGCTTCAGTTGCAGGCTGGTCAACGACCAGTCGGCCATGGCCTCGGGCAGCTCGATGCAGCGCAAGAAGGTGGCCAGGTTGTACGCCAGGGCGTGCAGTTGCAGCCGCACCTCATTGTCGCGGAACTTCCGGCACGACAGCCGCGTCCAGCGAAAGGCGTATTTGCCCTCTTTGATGTGCTGCTCGGCGGTGCCGCGCTGGTTGTAGAACCGCACCACCCAGTCCGGCTCCATCGGCAGGTTGGTGACGATGAAGCCGACACGCGGGAACAGTTCGCCCGGATGCCATTCGATCTTGGCGATCACCCGGCGTTCCTTGTCCCAGGACGCCGCCTGATACTCGAATTCCTCGAAGAACCGCTTGACCTTGGTCAGTGACGGCCGCCCGACAGGGCGCGTTAGCCGATGCGCGATCTTGTCCTTGAGGACCGCGTTTGCGGGCAGCCGGATGGCGTAGAAGAACCGCGCTTCTTCCAATCGCTCATAGATCGCCGGGATCGCGTAGGCAGCATCGGCCCGGAAGAACCTGCCACCAAGGTCGCGCTCCGCGTAGCGCGCAATGACGGGGTCGAGAACATCACGCCAGCCATCGGCGCTGTGGACGTTGCCATGGCGCAGGGCGCAGCGTTCCAGCATCCCGAACTGGTTGAACAGAAAGTTGGGGTGATAGCAGCTACAGTCGAAATGGCCATTCCAGGCGGACCCTTCCTGGTCGCCATGGGTCGGGCTGACCGAGCTGTCCATGTCCAGAACGATGTACTTCAGCCCGTTACGGTCATGGAACCGGTCGATCCATTGCCCGTTCAGGTCGGCCAGCGCGGCACGGTTCCCGGCCAGAGCCAGCGTCTCGGTCTCGAACCGTCCCATCTGCGATGCCGAGGCCGCTTGTGCATCGACCGCTCTGCCGCCGACAACTTGGCGCATGACCGGATCGCAGGCGAGACGGTTGGCGTCGTTGACATCCTCGTATCCGGCCAGCCGCCCAAAGACTGATTGCCGGAACAGGCCGTCGAGCCGATGGACCGTGTTCTTGCCAGAGCGAGTATCGCGCAGCGCCGCTGACGCCAAATCGGACAACCCGAGCGCGTCATCAAGCTCGCGCATCACCAGAAGGCCGCCGTCGGAACTGAGCTGCGTGCCGCGAAATTCCAGCCGCACGCGAGGGTCGAAATCCACCCGATCTGCCCGTTGCAAGCCCGCACCCTCTGGGTGATCCATGAAACGCGCCCCTCGCAGCCTTCAACACCATGTTTTATATAGGAAATATAATGGTCAGGACAGCGAAATCAGCGCCTTACTTGGGAAATGTGGG
>NZ_ATHO01000168.1 GCF_000445065.1 Sphingobium quisquiliarum P25 | reverse complement strand
GTCCCGTGCGCCGGGACACCGTGCAGGATGTGGCGATCCCGTTCGCGCCCCATCTCGAAAATGCGGTGATCCCTGATGAGGCTATGGTTGAGGCTGCGATCCGCGCGGCTGTACGCGATGGAGACGTTGCATGAAGATGTCGCTTAAGTTGCCGATGTTTGGCATGAACATGGAAGAAGGCACGATCGCTCGCTGGCACGTACAGCTGGGCGCAGACTTTGCTCTCGGTGACATCCTTTATGAGGTGGAAACCGAAAAGGTGACGTCCGAGGTGGAAGCCCCGTGCGATGGAACTCTCATTGAAATATTGGTTTCTGAAGGTGATGATGCTGCTGTTGGAGCGGCAGTCTGCCGAATAGAAACGAAATAATTGTCCTGACACCGGAGTGAAGTGGGCAGGAGACACGGATAGTTTTTCAACGCGACCGAAGAAAAAATGTTTAAGAGCGCGAAACGATACTTCGGTCATATCTAGGGAGGGATGGTTATGATTGTCAGACCAGAAAGCACAACGAAACGGCACGGCATTAACTTATACGCATCGGGCGTCGCGCTTCTTTGCTTCTGTTCGCCCGCATTCGCCCAGAGCGAGGCTCCGGCGGAGCAGCCTGCTGCCCAATCCGCAGCCGCCGAAGCGCCGCAGAGTGAAAGTCTGGGTGCCGGCGAGATCATCGTCACCGCCAGCAAGCGCGCTGAATCGATCAACAAGGTCGGCCTCACGATTGCGGCGGTCAGTGGCGATCAGCTCGTCAAGCAGGGTATCAGCAGCGTCCAGGATTTGACCAAGGCCGTCCCGGGTCTGACCTATGCGCGGTCGGCATTCGGCACCCCGGTGTTCACGCTGCGTGGCGTCGGCTATTTCGATACCGCTCTGGCGGCATCGCCTGCGGTTAGCGTTTATGTCGACCAGGCGCCTCTCAGCTTCTCCGCGCTGCCCGGCATCGGGGTCGGTTTGGACATGGAGCGTGTTGAGGTACTGAAAGGTCCGCAGGGCATTCTGTTCGGCCAGAATTCCACCGGCGGCGCGATCAACTACATCGCCAACAAGCCGACCGACACTCTGACGAGCGGGTTCAGCCTTGGCTATGGACGATTTAGCACGGTTGAAGGCGAAGCTTTCATCAGTGGACCTGTGACCGACACGCTCAATATACGGCTCGCTGGCCGCAGCACTTATGCGGGATCGTGGCAGAAAAATTACTTCTCTCGTCCAGGTGACGAGTTCGGGAAGCGGCGGGAATTCGCTGGCCGTATCACTCTAGACTGGAAGCCCACCGATAGACTCAGTTTCATGGCCAGCCTGAGTGGTTGGCATGACGGCAGCGAGCCGCAGATCGGGCAGTACATCTTCCTGCGTCCTGCCACGGCGGGGCAGGAGCAATTTTTGAGCCCTCAGCTTTATAATTTCGAAACGGGTACATTGGTGACGCCATATGCGCCGCGCAAGGCGCGCGCCGCCGATTGGTCCGCGGATGCTGAACCTTTCCGTGACGACAGAATGTATAATGCCGCGCTGCGTACCGACTATGACGTGACCGATAATCTGACCCTGACCTCGATCACTTCTTATTCGGACTATAAGCGTAATAGCCGGGCGGCGGATGACGGCACTGCGGTGCAAGACTATGATTATGTCGCCAACGACGGATATATTCGTGACTTCAACCAGGAATTGCGCCTGTCGAACGACGCCGCATCGCGCATGCGGGTCACCGTCGGTGCTAATTATCAGCACAGCAAAGTCTATGAGCTAAGCAAGGCTTCCTATGGAGATAGCATCGTCTCGAATTTCTCTCAGATAGACGGGACGAGCACTTTGCTGCCGGTGCCATTTTCCAGAGGATCGGATTTCAGCCGGCAGACGATCGAAAATTATGCGTTCTTTGGAAACGTCGATTTCGATGTGACAGACACCATCACGGTGAAGGGTGGCCTTCGCTATACGAACAGCAAGCGCCATTTCGTCGGCTGTACCTTTGATAATAATTTCGACCCGATACATGGCGACGACGCCCAGCGCAGGCTGTTCGACATTCTCCACACGTTCGCCAGATCCCTGGTGGGCCTGGGAGCATCGACCCCCCTGCAGCCGGGTGACTGCACCAGTGCGATCGACCCGCTGACGGATGCCAACGGCAATCCACTTATCGGTGTAGAGAATGGGCAACGGCCGGATGCCTTTGAGAGCATCCTCGGCGATACCAACCTCAATGAGGATAATCTGTCCTGGAAGGTTGGCGTCGACTTCAAGCCGGTGGCTGGTTCGCTATTTTACGCGAACGTGACCAAGGGCTATAAGGCAGGCAGCTTCCCAACGATTTCGGCGGCGACTGTCAGTCAATATCGTCCGGTCGTTCAGGAATCGGTCATTACCTACGAAGCGGGTTTCAAGCAGGAGCTGTTCGACCGCTCGGTGCTGCTCACCGGTGCTGGCTTCTACTATGACTACCGCAACAAGCAGCTGAGGGGCTTCTTCGATCAGCCGCCTTTCGGCACCGTGTTCGCACTCGACAACGTGCCTAAGTCCACCGTCAAGGGCGGTGAGCTGGCCATCGTATGGCGGCCGGTCGATGGCCTCAACCTCAGTGGCGCGGTGACCTATGTCGACGCGAAGATCAAAAAATACTCCGGTCTGAATTCCGACGGGGTATTTACTGACTTTGCCGGCGACCGGGTGCCATTCGCTCCGAAATGGAATGCGAGTGCAAACGCCGACTATACCGTTCCGCTTGGCGCCAGCCTGGCAGTGAATTTGGGTGCCAGCCTGACCTATAACAGCAGCACGCAGGCTGCGATCGGTCATGATGCGGTGACGAAGGCGGTAACCTACATCAAGCCGTTTACCACCGTTGATGCTCGCATTGCACTTCAGGATGCGGACAATGCATGGCAGGTCCAGTTCTGGGTGAAGAATCTGACCAACGAATATTACTGGAACAACGTAGCGTTCCTGTACGATACGGCGGTTCGGTATGCGGCCATGCCACGCACCTACGGAGTAAAGACCAGCTTCCGTTTCTAAAGCTGATCGGAGGATCTTGGGTTGGTCTGTCGAGATTGGCCTGGGATCTCCCCTCCTCTGCCGGCATGAAGCCGGTGGTGCATTGAATGGATACGGCCGGAGCATCCGATTTTTCGGACGCTCCGGCCGTAATCCTTTAAGTTCAGCATTTTTTGGATCAGAATGGGATCATGGCTGAGGCAGCGGATGACCTGGATGTCGTGATAGATGCCGCGGCGCTATGGCTTGCGGCGGGCCGTCATGTCGCGCTTGCCACAGTGATCGAGACCTGGGGGTCGGCGCCTCGGCGGGCGGGATCCCATCTGGTGATCCGCGACGACGGAATTTTCGAAGGCTCCGTCAGCGGCGGTTGTGTCGAAGGCGACGTCATCGTTCAGGCTCTCGAATTGATTGCGGCAGGGGGCGGCTTTCGTCGCCTGGATTATGGCGTGGCTGACGCGCAGGCCTGGGAGGTGGGACTTGCTTGCGGCGGCCGAATCTCCATCCTGTTACAGACCGTCGATGGGGCACATTTTCCGCCTGCGCTGATCGAGCGTATCGTTGATGCACGGGCGCAGGGTTTGCCGCTGGGTCTGGCGACGGATCTGACAAGCGGTGCGACCCGCGAGAATGCGGCCCCTCTGAAGGAATGGTTCTTCAATCTCTATCCTCCGCGCCGTCGTCTCGCGATCGTGGGGGCGGTTCATATCGCCCAGCTGCTCGTCCCGATGGCGCGCCTTGCGGGCTATGAGACAACCGTTATCGATCCGCGCGGCATGTTCGCGGCGGCTGCCCGATTTGATCAACCTGTAGACGAGAATTGGCCCGACGAAGCGCTTGATCGTTGGCGCCCGGACGGCGGCTCCGCGGTAGTCAGTTTGACGCATGATCCAAAGCTTGATGATCCGGCGCTGGCGCGCGCTCTGAACTCGCCGGCCTTCTATATCGGCGCATTGGGATCACGAAAAACACATGCTGCCCGGCTCGAGCGGCTCGGCGCCGCCGGCTTCACGGATAAGGAGCTCGCCCGCATCCATGGGCCGGCAGGGCTCCCAATCGGTGCGGCGGGACCAGCCGAGATCGCCGTTTCCATCCTGGCCGAGATGACGACAGTCTTGCGGAGCTCGAAGTGAGGTTTGGACGGGTATCGCTGGAAGAGGCCGAGGGTGCGATCCTGGCCCATAGCCTCTCGATTCCGGGACGCCGCTTGCCAAAAGGGCGCGTGCTCGATTGCGATGATCTGGCGGCGGTCCGGCATGCGGGATTGGAAGCGCTCACCGTTGCTCGGCTCGATACGGACGATATTGGTGAAAATGATGTCGCGATGGCGATTGCGCAGAGGCTGGCCGGAGATCATGTCCGCGCCGAACCTCCCGTCCATGGGCGGGCTGATCTGATCGCCGAGACGAACGGCCTTCTCGTTTATGCACCCGACGGCATAGGCAAGCTCAATCGGGCAACGGAGGCGATCACATTCGCCGCCGTCGCGCCGATGACGCCGGTGCGCGCGGGCGACGTGGTAGGCACCGTCAAGATAATTCCCTATGCGGTGCCCCGAGCCGAACTTGTCTCAGCGGGGCAAGTCGCGGATGGTTGCAAGGTCCGTATAGCTGCATTCGGGCCCCTCTCGGTCAATCTCGTGCAAACCAGTCTAGGCAGCGTAAGCCTCAAGCTTCTCGCCAAGACCGAAACCGTTATAAGGCAGCGAGTCGAGAGGCTTGGCGGACATTTGAATCATGTGTGGATCTGCGATCATGATGAAGCGGCTCTAACCAATTTGCTCGCGGACTCTTCGGAGGCGGATCTTGTGCTGATCATGGCGGCATCGGCGACGGCCGACCGCGAAGATGTGGTCCCCGCGGCCATTCGACAAGCGGGCGGGCGCGTGGAGCGGGTGGGAATGCCGGTCGATCCCGGCAATCTCCTGTGCCTCGGTTGGTTGCGCAGGCGGGCTGTCATTGGGTTGCCGGGTTGTGCACGTAGCCCCCTGCGTAATGGAGTTGGGGTGACTACACGAAAGTGACGTATCTGCACGCTAAGGGCGAACAAATCCGGTACGATGCCAGCAGATGCTATTCGCAGGCTTTCCTGCCCCTTTTATGTGGTGCCGCCCTACGGGCGCCGATATGGGAGGGCGGCAATCCGATTGACCAACGATCGAGGTAGAACCCTGCTCGCCAAATATGTGAGCTGGTTGCCCATCCCCGGTATGGCGAAGGATTGCCGATAAACCAGAGCGTGGACTGCATGGGCCGCGCACCGGTCAACGTCCATCAAACCCAACCTCCCCCACTTCAAATCGCTGAGGGCAGCCATGTCTGTGTCGATTCCACCGGGTGCAAAAGACCCAACACTCACTCCCGTCCCGGCAAGCTCCACGGAAAGCGCTCGCATGAGGGTGCTTACATAGGCTTTCGACGCGCCGTAGACCGCTTGGAAGGGCACGGATGTTTCGCCCGCCAGGCTCGACACGGCGATTACTGAGGATTCAAACGGCTGCTCCCTGAAAATCGCAATCAGGCGAGCCAGCAAATCCGTGAAACCGAGTATGTTTGTTTCAATTACCTCGGCATAAGTGTCGGCACGGCCTGCATCAAATGAACCAACGCTCGTCATTCCGGCAACCAACAAAGCGGCTGTTACTTGCAATTCTGCAACCTTAGCCGCGATTTTCTCCCTGCCCTCGATTTCACGTTGATCAGCCACTATAATCTCGCACGGCACATTGAACCGCTCGTCAATTTCGGTCTGTAGCTCCCGCAAGTTGTCGAGCCTTCGTCCAACAATCAGGGGCTTGGCCTGGTACGATGCCGCCAAGCGGAGGGCGGACGCTCTGCCCAAACCGGTCGAAGCCCCTGTGACCAGCACCCACGAGTTCTTGATCGCCAGCGGTTTCACGCGTTTTCCAGAGCCTTGTATAGGGCGGTTTTGCCGATCTTGAGCCGGGCCGCCGCCTCACGAACAGTGAGGCCCGCTGCGATATGCGCCCGCGCTTTACGTAGTTTGTCGGGGGTAACGACAGGCCGGCGACCACCCTTGTTGCCCCGCTCGCGTGCGGCCTTGAGGCCGGCATGAGTGCGTTCACGGATCAGGTCACGCTCGAATTGGGCCAGCGAGCCGAAGATGTTGAACACCAGCATGCCGCCCGAAGTGGTGGTGTCGATATTCTCGGTGAGTGAGCGGAACCCGATGCCGCGCGCCGCAAGCTCGCCGACCTTCTCGATCAGGTGGCTCATCGAGCGGCCGAGGCGGTCGAGTTTCCAGACCACCAGCGTGTCGCCGGGGCGCAAATAGGCGAGCGCTTCGGTTAGGCCAGGCCGATCGGCTTTTGCCCCGGATGCGTGATCGTCGAATATACGGTCGCACCCGGCAGTGTTCAGCGCGTCAAGCTGGAGCGACAGCTTCTGGTCTGCGGTCGAGACGCGCGCATAGCCGATCAGCGCCACATGATGCCCGATCCTGTCCGTTTTCCCGTCATTATGCGATCTTGTCCGAATCGCCGTTACAGGTCCAGAGTTAACGGACATATTCCTGTTGGCCGCCAGAGGACCGTCTGACGGACACGCAAAGCGAAGGAGATGATGCTTGGCGAGACGGCGACTGGTGAGCCTGGAAATCTGGGCGAGGCATTATGGCGCGCCGCTCGATGAGCGCGAGATCGCGCGTCATTATACGCTGACCAGCGACGACCTGGAAATTGTCGGCCGCCGTCGCGGCGATGCCACCCGGCTCGGCTATGCGATGCTCATGCTATATATGAGATGGCCTGGCCGTGCGCTGGAAGCGGGCGAAGTCCCGCCCGCTCCTGTGCTCGCCTATGTGGCGCAGCAACTCGGCGTCGCGCCGGCAGCCTTCGCGGATTATGCCCATCGGGACCAGACCCGTCGCGAGCATCTCGTCGAAATCCGACGATCGCACGGGTTCAGGATTTTTGACCGCAACGCTTTCCGTGAAGTTGTCGCCTTCTCGGTCCCAATCGCGCAGACCATCATACACCCCGGCCAGATGGCAGACGTCATCGTCGATGAACTCCGGCGCCTGCAGATCCTCCTGCCTTCTCCGTCGATTCTCGAAGCGGTGCTGCGGCGGGCGCGCCAGCAAGCCGAACAGCTTACCTATGAAGTGCTCACGAATGGCCTGCTGCCTGACACCCTTCAGGGCCTGGACGATTTGCTGGCCCGACGACCGGGGCAGGTCGCGACATGGCTATCCTGGATGCGCAATGCGCCACAATCGCCGGCAGCGCGCAACATCCTGCGCCTGATCGAACGGCTCGCCTATATCCGCGCGCTGGGCCTCGATCGCGCCCGTGCCGACATGATCCCGGCTTTGACTTTTGACAGGCTGGCGGACGAAGGCAGCCGCATCACACCCCAGCACCTTGGCGAACTCAATGCCCTGCGCCGCCATGCGACGCTGGCGGCAACCGGCATCCGGCTTGAGGAAAGCCTGACCGACGCCACCCTGACGATGTTCGACAAGCTGTTGGGCAGCATGGCGCGCCGCGCCGAGAACCGGACCCGCGACAAAGCCCTCAAGACGGTGCGCGAGTTGCAAGGCCACCTCCGGACGCTCACGGGGTCTTGCCGCCTCCTCATCGACGCGCGCAGCAAGGGCGTGGATTCTCTGGCGCAGATCGAGGCGCTGGACTGGCAGCACTTCGCCGTGGCCGTCGAGCAGGCCGAAGTGCTCGGGCGACCGGAAACCGTCGATCGCACCGCCGAATTGATCGAGCGGCATCGGACGGTGAAGCTCTTTGTCGGCGCTTTTCTCAACGCCTTCGAGTTTCGCGGCGCCGGCGCGGTTCAGGGGCTCCTGTCAGCGCTGGCCATCAGCGCGGAGCTATATCGGACCGGCAAACGGCGCTTGCCTGATCGCGTGCCGCTACGCTTTGTGCCGCCCGCATGGCGCCCGTTCGTCCTGCGGGATGGCATCGTTGATCGTGCCGCTTATGAACTATGCGCCTTGTCGCAACTACGCGAGCGGTTGCGAGCCGGGGATATATGGGTCGCGGGAAGCCGGCAGTTTCGCGATTTCGACAGCTATCTCATACCGCCGGCGACCTTTGCGGCGCTGCGCGAGAAGGGGCCGTTGCCGCTCGCCATCGAAACGGATTTCGAGCGCCATATCGAGGAACGGCGCACCAGGCTCGACACGGCGATCAAGCAGGTAACGGTCCTTGCACGGCAAGGGGAGCTGCCCCAGGTTAAGCTTGACGAAAACGGTCTCATCATCTCGCCGCTGAAGGCGGCAACACCGCCCGCCACCGAGATTGCCCGTCGCGCCGCCTATGATCGACTGCCGCGCGTGAAGATCACCGATCTTCTGCTGGAGGTCGATGCCTGGACCGGGTTCAGCGAATGCTTCATCCATCGTCGTTCGGGCCGGGAAGCCGACGATCGCAATGCGCTGCTCACGGTCATCCTCGCCGATGGCATCAATCTCGGCCTCACACGCATGGCGGAAACCTGCCGGGGCGCAAGTCTGCGTCAGCTCGCCCATCTTCACGACTGGCACATCAGCGAAGCCGCCTATGGCGAAGCGTTGGGAAGGCTGATCGACGCCCATCGCGCCATGCCGCTCGCCGCGCTGTGGGGAGACGGCACCACTTCGTCGAGCGACGGACAGCAATTTCATGCCGGGGGCCGTGGGGCCGCGATCGGCGACATCAACGCGCGCAGCGGCAACGAACCAGGCGTTGCCTTCTACACCCATGTCTCGGATCGATATGACCCCTTCGCAAGTCGGGTGATCGCGGCGACCGCTGGCGAAGCGCCCTATGTGCTGGATGGCTTGCTGTATCACCAGACCGGCCTGACGATCGAGGAGCACTACACCGATACGGGCGGGGCATCGGACCATGTGTTCGGCCTCATGCCCTTCTTCGGCTACCGCTTCGCGCCGCGCCTGCGCGACATCAAGGAGCGTCGTTTACACCTCCTTCCCGGCCAAGAATCCGGCCCCTTGCTTGCCGGCATGACGGCCGAACCGATCGCATTGGGTCATGTCGCGGCGCATTGGGACGAACTGCTGCGGTTCGCCACGTCGATCCGCACCGGCACCGTCACTGCTTCGGCAATGCTGCGCCGCTTGTCCGCCTATCCGCGACAGAACGGACTGGCCCTCGCACTACGCGAGCTGGGCCGCCTCGAACGCTCCATTTTCATGCTCGACTGGCTGCGCGACATCGACCTGCGCCGGCGCACCCAGGCGGGCCTCAACAAAGGCGAAGCCCGCAACGCGCTCGCCCGCGCGCTCTTCTTCAACCAGCTCGGCGAACTGCGCGATCGTCGGTTCGAGAACCAGACCTATCGCGCCTCCGGCCTCAACCTGCTCGTCGCCGCCATCATCTTGTGGAACACTCGCTATCTCGAAATGGCGCTGGCGGACATCGGCACAGCCGACGAAATCGCACGCCACATCGCGCCATTGGGCTGGGAGCATATCTCGCTGACCGGTGACTATAGCTGGAATGTTGAAGATCAACCCGATCCGGACGCCTTGCGACCGCTGCGCGCCGTCAACTCCCTACTTGCCGCGTGACGTTCGCTATCCGTTCGCCCTTTCCGTGCAGATACGTCACTTTCGTGTAGTCACCCCGAGTTGATCTGATATTGGAGCGGCTCTTCGCTGGGTTCGGCGTGGATAGCGATGTGATCGCCGGCATGGGAGTCGGCGGTCTGCTCGGGGATGGAGGCGGACGACTCGATGCGCGCGCCCTCTAGCTGTAGAAAAACAACACTTACTTGGTTGGGATTATTGGATGTTGACCTACGACTATGATCTGTTCGTCATTGGGGCGGGCTCGGGCGGAGTGCGCGCGGCGCGGGTTTCGGCAGCCTATGGCGCGCGGGTGGCGGTCGCCGAGGAGCATCGGGTGGGCGGCACCTGCGTGATCCGGGGCTGCGTGCCCAAGAAGCTGCTCGTCTATGGCTCGCATTTCGCCGAGGATCTGCAGGATGCACGGCGCTTTGGCTGGAAGGTGCCCGATTGCGAATTTGACTGGTCGGCGCTGCGCGACAATGTGCTCGCCGAGGTCTCGCGGCTCGAAGGTCTCTACACCGAGACGCTCGGCAACAATAAGGTCGAGATCATCCGCGAGCGGGCGACCGTCGCCGGGCCGCATGAGGTGCTGCTCGGCTCGGGCCAGACGATCACCGCCGGCAAAATCCTGATCGCAACCGGCGCTTGGCCGATCGTACCCCATTTTCCGGGGGCCGAGCATGGCATCACCTCGAATGAAGTGTTCCATCTCGATACCTTCCCCAAGCGCGTGGTGATCGCAGGGGCGGGCTATATCGCCAATGAATTTGCCGGCATCTTCCACCAGTTTGGTGCGCATGTGACGCTGGTCAACCGCACCGACGTGATCCTGCGCGGCTATGACGAGCAGATCCGCGACCGGCTGCTCCAGATCTCGATGACCAAGGGGATCGAGTTCAAATTCCACGTCGCCTTCGAGAAGGTCGACAAGCAACCGGACGGCTCGCTGCTGGTGCACATGACCGGCCATGAGCCGATCCCGGCCGACATGCTGCTATTCGCCACCGGCCGACGCCCGCATACCGAAAATCTCGGGCTGGAGACGGCCGACGTCGCACTCGACGCCAAGGGCGCGATCAAGGTGGACGACGACAACCGCTCGAGCTGCGCCAGCATCTATGCGGTGGGCGACGTCACCAACCGGGTGCAGCTGACGCCGGTCGCGATCCGCGAGGGCCAGGCCTTTGCCGACACTGTGTTCGGCAATAATCCCCGCCGGGTCGATTATGGCTGCATCCCGTCCGCCGTATTCAGCCATCCGCCGATGGCGGGCGTGGGCATGACCGAGGCCGAGGCGCGCAACAAGCTCGGTGAGGTCAAGGTCTACACCTCCGACTTCCGGGCGATGAAGAATGTGCTCGCCGACCGCCACGAGCGCGCGCTCTACAAGCTGGTCGTCCATCCTGAGACCGACGTGGTGGTCGGCATCCACATGATCGGCCCCGACGCGCCTGAAATCCTGCAGGCCGCCGCGATCGCGGTGAAGGCGAGGCTCACCAAGGCCCAGTTCGACGATACCGTAGCACTGCATCCCTCTATGGCCGAGGAACTGGTGCTGATGCGGTAGGGCTTGGGTTGCCAGCTACCGACGTATGCGCCTGGGCGCTGCGTCGGTCATGCGCTTGGCCTGCCGTTCGCCTGAACGCGACCGGCAGGCCGTTAGCTGGTCATTGCGACCGAATAACAGGGTCGGCAATTCAACTATTGACGATAGCGGCGCATTTCGAGGCGAGCGATCGCGCGGTTGTGAACCTCATCCGGCCCATCCACCAGGCGCATTGTGCGGAGATGTGCATAGGCGCGCGCAAGGCCGAAGTCGTCGGCGACGCCCGCGCCGCCATGCGCCTGGATCGCATCGTCGGCGATCTTCAACGCCATATGCGGCCCCGCCACCTTGATCATCGCGATTTCCGCTTGTGCTGCCTTGGCCCCAAGCTTGTCCATCACGTCGGCGGCCTTGAGGCATAGGAGGCGGGTCATTTCAAGTGACGTCCGTGCTTCGGCGATCCGCTGCTCCCAGATGGAATGCTCTGCTAGGCGTTTCCCAAAGGCAGTGCGCGAAAGGAGCCGCTCCACCATTTTCTTCAAGATTTCCTCGGCCAAGCCAATCGTGCGCATACAGTGATGGATTCGGCCTGGCCCCAATCGCCCCTGAGCAATTTCAAAGCCGCGCCCCTCGCCGAGCAGCATATTCTCGACCGGAACGCGAACATCCTTCAGCTCGACTTCGCCATGACCATGAGGCGCATCGTCATAGCCAAACACAGGAAGCATTCGCAGAACCTTAACCCCCGGCGTGTCGAGCGGCAGGAGGATCATGCTCTGCTGAGCATGGCGCGGGGCATCAGGATCGGTCTTTCCCATGAGAATGCCGACCGAGCATCGAGGATCGCCTATGCCCGAAGACCACCATTTGCGGCCGTTGATCACATAATGGTCGCCGTCACAAACGATGGAGGTTTCGATATTGGTGGCGTCAGAGGATGCGACTCGCGGCTCGGTCATCAGAAAGACCGAGCGAATCTTCCCCTCCATCAGCGGCCGGAGCCAGCGCTCCTTATGCTCGCGAGTTCCATAGCGGTGCAGGACCTCCATGTTGCCGGTATCGGGCGCGGAGCAGTTGAACACCTCGGACGCCCATTCGATGCGGCCCATCTCTTCCGCGCAGGAGGCATATTCCAGATTGGTAAGGCCCGGAGCGACGAACTCGAAGCTGCTGTCGACGGGATTGTGGCCGGCCAGCGGCGGCATGAAAAGATTCCATATGCCGTCCGCTTTCGCGCGCTCCTTCAATTCCTCGATTATCGGCAGAGTCTTCCACCGCTCTCCACTAGCCTGCTGCGCGGCATAGGTCTCATCATGGGGCCGAACCACATCGTTCATGAAATTACGGACCCGATCACGCCACATGGTTTCCGCGGGCGACATCGTGAAATTCATATTGCAGTCCTTATCTGGCCCATGGGCATGATGACCACATGGTAATTATCATTAACCCCTGCATGATCCAAGCGATTCGATAAAAGGAGGGCATGCGCCATCTGCGTAGGCTTTTTCACTTCGAGTCGGAGATTGCAGGCCGCGAACGCTGTAAAGGAAGCCATTGTAGAACATAGAGTATGAACCAGCGCCTTTCGCCCCGGCTGGACAAGAGGGCATTTCGTCCTCTCGCAAAGCAGGCTTGTAACCATGTGGTAAGTATGCTCTGATCTTTCAGGCTGGTGCCAGGCACATGGGGCCACTGGCGATGTGGTCAAGGCTGAAGCGAAGTCAATTCGCGCAGTTGAGCATTTTCGGAGGATGAAGAATGGCTAAC
>NZ_ATHO01000167.1 GCF_000445065.1 Sphingobium quisquiliarum P25 | reverse complement strand
TGTCAAACGGCGTTCAAAAGGGACCCCCGATCGGCGTCGAAGAGGGACCCCCTTTTCAGATAATATGATGCTGGTTTGTTGAAGATGGCCTTGCGCTGCGTGCGGCGGAGGGCGGGCGTAGCCCGACCGGAGGCGCGCGCAGCGCAAGATAGATTTTTGAAGGCGCCGAAGGTGGCTGTCAGCTGCGGTTTTTGAAGCGCCAGCTGTCGTTGCCCGTCTCGACGATATCGCAGTGGTGGGTGACGCGGTCGAGCAGCGCCGTGGTCATCTTGGGATCGCCGAACACGGTCGGCCATTCGCCGAAGGCGAGGTTCGTGGTGATGATGACGCTGGTCCGCTCATAAAGCTTGCTGATGAGGTGGAACAGCAACTGCCCTCCCGAGCGGGCGAACGGCAGATAACCGAGCTCGTCGAGAACGATCAGGTCGAGCCGCGACAGCTGCGCCGCCAGGGTCCCGCCTTTGCCGATCCGGGTCTCCTCTTCGAGGCGTGTCACCAGATCGACGGTGTTGAAGTAGCGGGCGCGAGCGCCCCTTCGCACGACATTGGCGGTGATCGCGATGGCGAGGTGGGTCTTGCCTGTCCCCGTGCCGCCGACCAGCACGATATTGCGGCGAGGCGGGAGGAAGGAGCCATCGTGAAGGGAGCGGATCATCTCCTCATTGATCGGTGTGCCCTCGAAGCTGAACCGCTCCAGGTCCTTCACCACGGGCAGCCTCGCAGCCGTCATCCGATAGCGGATGGAGGCTGCATCCCGGTGGGTCGCCTCAGCACGGAGCAGGTCGGTCAGTATCTCCATGGTGGTGCGCTTGCGCTGGAGGCCGGTGGTGACCGCCTCGTCGAACGCCGCCGCCATGCCCTTGAGTCCGAGGCCGCGCATCGTGTCGATCATATCATGCCGCTGCATCATAGCCTCGCAGCAGATCATAGCGGGCACAGTCGGCGAGCGGAGGATGCTGCAGCATCCGGTCTTCCGAAGTGACGATGCTGTGGGGTGTCGCCGGCTCGCGGCGCCGGGAGAGGATGTTGAGGATCAGCTCGTCGCTGGCCGTTCCGTTCGCCAACGCTTCGCGCACGGCAGCCTCTACCGGCTCCAGGCCATCGGTGAGCACCGCCGAGAGGACCCGCACGAACCTGCGATCGGCCTCGTCCCCGGTGCCGAGCCTTCGCCGTAATCGGTGCAGGGCGGGCGGCAGATCCCAGTCCTGGAACGGTGCGCCGTTACGCAGCGCGCCGGGCTTGTGCGCGAGGACCGGCAGATAATGCCAGGGATCGTATATCGTGCGGTTCCGACCGAAGTGGCGCTCATGCTCCCCGACGATCGCATCGCCGCAGCGTATGACGATGCGATCGGCATAGGAGCGCACCTGAACGGTCCGGCGTGCGGCCGTCGACATGACCGAGTAGCGGTTGCGATCGAAGCTGATGAGGCAGGTGCCGGTGACGGCATGCTCGCTCTCATGGAAGCCGTCGAACGGTGCCAGGATCGGCTGCAGGGCCGGTCGCTCCATATCCAGCGCCTCGGCGACGGTAATATCCCCGCGTTCGGGATGGGCATGATGCTCGGCCCAGCGCCGGCACTCGGCCTCCAGCCACCCGTTGAGCTCGGCCAGGCTGGCGAACCGGAGCCGCGGCTGGAAGAAGCGGCCTCGGATTGTCTGGACCTGCTGCTCGACCTGGCCCTTCTCCCATCCCGCCGCCGGCGAGCAGGCGGTCGGCTCGACCATGTAATGATCGGTCATGATCAGGAAGCGGCGGTTGAACACACGCTCCTTGCCGGTGAACACGGCCGTCACCGCCGTCTTCATATTATCGTAGATACCGCGTCGCGGCACACCGCCGAAGAACGCGAACGCCCGGGCATGGGCATCGAACAGCATCTCCTGGCCCTCGCGCGGATAGGCCCGGACATAGGGTGCGCGCGAGTCGCAGAGACGCATATGCGCCACCTTCACCCGCATCGGCTTGCCGGCGATCTCCACATCCTCGTGGCTCCAGTCGAACTGGTAGGCCTCACCCGGCTGGAAGGTCATCGGGATGAACGCCGGTGCGCCTTCGCCAGCATCCTTCCGCCGCGCAGCACGCCAGCGCGCCGCATAGCGGCGCACCGCATCATAGGATCCATCGAACCCCTCGCGCACCAGCAGGTCATGGATACGCGTCATCCGTAGCCGATCGCGGCGGCCGCGACCTTCGTTCTCCTCAAGCAGCGCATCGAGACGATCCTGATAAGGACCGATCCGCGGCAGCGGCTGGACTTTGCGCTGATAGTTGAACGCCGCCTCCGGCGACCGGATCGCTTTGCGGACGACCTTCCGCGACAAACGAAGGTCACGAGCGATCGCCTTGATCGCCTTACCCGCTGCATGCTCACGCCGAATCCGAACCACTGTCTCCACGATCAACATCCCGTTCTCGCCAACTGATCAAAACCAGTCGGCCGACTAAATCCCCGGGATGAAGGGGTCCTTTTTGCACGCCGATCACCCCACGAAGGGGGTGCCTATTGCACGCTGATCCTCACGCCATGAAATTTGGACCGTCATACGTCAAAATCGGTAAGACTGTCCTCTATCCCATCGATGAGCTTGAAGCATGGGACGAAAAGAATAGGGTGCAATGCCGTGCTTCAAAGCGACTCGACAAGCATCTCGGTGATTAGGCGTTAGGATCACGAGCGATCATTGATGATCCAGCCCCACTCCCCGGCCCCAGCTCCCGACGAGATTCAAAAACACCTTTTTATTTTAATATGTTATGGGTCAAGATAGGCAGGTTCACAATTATCCCGCTCAGCACCCGACGGGCATTGTCGGTCACGCATGATCCCGGACAATCAAGATGTAACAAACGTTCAGTGACTTAGCAGGAGTCAGAATGACCGAAGTGGGGTGATAAATTAAGAGATCTCTCCCAGATGTCGCTTCGCACCAATTTTGCAATATTACTTATATTAAACAGTTCTTTAAGCCATCATAACGGCCTTACAGCCGCGATTAGGCGCTGGCGCCGTATCGCACTTGAGCTCTTGAAAGAGTTGGTCGAGGCCGGCACCAAATTTCAGTCCGGGCCAGGTAGCTGATCGCGCAGCCAGTCGGTCAAGCCTTCGTGAAATGCTGAGTCGACATAAACATCGCAGCGCAAAACTACACCCGCTGGCATGTCGACAACGAGATGGAGGCCTGCGGCATAGCCATAGGCGCCGGCCTGCTCGGTCATCCCCTTCAGTTTCCAGATATCGCCTTCGAAATCGTTGTTTGCCGCCTTCTTTGCTTCGACGACGAGCAGATTTTCGCGCTGGCCGACGCGGTGAACGATGAGATCTGGCCGGACTGCGGCTTCCCGGCCAGGATCGTCCTCATGCAGCGGATAATGCAGCCGCTTGGCGACGTCCCCCCGGCGGTTCCATTCGACATTGACCGACCAGCCCGGGAATTTGCCCTCGAGCAGCACCGCAAGGCGCCCCACGATCGCCTGCTCTGAGGGATCGGCATAGGCTAAATCCTTGTCTTCGAGCAGCGTACCGATAGCGCCAGCGAGTATTGCAAGCGCGGCTTGAGGATCATGGGTCAAATGGGGCAATATAGCTTGAAATCCTCTGTTTCGAAAGAAAGCGCCGTGCGCATGGGGCGCCCTAATCTTGCTCTACGAGTAGACTTTTCAAATTGCGCATGACGGTGGCAGACATGACACCGGACGGCATGCCGTGCAGGCGTGCCAAACCATCTACAGCGATCCAGACATCACTCGGCGTGGTCGGGCGAGCGTTGGTCAGGGTGAAAGGTCCATCTGTTTCCGTCAGAACTCGATCCAACGGGAGCGCCTTGGTTATCGCTGCGCGCTTCTCATTCGCAAGCATCTCCGCGTTCACTGAAAAATAGCAGCCGAGATCGACCGCCCTCTTGGCCTCCGCTGCGGTGCCGGTGAACCAATGAAGCACCACGCGACCCCGGGTAGGCGGCAGGTGCTGCTCGATCATATCGAGCACGGCCTTGGTCGCTCGGACGCTATGAGTCGTGACGATCTTGTTCCCCGCCACCGCGCAAAGCGACAACACGCGAGCGAAAATCTCCTTTTGCGCTTCGAACGACCGGTAGAATCGAGGGCCGGCGTCCAGTCCGACCTCGCCTACATAGCGGGTTCGCGGGAGCAGCTCCTCCCATAGCCCGATCTCATGAGCGCGTTCGGCGACCAGTTGAGGATGCAGACCGAGAGCTGCCCGAACATGGCGGGTAGCCGACGCCAGTTCGTGGTTCCGCGGCCAAGCCTTGGGCGTGGTGGTCACGGTGAGGGTAAACACGCCATCGCGCTCGCAACGCTCCACCGCGGCCGCGTGATCGGGGTAGAGGTCGAGGTGGCAATGAAAATCAACGAGACCAGATCGCATAGTGCCTCTTATGACGGTGCGGCTCGAACGCCAGCCAGCAACCGCCCAACCTCTTCCAATCCGCGGCGATAGACATCGGCCAGGCCATCGTGCCGGGAAGGATCATCGTAGAGTGGCCCCGGCTTGTGTATGAGGGCCTTGGCAAGATCCGGGCGCTTCGACAACCGTGCGATCGCGATCTGGAAGGATCGGACCTGCTGACCTTCGGCCTGCTTAGTGTCCAACGTGGCGGCCTTCAGATCGGGCACGCCGTAAACTGTCGAATCCTTGCCTCGCAGGGAGGCCCGCCGAATGAGACATGGCAGGCAGTACCCGCAGTGCCCCTGCGGTTTCTTTGTCCAGCGCCCCTTCGTTGGTGACGAACACGATAGCGACAGCGGGGCGAGTTGCTTTAGCAGCGCCGGATTGGCGCATTGGGCGACCATTTCCCCCTTGGTCTTGTCCCAATAGGGATTCTCAACCTTCCCCCCGACGCTAAGCGCCCGGAGCAAATCGTTCCAGCGGGCCATGTAGAAAGGATGCGTCGTCCGAGTGCTGAGCGCGCCCAGCCGAAGCCGATCGAGCGGCACATTAAGCGCGATCAAGCCATTCTCCGGAACCTTGAGCACGAAGTCGCGGCCGAGGGCGGTACCGGCGGCGACTCCCAGGGAGAAGAACAAGAACGAGCGGCCGCGCGTGGTGTCCTCCGATCCGACATCCTCGACCAGCCCGCTATCGAAGCTCATCCACACCCGCAGCCGATCGAAGGCGGATGATTTGTAAGCGGCTTTCAAACCGTCGAAACACTGCTCCTGCGACTTGCTCACCAGCCCTTCGCCGGCATGGCTTACCAGAAGCGGCGTCTCGCCGGCATGCAAGCTGTCGATCGCGCCGATCAGACTATCCAAGCCACCGGAGAACAGACTTACGCCGTCGAATGGGGCGGGGATAAGGGTGGGTGTCGCGGCGGGGACCAGTTTTGCATAGCTCTTGGCCCGTTTGCGGAATCCGACATCCCACCTGTCGCCGGTCAGGAAGTTCAAGGCGCGGACCAGAGTGGGAGCCGCGGCCGTCCATCGCACCGGATCGCTCACCGGGATGACCAGCCGAATCTCGCGCGTCCAGGCGTCCTGCGATTCCGTGGAGCGGGAGATGCGGGTGTCGGCCGCGTGGACATGGGCCGCGACCACCAGCATATCCGCGCCGATCTCGCTCGGGGTCAGATGCAACGCCTTGAGGTCGGCTAAGGCGCGGCCGATCCCGTGATCGAGACGCTTGCCCGCCACCAACTGCAGGGTCGATGCAACCTCGTCGCGCGCCTTCGGGACGCGGGTCTTATCGTCCGGCCCGAAACGACCGATAATTACATGGCGCCTCATTTTTTCGCTGCCTCCCCATCACCCATCGTCTGCAACACGTCGAAGGCGGATTGATAGACGTTGGTTACGAAGCCCATTACCGCATCGGGTGTCAGCGACTGAATGTTGACTCCCGCGGCGTTGATGGCGTCGCTGACCCCGCGCTGTATGAAATCACGCAGTTGCGCCTGCACCCTCTCCGCCGCCCTTGGGTCGGTCGGCAAGGTCACGACCTTGGTGCCGATGTCGTTGCAGATCCGAGCCTCGATCGCGTGCGTCGCATACAGTTCGAAGACGGTCTGAATCTGGCCGGGTGTCAGCGCATCGATGTCGGTAATGCCGGCGTCGGCCAGATCGGCGATGGTCTCGACGAAAGCGTCTCGCGCGATCCCCTCGTCGATCGACCCGCCTTCGGGGCAGATGTAATCGGCGAGCCCCGCGAACACTTCCTCGATCGGCCGCCCGGCGAGGCTTTCGAGGTTGAGCGTTCGCAGCGCTTCGCGAACGCCGTTGGCGCTGGCGTCGTTAAGGAATCGGACGAGCCCGGCGCCCGCCCCTCGCGAAGAGCCCATACGCTGCGCGGCCTGGCGCGAGCCGCCCGCCGACTTGGACACATACTGCGAGACAGCGCGGCCGAGGCTTCTGCGGTCGCTGCCACCCGAGCTTACGAACCGCGTGAAATTGTTTCGTGCAGATGTAAACCGATCCGATGACCCTGCCGGTGCGGCCGGCCGAGCTGCCGGCGCGGGAGGAACTGCTGGGGGCGATCCATCAGGCGACGGCGGTTGTGTTCCGTCGCCATCACCCGCGCCCGTGCCGGCCCCGCCGTCGCCCTCGCCCTGCAGCCAACTCGGAATGAGCGGCGTCCCGCCGCCCGCGCCACTATAAGCGTTCGACGTGCCCATCAGCGGCCACCTTTCCGCGTGCGAAGCGCGGCGCTAGCCGTCGTCTTCAAGAAGGTCGATTGAGACGTCGACCATCTTTGGAGGAGCTTTTCGAACCGAGCTACGGCGTCGGCATCCTTGATGATGCCCTCCCAGCCCGATGCGGGCCACGGCCCGCACCGATCGGCCGGCAAGGCTTCGAGCAGATCGAGAAGGTTGGCTTGAAGCGTCGGATGCGCGCGCACCAACACGGCGAGCCCGTCTATGCCGGGAGGCGCCGTATCGAAGGCATCGCCGCCCATAACGCGCCCGCGCAGTTCCTCGAAGACTTGAGCGGCCTCGGCCGGAACGAGCTGCTTGAGTTCACCTTCGAACGCCTGAACGGCCAGCTTCGGGCCGAGCAACTTTTCGATCACCACTGCGAGACGTCCGAGGACGGAGGCTGCACCGAAATAGTCCTTTCGATCCTTGGTCACGAACAGGTAGGGGCGCAGATCGACTTCCGCCAAGGCCGGTGACAGCTGCGCCCAAGCCCGTATCGCATCGGCCGCCTTCCATTCCGTCAGGATAGCGCTGTCCTTGGAGTCCGGCACGGTGGTCGGCTTGGCGTCGACTATTGAACTGATCTTCGACCCGGTTCGCTTCGCCTTGGCGACTGGCTTCTCCTCCGACGCCGCGGCTTCCAGCGCCGCCAAATCTACGCAGCGGCCATCCGGATCGCGGGCAGCGGCGCTTGCGATCTGATCAAACAATCTGGAGAGGAACCGTTCGGCGAGCATGAGCTTCGCTAGGACCGGCAGCTTCACATCGTCCCCGAAGCCTCGAGCGAGCGCAGTCTGATGCCGCAGCAGCAGGGTGTTTAGGAAGCGCTTGATCTGCCGCGGATTGCCCTGCGTCCCGCTGGCCAGGATCGGACCGATCTGATCGCTAAGTGTGAGCGCGTTCTGGACCTGGCCGGCTTTGTCGCCCAAGGCGGTTTTGACCGTCTGCGCGTCGAGCCCGGCCGTTTGCCAAGGCCGTTTGAGCAACTCACGCGCGACGGTGATGAGCGCCGCGTAAGCGGGGTCGTCCTCGCCTAGCTCGGCGCCGATGAGCAATAGGGTGACGTAAATGCGGGTTTCGGTCTCACCCAAAGCCGGAATCCGAAACGGAATCTGGATGAGCTTTTCGAGATAATTGCGCGCATAGTCGCGTGGGCCGGTCGTGTCCGGCAGCTCAGGGAAATGCTTGCGCACCGAATATTCGATCATCGCCTCGTCGGCCGCGACAATGAACGCGGTACGGGCAGTGAAGACGAACAGGCGGACGGCTTCGAGCGTTTCGATTGCCGTGTCCGGTAGGCAGCGGTCGAGATCGTCGATGAGGACAATCAGTTGCTTGACGTCCGCCTGTTTTAGCAGATCGTCAAACGCCTTCCGGAACGCCTCGATCTCCTGCGGCACATTCTTCGACTCACCGGGCTTCAGCAGCCCCTGCACACCATCGATGGCCTTGTCGTAATTCTCCTGCGTTGCAAGTTTCGAGGGATCAGCGAAAATTCCCTTCAAGGTCCCGACGACCGCGCCGACCTGATCGGCTGTGGGGATACCGGTGAACGCGGTGAAAGCGAGACCTCCGCCGTGCCGCGCGATCTTGAGCCAGTCGATCCGACGGAAGATGTCTTTGACGGCTATGCCGGCCTGGGTGAGCAACGGGCGCTTTTCGATAAGCCCGGTGACGATGCCCTCGATCAACGCGATCTTGGCATCTTCGAATCCCTGAAAACGCCAGCCGTTGAATTTGATGCAGAGAACGTCCTTATCCGAGCTGAGGCCGTTCTCGATCATCTCCAAGATGCTGGATTTGCCGGCGCCCCAGTCACCATGAACACCGATGGTCACGGCGCGCTCGGGCTTCTCGCGCAGCAGCTCGATGATGGTCTTGGCGATCGCCTCGTTGTTGAGGAGATCTACCTTTGTCTCATTGTCAGTAAGAATCATCCCGCCCCCTGGTCTCGGCGATTCATAGCGACTGCGCCGTGCTCCCCGCGAACAATGTGCCGCAATAGTTCGAGATAAGCTATATGATGTTGTGTGCTGTAACTTTGCCGCTTCATCTATGCGGGAGGCGTCCTAATATTACTGATAGGCATTAAACTGCTCCCATGAGAGGCTGCATCGCTTCATGTAGCTCATGCCCGCGCCGGCCGATGATTCCAGCAACAGCATCGGCGGGTAAGGCGGCAATGGCCTCTCGGTTCAAATGACCGGAACGAAATAGTGCGAGAATTTCACCTCGTGTCAGCGGGAAGCCTAGTGCGCTCAAGGGCAGCGCTTCGGCTGGAAGGCCGAGATCAAGCCGCGTGAGCAATAGCGCTGCCGCCTCTTGGTCCTCGGCCCGCTCCAGCACGATCGCGGCTATGCGCAGCGCGGACTCCAGTAGGAAGCGAGAGCCATCCGCGTAGCCGCGAATGTCGCCATGCCCTACCCTGACGAAGGCATTGGACGAGTAGCGGGCCTCGATATCGTTGGTCGGCTCACCAGCAATCCAGTCGCTCACGATGAGCGCGCGCTTGCATCGGGCATAGAACGCGACATCGCTTTCGGCACGATGCTGCAATGCGCGGCCCACGCCATGTCCGAAGCGGCCAAGGGCAGCCTGCTGCCAGCGCGGCTCACCATTGCGGGTTTGCGGTGTGTAATCCTCGTCGCGCTCCGGCAGGCATTCGACGAGAACAAGGAGGGCTTCTAGCGTCGCGTCGGCCGGATCAACGCGACGCAACAGCTCAACCAGACGCATCGCGGACTCGAGCGTAAGGGGCGACTCGCCGCATGCTCGTCCAAGCATGGTCAGGCGGAGATTGTCGCCGTCTTCCTCGATCAGGCCATCAGCGATCATGCGGTCCAACAGCCGCTCCAGCGTAGGGACCATGCGATCGCGCCATGCCGGATTCTGGAGGGCGGCGAGATAACCACCATAGGTGTTCGCGATCAGGTCGACGACCGCCCCGCGCGGGACATCCCTGACCTGCGTGAGCAGGCGGATTACCCACGTACCCGGTTGGTTCGGGTTGAACGATGACCGGATGACCTCCGGCTGACCCTGCACATATTGCCGGAAGAGCTGATTGCGCTCCATGGGAGTATCGGCGAGCAAGATGGCTTTACCCTCGGCCTCGAACCCCAACCGACCGGCTCGGCCCGCCATGTTCTTATATTGTGCCACCGTGTAGGGCTGTCGTTCTCGCCCAGGAAAATCCGTCTCGGCGATGATAACGGTGGACGCGGGCGTGTTCACGCCCGCGGCAACCGTGCTGGTCGCGACGAGGGCCCTGATCTGGCCGTCTGCCCGGCGAAACCCGCGCTCGACCGCAACACGCTCATCGCGGGTAAGATCGCCGTTGTGAAACGCAATGCCGCCCTCGAGTGACCGGCGAAGACTCTCCGACATTTGAGAGAGATCGCCTTCGGGCAGCGCATCAATCACGTCTTGCGCCGCAGGAAGGCCAAGCTCGGCCGCAAGGTAGCTCGCACAGCCGCTCGCCGGGCCACGCGCATTGCGGAAAATAATGACCTTCTCGCCAGCATCGATGAGATGGCGGACCAGCGGCACGATCACGTCCTGCGACGATTGCCTTTGCCCGCGCTGGCGGATCGCGAAGCGGTCGAGGAGCTGAATGGTTTCGGGGCCGTTCGGTCCGAGGCGCGTAAGTGCGCCGGTTCGGTCGAGTACGCCTTCCACCAGCGGAACCGGTCGATGATCGGTTTGCAGAAGACCGCAACCGAGCCAACGGTCAAAATGGTTGGCGTGACCGATAACCGCGCTCAATGTGATGAGCTGCGGAGCAACCCCGCGCTGACGCGCACTTACGAGGTTGGTGAGCAACAGTTCGACCACCATGCCGCGACCTGGCTCAGTGATGAACTGCGCCTCATCGAGCACCACCAGTCCGATCTGATTGAGCATGTGCGCGGAGGCGACCGACATGCTGAGGAATTTTTCGTAGGTAAAGAACGCGATGTCGTACTTGCCCCGTAGAACAGTGCCGACCTGATCCTGCCAGTCGCCGGAGCATCGAGCGATTCGGAGCCCCAGACGATCGCCGTAAAGGGCCGAGAAGTCCTCGAACTTCTCGTTTACGAGCGCCTTGTACGGCAGCAGGAACACGGCCTTGCGGCCATCCGCAATGGCTTTGAGCGCCGCCAGCTCACCGATAAAAGTCTTTCCTGCACTGGTCGGCGCGACGACCATGAGCGAGTTACCGTCCAACACCCCTTTTTCGTTGACTGCTTCGATCTGAAGCTCGTTGAGCCCTTGCGGAAAGTGCTGATGCCATGCGTCGACCGCTTCTTGCGGAATGCCTGCTGCTGCCAATTCGCGGATGTCGCCCGTCGTCTGAAAATTGACGCGCTCCGGAAAAGCTTCGCGATAGCGGACGCCCATCTGACCGGGAGGCAGGACAAGATCACCTTCGGTCTGACCGAACATGGTCGGCGATTGGATATAGCCAAACCGCCCAGCGTTAGCCGTGACAAGGCGAGTAACGCGGTCGACAAGCTCAAGCACGCCAAGCGGGGCGTCTGCCTCCAGCAAAACGTCAATAACAGCCTTGGTGAAGAGGCCGTGCCTCGATTGGGGATCCTCGAGCGCCTCTTGATGGGCGGAGGATGCGGCGAACAGAATACGTCCCTGCCCTGCCACGTCGACGAGCGGGAACGCCACAGCATCGCGAGGAACCAGCCCAGCATCGATTACACGCGCCGGAGCACCGCCACTAAAGCAACAATCCAGCAAGAGGATGACCGCACGCGCTCTGGTCTCCCGAAAGCGCTGAGCCAGCTCGTCCATGCCGAGCGTCGTGTTCGGCAGATCGGCTACGCTTGTATCATGCAAAACTAGACGATGGTCCTGCGTGCCATGCCCTGCGAACCCAAGGAGCACCACATCCTCTTCGTCTGCAGCGCCGAGCGTCGCGTCGAGAACATCGCGCATCGCAACCACTGTCGCCGCATCGTCCGTAATGAGGGGCGCGTTCAAATCGGCGATGCTGTCCGACAGCACCGCCCACAAAGCGGTGGCGTCGCGCGCGGCTCCCGTCAGATCGCCGATGAAGGGATCGGCGTGCCGATCGATGCCGATGAATGCCCCCCGGATCATTGGCTCAGCCCCGCGTCACCTGAAACGACGCGAAACCAGGCCGCTCGGCTTTATCCAGCGCAACAGCGGCGAATGTCTCCCGCGAGGCGACCTGCTTATTGCCGACCTTTTCAAACCAGACGCACCAAACAGCGGTACCCTCCACCGACCAATGCTCACCAATCTGCTCGACGGTCATGATCGGGCCGCCCGATTTCAGCTGAACCGTGTCTCCCGGCGCAAACTCCATAATTTCCCCCTCTCGCTCGAAGCTTTCTTCTGGACTCAAAGTTAGGTTGCATCGCTGCATTTTGCGAGATGGCCGATGAGCCAGATTATGGTTTTCTGCTGTCTATTTTACCGATCAACACTTTTAGTCGTTCAAGTAAGAGCAAGTATCGGGCCGCGGGCTCGATAGCTGCGAGAGGAATGTTACTGCTTGTGCTTGACCAACAGGCTCATCAATTGTCCCGAACGCTTCGTACACGATGCCTGCAAGCCATCGGACGGCTGCGGGCGCGCCCGCATTGGCGCAACAGGCTGTTGCACAATTTATCATTCTACTCAGGAGGCGTTGTGTCTGGTCCAGCTTATTTAACTTGCGAAGAGGTCATCGAACGCTATCGTAGCAAGGTCAGCGACGGTACGTTGCGAAACTGGCGATGCAAGAGAATCGGGCCGTCATATATCAAGATCGGCAAGGCGATCTTATATCCTACGGACGAGCTCGATCGATGGGATCGGTCAAACTTGACCGCATGCGGGCGCAGACCGTTCGCGTCTGCCGCAAAGATCGAACTGAGGCCGAAACCGATTGAGATGGGGGCTGGCTTCGGAAACGAGACGACCGAGATCGGCAGGCGCATCGGAGGCCAGCCCTTGTTCGTGCAGTGGCAATGGGTCAAGAAAGTCATGTGTCAGCGTGTAGGTCCGGGCCCTGGCGGGACAGACCGGGGCCCACCGGAATTTCGATTGGTCGAGGCGAGTCACATACCCCAATTAACGGCTCCCCTCCCTCCGGTGATCGCCATAACATCTTGATTATAAAAAATATTTTTGGGAACGCCCGGCAGGTCCACAACCACCCTTCGGGCGACCCTGCACCCAGCCGTCAGGACATAGACATCACGCGGCAGATCGTGGAGGCGGGCAAAAGGCTCGGCATCGCCGTTCACGACCACATCATCATCGGCGAGAAGGGACATACGAGCCTGCGCGCGCAGGGATTATTGTAAGCTGTCGCAGCCAAGCTGATCTCCCATCCAAAGATGGGGAGGAGAACCGTCAGCGCAGCCGATGGCGGAGGGCAAATACGCAACGTCAGCGCTTATTTCCCTTCACCATGCCAGGCATGGCCCCTCTTCCCACGCCTTACGGCACGGGTGGGATTTACATGCTGCAACTAACCGCTTTTCGCTCGCCCTGCCTCAGGCCGAACCTTCAGCCTGAAACCCAAAGGACAGGAACTCGGGCACTGGCCCGTTCCATCCTTCGTCCGGCCCGTCATCCTCAGGCGAAGGCCTGCGGGGGCGCGGGCCATTGGCTTCCGGCCGGGCCGCACGAGGCTCCTCGCGCCGCCGCTCGTCCCGGTCCCGTCCGCGGGCGCGTTCCTCCTTGCGGCCGCCTGAGCGCCGCCCCCGGTCCTCACCTGATTCCTCGCTCGCGTCCGGTCCGGCAGCAGCCTTCGCGGGCGCGCCGACCGTCTCGATCTTCTGTCCGATCAGCTTCTGGATATTATCGATCGCCTCGGCATCATCCGCCGTCACGAAGGTGTAAGCCACGCCCTTCGCCCCTGCCCGGCCCGTGCGGCCGATGCGGTGGACATAATCGTCGGGATGCCATGGCGCATCGAAATTGAAGACGTGGCTGACGCCCTTGATGTCCAGCCCGCGCGCGGCGACATCAGACGCAACCAATATGTTGACGGCGCCCGTGCGGAACCGCTCCAGTTCGGCAATGCGAGCCGACTGGTCGATATCGCCGTGAATCTCGCCCGATTTGAAACCGTGGCGCTGCAAGCTCTTGTTGAGTTCGCGCACGGTCGTCTTGCGGTTGCAGAAGATGACGGCGCTCTGCACGTCCTCCGCCTCCAGCATCGCGCGTAACGCCTCGCGCTTCTTGCGCGAATCGACCTTCACCAGCCTCTGGGTGATGTTGGTCGATGCGGTCGCGGGCCGGGCGACCTCGATCGACTTGGGGCTGGACAGGAAACGGTCGGCCAGTTTCTTGATCGGCGCTGGCATGGTCGCGGAAAACAGCAGCGTCTGGCGCTGCGCGGGCAGTTTGGTGCAGATTTCCTCGATATCCGGGATGAACCCCATGTCGAGCATCCGGTCGGCCTCGTCGATCACCAGCATCGAACAGCCGTTGAGCAGGATCTTGCCGCGCTGGAACAGGTCCATCAGGCGGCCCGGCGTGGCGATCAGCACATCGACGCCCTTTTCCAGCGCCTTGACCTGATCCCCCATCTGCACGCCGCCGATCAGCAGCGCCATCGAAAGCTTGTGATACTTCCCGTATTTCTCGAAATTCTCCGCCACCTGCGCCGCCAGTTCGCGGGTCGGCTCCAGGATCAGCGACCGGGGCATCAGCGCGCGGGCGCGGCCATGCGCCAATATGTCGATCATCGGCAGGACAAAGCTGGCCGTCTTTCCCGTTCCCGTCTGGGCGATGCCGATAATGTCCTTCATCATCAGCACGGAAGGGATGGCCTGCGCCTGGATGGGCGTAGGCGTGTCATATCCGGCCTCGTTCACGGCCTTCAACAATTCATCGGAAAGGCCGAGATCGGCAAAAGTCATTCAATGGTCCGGACAGGAGGCTCTCCGCCGGGCGCGCTTGCACAACGGAAATCGGGCGCGCCTTGCGGAAATATCGGCAACTTGTCAAGAAAATCGAGCAGCATCAGCCCATCAGGACCTTCAATCATCAGGGTCCGCGGGCACCAGGCGGCGGATGTCGTCGATGCCGCAGCTAAGGCCGCTGCGCGCCTGCAACGCGTCCCGGCCCGAACAAAGCGACCCGTCATCGTCGGGCTCCACATAGAAGCCCGAATAAAAGCCGATCGAATTGCATCCCCGCTCTAATCTGGCGCGATAGCGGTGATTGTCCGCCAGCAGCAGATCCACGCCATGGTCCACGACCACGCTGGCCGACCGGATCGATCGCAAGGCGACGCAGCGCGGCCCCTTCTTCTCCTTCCACATATGCCGGGCGTCAGGGTCGATGCGCGCTGGTGCCTTCCCCTTCCTGGCCATCGGAACGCGGATGATGACTCGCTGCTGGATCGTCAGTTGCGCGAACTGGACGGATTCTCCCGACGGCGCGACAAGAAGCAGCAGGACGGAATGAAGCAAATCGGACCCCTTTGGGCGGCACGCTATCCCGCAATGGTTGAACGGCCGATGAATTCCGGCGCATAAGCGGCGCATGATAGGACAGGATATTATCGACCAATTCCGCGCGCTGCTGGACGCCAGGGGCATCGTCACTGGCGCTGACGACATCGCGCCGTGGCTGACCGACTGGCGCGGGCGCTTCCATGGGCAGGCGGCCGCCATTCTTCAGCCCGATTCGACGGAGCAGGTTGCGGCCATCGTCACCCTGGCCGCGCGCCTTGGCGTGCCGCTCGTCCCCCAGGGCGGCAACACGTCGATGGTGGGCGGAGCCACGCCGCCGCCCGACGGGTCCGCTCTCATCCTTTCCCTGCGGCGGATGAACCGCATCCGCTCAATCTCCGCCAGCGACAATCTGGCCGTGTGCGAAGCGGGCGTGATCCTTTCCACCCTGCACGATGCCGCCGCCGAAATCGGGCGCCGCTTCCCCTTGAGCCTGGGCGCTAAGGGATCGGCCACGATCGGCGGCCTCGTTTCGACCAACGCGGGCGGCACGCAGGTCCTTCGCCATGGCACGATGCGCGCCTTGGTGGAGGGGATAGAGGCCGTCCTCCCTGACGGCGGCATCTTCGAAGGCCTTGATGCCCTCAAAAAGGACAATCGCGGCTACGACATCAAGCAGTTGCTGATCGGTGCGGAGGGCACGTTGGGCATCATCACCGCTGCCTCCCTGCGCCTCGTGCCCGCGATTGCGGCGCGGGCGGTGGGCTGGGCGGGCGTTCGCTCGCCAGCGGACGCCCTCGCCCTGCTGCGCCACGCCGAAGCGCGGCTGGGCGACAGCGTCGAGGGCTTCGAAGTCATTGCCGACGATGGGCTTGGCCACGTGCTGTCCCACATCCCCGGCACCCGCTGTCCCATCGAAACCCGGACGCCGTGGCACGTCCTTATCGAAGTGGACCATGACAGCGGCCGCCAGCCCGGCCCCGGCGAGCGGCTGGAAAGCGCCCTTGCCGAAGCGTTGGATCAAGGGATAGCGCTCGACGCCGCGATCGCCGTCAACGAAGCCCAAGCCGAAGCCTTCTGGCGCATCCGCGAATCGCTTTCCGAAGCGGAACGTGCACAGGGTCCGGCTCTGCAATATGATATCAGCGTGCCGGTCGCACGGATGCCCGCCTTCATGACAGACACCGCCGCCGCCGCGGAGCGCGCCTTCCCCGGCACCACCGCATCCTCCTTCGGCCATCTGGGCGACGGCAATGTCCATTTCCACGTCCGCGCGCCGAAAGGAACGGCGGACGGCCCCGCCTGGATCGCGGCGCAGGGCGCTGCCATCAACGCCTTCGTCCACGACGCGGTCGTCGCTGCGGGAGGCTCCATCTCCGCCGAACATGGCATCGGCCAGATGAAACGGGCGGAGCTGGGCCGGCTGGCGAGTCCCGCCCGGCTCCACGCATTGCGCGCGATCAAGGCGGCGTTCGATCCGCAGGGCATCATGAACCCGGACAAGCTCATCCCGCGCCCCGGCGAAGGCTGAACCTGCGGGGCAAGGCGGCCAGACAAAGCGATTGCCTGTCCGGGCCAAGGCCTTTATCGCATCACCAGTTTTCAGGCAGGCGGCGCATTCCATCGCGCTGCGTCACAAGGAATGGAACACGCATCATGGCAAGCGCGCCCGCGAACAGCCTCCCGGTTTTCTACAATGATCTCATCCCGCTGAGCAGCGTCGATCATGCCGGATATCACAGCCGCACGCTGGATGCCGCACCCTTCCTCGCGTCCCAGCATGCCGTGCCGCTGACCGTGGACGAATTTGTCAGCGCCCAGCGATTCCTGCCCATCATCTTTTCGGCGGGCGACGAACCCGTTCCCCTGGCACTGATGGGGCTCAATGAAGGCGTCAACACCTTCGTCGATGATCAGGGCAAGCTGCGCGGCCCATCCTATGTGCCCGCTTATGTCCGCCGCTATCCCTGGATGCTGGCGAAGCTGCGGCCCGACAGCGACGAACTGTCGCTCTGCTTCGATCCCACCAGCGAAGCCGTTGGCGAGTTTGAGGACGGCCAGGCGCTGTTCGAAGACGGCAAGCCCAGCGAACTGATCCAGGGCGTGCTCAAATTCTGCGAGGATTTCGAACAGGCCGCTGCCCGCACCGGCCAGTTCATGAAGGACCTCAAGGATCTTGACCTGCTGATGGACGGCGAAGTCGCCATCCAGGTGCCCGGCAACGAACAGCCCTTCGTCTATCGCGGCTTTCGCATGGTGAATGAGGAAAAGCTGCGCGACATGCGCGGGGATCAACTTCGCAAGATCAACCAGAACGGCATGCTGCCCCTCATCCATGCGCATCTTTTCTCGCTGCAACTGATGCGCGAGCTGTTCGAAGCGCAGGTCGGTCAGGGCAAGGGCCCCGTCGCCGTCACCGCCACGCCAGAGGCTGCCAACGCCTAAAGCATAAACATTGAATATTTTTCAGTGGTTTATGACAAAAGGTTGTTAGTCGCCACTTGAAAGGCGGCGCGACCTCCTCTATCTGTCGAACATACGGCGCACCTGCCCCCCTTTCGGGTGTGTCGTATGGGCGCCTCCCCCTTTTGGAGGCGTCTCCTCCCTGAACCTTGGCCACCCCGTGCGTATGCATGGGGTGGTTTTTTATCAGCCTCATGCCGCCGCGCGGTTTTCCTTGACGCGTCCCTGCCCGGCCCCTAAACGCGAGCCCCTGCCCACTGCCAAGCGCAGCCAGCGGCCCCTTCGTCTAGCGGTCAGGACGCGGCCCTCTCACGGCTGAAACACGGGTTCGATTCCCGTAGGGGTCACCATAGCCGGTCAGACCGGCTCACTTGCCACCCTTAGCCGCCAAATAAGCCTCCACCCGCTCCGCGGTCCCCTGCGGCACGTGCAGCCCGAGTTTCGAACGGCGATAAAGCACGTCCTGCGCGGAACGGGCCCATTCCGTGGATGCGAGATAATCCAGTTCAGCGGTGGTGAGCCCGCCGCCCAGATCCTCGCCGAGCGCATCCAGGCTCTGCGCATCCTTGAGCAAGCGCGTGACGCGGGTGCCGTAGGCGCGCGCGAGCCGCAGCAGGAGCGTGGGCGGCAGACCGGGATGGCTGGCGAGGAGCGCATCGGCGAAGCGGGCGAAGTCTCCGCCCGGCATGTCTCCTCCCGGCAGCGCCACGCCCGCCGTCCAGGCAGGCCCCGCCTCCGGGAAGAAGGGCGCCAGCCGCTTCATCGCCTGCTCCGCCAATCGGCGGTAGGTGGTGATCTTGCCGCCGAACACGCTCAGCACCGGAGCGCTGCCGCCATCGGCATCGACATCGAGCACATAGTCGCGCGTTACCGCTGAGGCATTACCGCTGCTGTCGTCATAAAGCGGCCGGATGCCCGCATAGCTCCAGACCAGATCGGCTTCGCTCAACTGCTGACTGAAATAGCGGTTTGCGCCGTCCAGAAGATAGCGCACCTCGCCGCTGCTGATCGCAGCCGGGCCAGCTGGTCCGTCCCACGCCTCCTCGGTCGTGCCGATAAGCGTGAAGCGGCCTTCATAGGGAATGGCGAACATGATCCGCCGATCGGCATTTTGCAGCAGAAACGCATGCTCGCCGTCATAGAGGCGCGGCACGACGATATGGCTGCCCTTCACCAGACGGACGCGGCGAGAAGTGTGCGCTCCGGTCATCCGGCCGATTACCTCCGAGACCCACGGCCCCGCTGCATTGACCAGCGCACGGGCGCGCACCTCGCGCCGTCCGCCGTCACCCTCCAGAACCGCCGCCCACGCAGCCCCCTCGCGCCGCGCGGCGGCGAAGCTTGTGTGGGTCAGCACCCGCGCGCCCCGTTCGGCGGCGTCGAGCGCATTCAGCACGACAAGGCGGCTGTCCTCCACCCAGCAGTCCGAATAGACGAACCCGCGCCCCGTCCTGTCGGCCAGCGCATCCCCCAGGGGCGAGCGATCGAGCGCGATCGTGCGGGTGGCGGGCAGCCTCTTACTCCCGCCGATATGGTCATACAGGAACAGCCCCGCGCGCAGCATCCATGCCGGGCGGGGCGAATGCGTCTGCGGGATGACGAAGCGCAGCGGCCAGATGATGTGCGGCGCCATGCCCCAGAGCCGCTCGCGCTCCGCCAGTGCTTCGCGCACCAGCCGCACCTCGCCATATTCCAGATAGCGCAGCCCGCCATGGATCAGCTTGGTCGATGCCGATGAGGTGTGGGACGCAAGGTCGTGCTGTTCGACCAGCATCACCTTCAATCCCCGCCCGGCGGCATCGCGGGCTATGCCAGCGCCATTGATCCCGCCGCCGATGATCAGGAGATCGCAGCTCTCCACCCTAACCTGCCCCTCCCCTGCGCATTGCCGGGCTTTACGCGAAAAGCAAAGCAGCCGAAAGTAGCCGCCTTGCGCAACGGAGCAGGAGAGGCGCGTGCCAGCCAAGCACATATTGGCGATCGATCAGGGGACGACATCGACGCGCGGCATCCTGTTCGACGCTGCTGCGCGCCGCGTCAGCGTGGCGCAGTCGGAATTCCCCCAGCATTATCCCGCCCCCGGCTGGGTGGAGCATGATGCCGAGCGGATCTGGCGCGACACCTTGTCCACCGCACGGGAGGCCATTGAGCGCGCTGCCGTGTCATTGGACGGCATTGCCGCCATCGGCATCGCCAACCAGCGCGAAACGGCGGTGATATGGGACCGCCGGACGGGCCAGCCGATCCATCGCGCGATCGTGTGGCAGGACCGGCGGACCAGCGAAACCTGCGCACGGCTGAAAGCGGACGGAGCGGAGGATGAGGTGCGGGCGCGCACCGGCCTGCTGCTCGACCCTTATTTTTCCGGCACGAAGATCGCCTGGATGCTCGACCATGTCGCGGGCGCGCGGGCCAGCGCCGAACGGGGCGACCTCGCCTTCGGCACCATCGACAGCTTCCTGCTGTGGCGGCTGACGGGCGGCGCGGTGCATGCCACCGATGTCACCAATGCATCGCGCACGCTGCTCTGGAACATCAGGGAGCAATGCTGGGATGAGGAGATGTGCCGCCTGCTCCGCGTGCCATCCGCCATCCTCCCCGCGGTGCATGACAATGCCCATCTTTACGGCACCACCACGCCGGACCTGTTCGGCCGCGCCATTCCGATCACCGGCATTGCGGGGGACCAGCAGGCGGCACTGTTCGGTCAGGCCTGCTTTTCGCCCGGCACGGTCAAGTCGACCTATGGCACGGGCTGCTTCGCGCTGCTGAACACGGGGACGCAGGCCATCGCCTCGCGCCACCGGCTGCTCACCACCCCCGCCTACCGGCTGGATGGCCGCACCAGCTTCGCGCTGGAAGGGTCGATCTTCGTCGCGGGGGCGGCGGTGAAGTGGCTGCGCGACGGCATCGGCGTCATCACCCATGCCAGCCAGACCAACGACATGGCGACGCAGGTGGCCGACAGCCACGGCGTCTATATGGTGCCCGCCTTCGTGGGGCTTGGCGCGCCGCATTGGGACCCGGACGCGCGCGGCGCGATTTACGGCCTGACTCTGGGCGCGACCCAGGCGCACCTTGCCCGCGCCGCGCTGGAGGCGGTTGGCTATCAGACCATGGACCTGATCGACGCCATGCTGGCGGACTCAGGCGTTCGCCCCGCCGTCATGCGCGTCGATGGCGGCATGGCGGCGAATGACTGGCTGTGCGGCTTCCTCGCCGACCTGCTGGAATTGCCGGTCGAGCGCCCGGCGGAGCTGGAGACGACGGCGCGCGGCGCGGCATTCCTGGCCGGGCTCGCCACCGGCATCTGGTCCGGCCTTGCGGAGATAGAGGCGCTCTGGTCCAGCGGCCGCCGTTTCGAACCGTCGATGCCGCCCGAACGCCGCGCGCCGCTGGTGGCGGGGTGGCGCGACGCGCTGCGCCGGACCATGCTGCCCAAGGCACCTTGAGTCCCTCTCCGATTCCGCTTGGCTTTGCCGTCCTGTTCGGAGAATAGGCGGGATGGCCAGAACATTGAACAGGATGCCGGGCAAGGGACCGTTCGCGAACATCGCGCGGAACACCGGCTGGCTGCTGGGCAGCAAGGGCCTGGGCGCGGTGCTCAGCCTCTTCTATCTCGCCATCACCACGCGGACGCTGGGCCCCGAAGGCTTCGGCGTGTTCAGCCTGGTGATCGCCGTCGCCCAGTTCATCGCGCGCGTCATCACCTTTGATAGCTGGCAGGCGGTGGTGAAATATGGGCAGGCGCCCCTGCGCGACAATCGCGCCGACATGCTCGGCCTGCTGATCGGCTCCACCCTCACCATCGACGCGATCAGCGCGGCGGCAGGGTTGGGCGTCGCCGCGCTGCTGGCGTTCGGGCTCGGCCCCGTGCTCGGCTGGCAGCATGACATCGCCTGGCTGGGCTTTGGCTATGCGGCGGTGGTTCTGCTCGCGCTGCGGTCGACCGCTGTCGGAGTGCTGCGCCTGCTGGACAGGTTCGCCGCCGCCGCCCTTGCTGAAAGCATGATGCCGGTCGTGCGCATGATCGGCGCCGTGGCGGCATGGTGGCTGATGCCGACGCCGCTGGGATTCCTGATGGCCTGGGCGACGTCCGAAATCGTCGTGTCCAGCACCTACTGGATTCTCGCCTACCGTCATGGCCGCCATCATGTCGCGCGCGTCCGGCCCGTCTCGCCAGCGCAGGCGCAGCGGCATTTCCCCGGCATCGTCCCCTTCCTGATGGCCAGCAACATCAATCTCAGCCTCGTGACGGTGATCAACAGCCTGCCGATCTTCATCCTGGGCATGTTCGTCGGCGCGGCGGAGGCGGGCTATTACCGCCTGGCCGCGCAGCTCGGCAATGCAATGACGACCTTTTCCCAGCTCATGTCGCGCGCCATCTTTTCCGAAACCACGCGCAGCCATGTGCGCGAGGGCGGAACGGCGGACCGCCATGCCCAGCTTCGCCAGCTGCTGCGCAAGATCAGCGCCTTCACCATTTTCAGCGCCTCGGTCATCGTGCTGGCGCTGTTCATCCTTGGCAAATGGCTGCTGGTGACGATGTCGGGTCCGGCCTATCTGCCCGCCTACACGCTCCTGCTGCTGCTGGGCAGCGCTGCGGCGATCGAGATGGCGGGCGTCAGCTTCGACCCGCTGCTGATGACCATCGACCGTCAGCGGCTGACCGTCATGGTGCGCATTGTCGAGGTCGTCATCCTTGCGGCGGCGCTCGCCATCCTGCTACCCTCCATGGGCGCGGTGGGCACGGCGACGTCAGTGCTGATCGCCACGCTGGCCGGTTTCCTGCTGCGCGCGGCGGCGGTGCGTTACCATCTACGATGACGCACCGGGCAGTCAGCCCGCAAGCTCCGCAAACATGCGATGATGCGCGGCCAGCGCTTCATCCACCGCATAGGGGCGCACGGCCCGCCGTGACCGCTCAGGGTCCGCAGGCCGGGACAAGGTCCACTCGACCGCCCCGGCGAAGGCAGCGGCATCGCCAACCGGCACCATCGGATGCTGCCCTGCATCGGCAATGATGCCGGTCAGATTGGGCGTGCAATCGGTGATGACAAGCTGGCACCCGCAAGCGAGCGCCTCGATCGCCGTGGCGGTCAGCCCTTCCCAGCGGGACGACTGCAACAGAATGTCGGAACCGGCATAGAGCGCCGCCAGTTCGGCCGGATCGCCCACGAAGCCCAGAAACTCGACCTGATTGGCAATGCCCAGGTGCCTGCATTGCTGCTGCAATTCCGCCAGCAGCGGCCCTTGCCCCGCGATCCGCAGCCGCCAGTCCCGCCTGTCCAGCCGGGCGAGCGCCGCCAGCATCGTGCGATGGTCCTTCTGCGGGACCAGACGCCCGACCGCCAGCAATTCGCGCCGCTCCCCCGGCCCCGCCGCGCGCCGCGTCTCCCCCGCTTCCCACAGCAGCGGCGTCACGGTCGGCCGGGGCAGCAGCGCCACCTTCCGCCGGATCGCCCCGCATCCGCCAGCCAGCAGATCGGCGTCGGCTTGTCCCATGACCACCGTCCTGCAACTGATCCACGCCGTTAGCTGGAACCTCTTGCGCCGCAGCCATGCGAGCGGCCCTCGCGTGCCGGGACGCACGATCGGATTGGAAATCCGTCCTACGGCCCGCGTCCCCGTGCCGATTGCTGCGGCGGCCACCAGCAAATTGCTCTGATTGCCCGGCGAAAACAGGATGCCGGGCCGGTGCCGCCGCAGCATCCGCCGCAGGACCGGCAACTGCGTCACCATCGACAGGCCGCGCGCTCCATCCGCCGCCGCCACGCGCCGGATCACCACGCCCGGCGCGATCAGCGGCGCGAGCGGCCCTTCCGTGCGCGCCATCCACAATTCGCTTCGGACGCCGCGGGCCGCCAGATAATTGGCCAGCAATATCGCGACCCGGTCCAGCCCCCCGTCGCTGGGTTCGTACAGGTAGATGGCGACGGAAAGGTCTGAACTCAAAATCCGCTGCTTTCGGTGAACGGAGGGCAGGCTCGGCGGGGATCACTGAGCGGCGATTGACAAACAGGGCAAATGCGGCTTCGGGCGATATTCAATCCCGCCAGCGGGTTCAATCGGCAAAAGCACGAGCGAAATGCGATGAAGTTGATAATTCAGATTCCCTGCCTGAACGAGGAGGAATCGCTCCCCACGGCTCTTGCCGCCCTGCCCCGGCATATTCCGGGCGTGGGCAAGGTGGAATGGCTGATCATCAATGACGGCAGCACCGACCGCACGGTGGAGGTGGCGCGGGAGCTTGGCGTCGATCATATCGTCGACCTGCCGATTAACCGGGGCCTCGCCTATGCCTTCATGGCGGGCCTGAAACGCTGCCTGGCGGAGGGCGCGGACATCATCGTCAATACCGACGCCGACAATCAATATAATGCCGACGACATCCCCGCGCTGATCCAGCCGATCCTGCAACGGCGCGCGGAAATGGTGATCGGCGACCGGCCCATTTCCACCATCGCGCATTTTTCCTGGGTCAAGCGCAAGCTCCAGCATCTGGGCACCAGCGTGGTGCGCTGGGTTTCGAAGGCCGATATTCACGACGCGCCCAGCGGCTTTCGCGCCATTTCCCGCACCGCCGCGCTGGAGATCAATATCTTCGACGGTTACACCTACACGCTGGAATCGATCATCCAGGCGGGGCTTTCCAACATCCCCATCACCTCGGTGCCGATCCGCGTGAACGGCGAAACCCGGCCGTCGCGGCTGCTGCGGTCGATGCATAACTATATCCTGCGGTCGATCCGCTCCATCCTGCGCAGCTTCTTCATCTACAAGCCGTGGATGACCTTCTTCTATCTCAGCCTCGCGCCGCTGCTGATCGGCGGCGGGCTGGTGATCCGCTGGATGATATTGTTCGCGGGCGGGACGGAACGGGCGCATGTGCCCAGCCTGGTCGCGGCGGCGGGGCTGCTGCTGCTCGCGGGTCTCATGTGGATCGCCGGGCTGCTGGGCGAGCAATTGCTGATCAACCGGCGCATGCTGCACGACCTGCAATTGCGCCTGCGCGACACCCGCACCGCCAGCTTCGACGTGATGAAGGACGGCAGCGCCCTATGACGGCGTCCCCGCGCGACCTGATGGCCCGGCATGCACTGGGCGAGATCCCGAAGATCCTGACGCTGCTGGACCGCACGCCGGTCAGCCGCACCTATGGCTGCTTCGACCGGATCTACTGGCATTACCGGATGATCGATTTCCCCTGCGGCATGAGCCAGGAATTCGTCTATCCGCTGGCGCTCGCCTGGTCGCTCGACATTGAAGGCAATCCCTATCGCCGCGCGCCCGCGATCCGGGATTTCGTGGAGGCGGGCGTCCGCTTCGCCGCCCGCTCTGCCCATCCTGACGGATCGTGCGACGATTATTATCCGTTCGAACGGGCGGCGGGCGCGGCGGCCTTCTCCCTGCTCGCCTGCCTTGAGGCGGCTTCGATCATCGGGATAGAGGATGACCCGGAAATCCGCGACTTCTTCCGGCGGCGCGCGAAGTGGCTGGCGGACCATCAGGAATCCGGCCGCCTGTCCAATCATGAGGCGCTGATTGTCGCCAACCTCATCCGCATGTCCGCGCTGGAAGGGCCGGAGTGGGAAGAACCGCTGCGCGCGCGCGCCGCCCGGCTGCTGTCCTGGCAGGATGAGGAAGGCTGGTTCGACGAATATGGCGGCGCCGATCCGGGCTATCTCAGCCTCACCATCGGCCTGCTCGCCGAAAGCGACCGCCGCCGCCCCGACCTTGGCCTGCGTCCCGCCTGCGAGCGCGCCATCCGCTTCTTCGCTCATTTCGTCCATCCCGACGGCACGGTGGGCGGCTCCTACACCAGCCGGGGCACGCAGAATTTCTTCCCCCACGGCTTCGAGATCGCGGGCGAATGGATGCCCCAGGCGCTGGAGATCAGCGAGCGGGCGGCGTCCCTGTTCGCGGCGGGCGGGCCGCCCTGCTATTCCGACGACCATATCATCGGCCATCATCTGTGGAGCTGGCTGCTCTGCTGGGCGGAATGGCGCGAAGACCGGCCGTCATCGCCCTCCCCCGCCCCCTCCGCCTACTTCCCGCGCGCCGGAATGCTGGTTGACCGCAAGGCGGACCAGACGCTCTATTGTGGTCTGCGCCAGGGCGGCGCCTTTCAGCTTTTCTCCGGCGCCCGCCTGACCCTTGCCGACAGCGGCGTGTCGATCCAGACGCATGACGGCAAGACGGCCGTGCAGCATCTGGCGGGCGATTACGACATTGCCCAAGGGCCGGAAGGCCTCTCCGTCATCGGCAAGATGGCCTGGGCGAAAGCGACGTTGCTGACGCCGCTCAAGTCGGTCATCCTGCGCTGCATCATGATCAGCCTCGGCCGCTTCTTCCCCGATCTCGTCCGGCGGCTGCTCCAGAAGATATTGGTGACGGGACGAAAGGACGCGCCCTTCCGCTTCCATCGCGCGCTGCGCTGGGACGGCACGGGCTGGACCGTGCGCGACGAGATATTCGCCGATGGCGGCTGGGGCGACGTCGCGCGGATCGGGATCGCGGGGTTCCAGACCTCGTCCACCACCATCATGGCCCGCGTCTGGCAGGCGAACCATATCAAGCCCTGGCAGGACCTGACCGCCGCCATCGCCCGGCTCGGCGACAACGACCCGCTGATCATCGAACGGCGGCTGCCGGGGCAAGGCGCGGCCTGATGCGCAAGCTGATCAGCATCGCCATCAGCCTTGGCATATTGGTCATCATCTGGCGCAGCGTCGACGCGGCGCGGGTGCTGGCGGTATTCCGCGATTCCGACCGCCTGTGGCTCGCCGCCAGCCTGCTCGCCGCCATCCCGCTGACCATCGCGACGGCGATCCGCTTCGCGATGCTCAGCCGTTCCCCCATTCCCTTCGGCGCGTCCTTGCGCCTGATCCTCTCGGCCTCGACGCTGAACGCCGTCCTGCCGTCAAAGATGGGCGACATCGCCAAAAGCTGGGTGCTGGCGCAGAAATACGGCTTCCCCGCAGGCCGCGCCGTCTCGCTCGTCGTGTTCGAAAAGATGATGGACATGGCGGCGCTGCTGCTTTGGGGCATGTTCGCGCTGTTCTGGACGGCCGGGACGGACTGGCTGCTATGGCTGTTCGCGCTGGCGGTCGGCGGCCTCTTCTTCCTGCTCGCGCTGATGATGGCTCCCTTCGCCCTTGCCCGCAAGCCGCTCGACTGGATCATCGCCCGCCTTCCCCGTAAGATTTCGGCAAAGCTCGCGGGCTTCATGGACGAATGGGTCGTCATGACAGACTGGTTCTGGTCGCGCCGGTCGCGGGCCGTGGCCACCATGCTCTTTTCCATCGCCCTGTGGGGGGCGCATCTCTGCCAATTCTGGCTGTTCACCAAGGCGGTGCATGCCGATGTTCCCCTGATCGACAATCTGGCCTTTGCAACCCTGTCGATCCTCGCCGGGCTCGTGCCGCTGACCATGGCGGGCATCGGCAGCAGGGACGCGGCGATCATTCAGCTCTATCAGGGCTTCCTCTCCCCGGCGGCGGGCGCGGCGGTGGGGGTGCTCGCGACATCCCGCTACATCCTTCCCGCCATCGCGGGCGCGCCCTTCATGCGCGACTATTGGCATCGCCGGAAGCAGGGAGCCGCCGTTGCCGACACGCCGCATTGACGCCGGACGGGCGCTGTTCGCCGCCCTTATCCTGCTGACATTGGTGCGCTATGGCCTGGGGGCCTTCGCCTCCGGCCCATGGACGATGGCCGATGACGCGCGCCAGTTCCTCAGCTGGGGCGCGCGGATCGGCAACCCGTCCGCCATGCCCCACGATCTGCTGGCCGATTATTGGCAGCAGGCCGCGCCGCCGCTCTATCGCGCGCTCCTCTTCGGCGCTCATCTGCTGGGCATCGGGCCGGTGCAGATCGCCAGCCTGCTCGCCTTCCCCCTGATCATCGCCAGCGCCATGCTGGCGTGGCGGCTGGCCGGGTGCTTCACGCCGGACCAGGGGCGCAGGCTGATCGCCGCGCTCTGCGTCATGGCGGCGATCCTGCACAATGACTCGATCTTTTCCGGCACGCCGCGCGCCTTCGCCTCACCCCTCATCCTGATGATGATGCTGGGCATGGCGCGCCGCCGCCATGGCCTGACTCTCGCTGGCCTGCTCCTGTCCAGCCTCATCTATCCCGCCCCGGCGATCACCTGCCTCGGCGTCTTCGCGCTGCATCTTCTGGGCTGGCCGCTGGTGCTGCGGTGGCGCTCGCTCGCGACGCTGACGGCCGCCGCGATCGTCGTGGGCGGAACCGGGCTGTTCTTCAAGGCCGGGCTGTCCGTCTGGGGTCCGACGCTCACCCTGGAAGAGGCGCGCCATGTCTACAGCCTCGCCAGCTTCGACGGCCGCAGCAGCATCACCGGGCGCAACGGAGGCATCGCCTGGCTCTGTTCCGCCCGCATCGGCTTCCTGCCTGCGATCGTCAATTGTCAGGGCAATACGGACCCGCGCCTCCTCCTCAACCTGATCCTCAGCGTGCTGCCGATGATCGGCCTGTGGCTCGCCAGAAGGCGCGCCCATGGCGGGGACGGCCCCGATCGCGACGCCGCTTGGCGGCTGCTGCCCTACAGCCTGTTGTCGTCGCTGATCTGCTACACCCTTGCCGCTGTCACCGCCTTCACCTTCCACCTGCCCGCCCGCTACAGCCAGCCGGTGCTGCTGGTCATGGGCAGCCTCGCCCTCGGCCTGCTGATCGGCACCATCTGGACCCGCGCTACGGGCCGCCTCGCCCGCGCGCGTCCCATTCTCCGCACGGGGGCGATCGGCCTTGCCCTGCTGATCGGCATCGCGGCCTTCGCCACGCCCAAGATGCGGCTGGTGCGCCCGGCTCATCCCGATCTCCTGGCCCTTGTCGCCAGCACGCCGCCCGGCACCCGCATCGCCGGGGTGGAGGACGACCTTGCCGTCATTCCCGCACGCACCGGGCGGACGGTGCTCGCCACCCCGGAACATGACATCCCCTATCACCGCCGCTATCATCGCGAGCATCAGGCGCTGCTGCGCGCGTCGGTCGCGATGGGCCAGATGAGTGCGCCCGCTTTGGCGTCAGAGGTGCGCAGGCTCGGCGTCGATCTGCTGATCTTCGACCGGCATTTCCTCCAGACCGGCGTCCTGCCGGAAAGCTACGGCGCCGCCCTGCCCCCGCCGCACCGGATCGCGCCTTCGCTAGAGGGGCTCGCCATGCTGCGGGCAAAGTCCTGCCGCGTGGTCGAAACCGCGCAATGGGTGGCGATTTTCACCTCCTGCCTGAAAAGCTGACGAAGATCAGGACGGGAAACGCCCCTCCTCCATCCAGGACAGGATCGCCAGCGCGCCCCGCTCCGAAGAGGATTGCGCCGACGCCGACATGGTATAGTCGAAGATCCTCTGCTGCTGCGCGCGATAATGCTCCCCCCTCTCGCGAAAGCCGGGCAGCAGCGGGAAAAGCGCGTCCGCCGATGGGACGACATCTCCCGCGCTCCACGACAGATAGGGCAGCGCCCCGCCGCCTTGCCGCCAGTGCGTATCGATGAAGAAAGCCGGGCGCGGACGGCAGAGAAATTCGTAGATCTGGCTACTGACGTCGCCGATATAGGCGTCGCTCCCCAGCGTATAGCTCATGTCGGTCAGGCGCTGGCTGTCCACGTCGACATGGATATTGGGCAGCCCCTGCCAGCGCGGATCAAGATCAGGCCGCTGCTTCATCACCCGATATTCAGGCGAAATGTGCAGCTTCTTGCGGAACAGCATGATGTGCGGCGCGAAGATCAGGTTGAAATTCCGCCCCGGCCCGAATGCAAACCAGTTGATGATGGCATGCCCGTGCCGATACCAGCTCGACAGATAGGGGTCGAAATGGGGATTATAGAGGAAGACCGGCCGGTCATCATCGAAGAAGGACGGCCGCGCGCTCGTATCGATCAGGTCGAATTTCGGATAGCCGATGATGGCGATCGTTTCCGGCGACGCGAGGCCGTGGCCCAGCATCTCGTCGGCGACCTTCTGCCCCGACACCAGCATCACGTCGAAATTCGCCATGTCCGGGTGATAGGTGACCGACCGGTCGCCTGCGCCATGGGGAACGAAGATGATCTGGGGGCCACCCGCCTTCCACTCGCGCTTTAGGCGCAGGCATGTTCGCTCCGGGCTGACAATCAGCGCGGCGTTGCGCAGTTCGGCGGCATGCTGTTTCAGCCGCGCCAGCCGCTCGGTCGGCGCGATCCGGTTGATCAGCCGCAGGACCGGCCCGGCGCGCCGCAGCCCCATGTCGAACCAGATGATCCGCGCCGCCGCCTCTTCGCCGACAATGTCCCGCACCCCCTGCCCGATCGCTCGCGTGCCAAAGGCGCAGACCAGCGGAAATGCCGCCCGCTTGCCCGCAAGCGCGCGCAGGATGCCCGCCGTATGCGCAAGCTGATGCGTCGCGTCATGGTTGAACAGGAAGACGATCGCTCCTGCGGGGATGGAATTGATCCTGTCAGGCGCGCCCATGACGCCGTCCGATAGCTCCAATGACCGGCTGCCGCAATCCAGCGCTGGTAATCAGCCCCGCCGGTCATACCAGACAAGCAGCCTGCCGCCCTCGGACAGATGCTTGCGCGCTACGATCCGCCCACGTTCGCCGACATGACTGAGGAAAGCTTCTTCCGTATAGTCCGGGAAGATGTCCTCCCTCTGGGCCAGCAATTTTCGCACCATGACATCGGCCTTGGGCGGAAATTCGATGACCCCCACCGGGGCCATACCCATGATCCAGTCCACCGCCATATCGAGCGGCACATTGCGGCCGATGGCGATGTGGTGAATGAAGGCCAGCGCAACCAGCGCGTCCGCCCCGGCCGATCGTTCGCTCAGACCTTTTCGTTCGGCCTGCGCCCAGCCTTGCGACGGGCTGGGATTGGCGGCGTCGAGCCAGAGCGGCAGGAAGTTGCTGCGAGTGCCCTTGAACCGGGCATAAGCGCGTTCCAGCGCGCCATAGTCGAAATCGAAGCCAACCACCGAACCTGCGCCTGCTTCCAGTGCGGCCAGCGAATAGTCGCCGCTGTTGCAGCCCAGATCGAACAGCAGCCCAGGCTTGGCGGCTGCGACCATGTCACTGACGAACGCCCGCTTCGCCGCCGCTTCTGACGTGGCGTAGCTGTTATCCTGCGCATAATCGCCCCAAACTGTCTCACCGCCTTTCAGCTTCAGGCCAGCGATATAGCGCCGCAAACCTTCGAGCATTCCCTTAAGCGCAGCGCGCGGAAGATGCCGTTCGCTCGGCTTGCCCGCAATCTGTCCCTTGCGCAGCGAACGGGTTTGAAGCGCCGCTTGCGCCGTCACATGCGCCATTACCGTCCAGGATAGATTGTGACGCCAGCGCAGCAACGGCGCCAAATCCTCCGGCGCTATGCCCTCCAAGCTTCCGCGGAACCAGTGATTGGGAGCAACGCCAAACCGCGACCAGAAGATCAGCGGATTGAGGAACTGCATGCAGAATTGGCGGTGACCGATCCAGATGTCGCCATCCTTGTAGGGGATGAACGACCCGTGATCGATGAACACCGGACTGTTACCAAGAAACTGGATATTGTATGCCGTCGCATCCGACAGAGCAAACCCACCGTCGAGCGCCTCCAACTGCACATCCAGATGATGGAGCGCTGCCTGCTTGTGCAGCGAAAAGCTCCATTCATAGGGGTAGGAGATGAAGGGAATGCGCGGATGTTCAAGCACATATCGCGCGCCGCCATGGCTGCCCATCAGAGCAGCGGGTTCACGCTCCTCCCAACCGACGAGCATGTCCTTGTCCACCAGACGCCGCAGCAAACCGGAATCCCGCGCCGCCTCGTAAGCCAAAGCGGCCGAAGGCATCACCGAGCGGAAAACGCGTTCGTCCTGCGTGAAAATACGACCGCCCGGATCCCGGAAAGATCCTGCGTCGTCGACCAGCCTTGTCGCCACGATCAGCTATCGCGCCGCGTGCCGTCCTTGCGGAACACTGTGGAAACCGCATTTTTCGCCTTGGAAATGAAATGGCGGCCGAACATGCCGGCTGCGGCGACGCCGCCGATCACTGCCTGGATCAGCATGCTGCCGGTCGCTCCATCCAGATAGGCGAAAGCGGGAGTGCTGAGAGAACCAATCACCAGCGCAAAGGCGCTGAAAGGAACAAAAGAATTTTTCACCGTTAAATCCCACTTATGTCACTTTTGTGAACAACTAGCGAAAATATTTTCAATCCACAATATGGATTGGAATCGGACCGCCGCATTCACCACCCCTCAGGCAGAGTTATTTTCGTCCGTGGAATAAAGTCATCGTCCGCCAGGTAAACTTGGCTTCGAACATCCGCTTTTCCTTCCGGCGGCAAGGAGAATCTGGATTGAGCCAGCCCTTTCATCAGTGCGGAAAGGGACAGCGGCGCGGCGTCTTTTCCGCCGGGAATGGCTGGAGCACGAACCGCAAACAGAGCGGAGAAATTTGCAAGCTTCTCCTTGTCCGTCATTAGTTTGGCCTGATCTGCGTCGGGCTTGGCGTTCGTCATGCGAGACCCGTGGTCACCATGGACCACCATGATGAAATTATGCCCCGCCGGTGACTTGCTGATGGCGCGGTACGCCGCCTCTGTCTTCTTCAAGGTACAAAGAAGCTGGTCATAGCCCGCATTTTCTCGCGAGGTGAAAGAACCTGGATACTGGCGGCGCATCCACGCGCCTTCTTTCAAACGGCAGTCCGGCGTTAGCCCGAATGGCGAATGCGGCAAAAGGAAATGGCCCAAATAGACTTCACCCGGACCGGCGGCCGCCAAATCTGAGTTAAACCTGTCGAACGCAAGGGCGGCATTGAGGGGATTCATACGAAGCTCCGTAATGTCCCGCACGGGAAGAGGCAGGCCCAGCCTGCGCAGCCCATTATAGGCCGATGCTCCCAGCCGCTCAAACGTAGGGGAAACCAGCTTGCGCAGAATGATCTGCGCCCTGCTGCCGGTCGAAAGGGACGAAGTCGCTACGGGCCCGATATTCTGTGACTGATAAGTCAGGCAATCGGTAACCGGCGACGGGCCGCAGAGATTAAGATATTCGGATTGATAGACCTTCACCCGGTAGCCGCGCTGCCCAAGCGCGTCGAAATAGGCGACCTTTTCGACCTTCTTCTTTTCCGCTTTGGAGCGCTCCGGTTCCTGCGCCTCGCCAAAATTCAGGATCTGGGGAATAGAATTCAGCGTATAGGCATAATCGCTATGGGCGCGGGTATAAAGGCGGAAGCCATTGCCCAAATAGAAGCGTTCCAGTTCCAATTTCACGGCGGCAGTACGCGGATTATCCTCGGGCATGCCGTCGATACCGGCATGCTCGTCCAGGATGATGTGAACGATTGCGGGCAGGGTAGATGACGGATTCGCAGCGGCGACAGGTTTGTGGATCATGGTCACTGCGGCTTCGCGCCTCTGGCCTATGCCCAATACGCTTGCCCCGGCCGCCACCAGTGCGGCGACGGTGATGAAGGGCAGAACGGATTTGCGCCCCAGCGCCACGAACGCCGCGACGGCGACACCCGCGGCGATCGGCCATGGCGCGTGAACATCCGCCACATTCAGCGCGGTGGCGATCAACACGCCTTCCAACAGGGCGCGGATCAGGCGGTGGGCAAACCCATATAGCGCGCCATAGATCAGCGCGATGCCTGCCAGCACCGCCAGTGCGACGCCCGCTTCGGGAGTCCAGACCAGATATTGGTGAAAGAGGAGGACGTTAAGGAGCAGAGCTCCCATGACGGCCAGCGCAGCCAGGGCGGCCTGCCATCCCGTAATTTGTTCAACCCGCTTCGACGGCGCCGCTGAATCCTTTACATCACCGCGCCCGATTGCCGTCGCCGTCTCCGCCATTCATCACCCTTCCCGCTTCCGCTCCGATGAAAGAGCGGCAAATTGCGCGGGACGATAGAAATGCCCGTGCAGAAAGCAAGCGGGTTAGCTGACATGCCTATGAAACTAGCATCCCCGACACCCACCACCCCGGTATCGCCACAACCGCCAGGCAGGTGCCAAGCGGAATGCGCGTCATCCGGTCGATCGCCCCGCCGCGCGCCATGCTGGCCAGCACCGCCATCAGCCCCAGCGTGGACGCCATCAGCAGGATGAAGGGCAGCGCCTGCCAGCCGAACCATGCGCCCAGCGCGCCCAGCAGCTTGGCATCGCCCAGGCCCAACCCTTCCCGGCCGCGCGCCAGGCGGTACAGCAGCGCGAGGGCAAGCAGGCAGAGATAACCGGCCGCCGCCCCGATCACCCGGTCGATCACGGGCGGCGCAGTCACCCACAGCCCGATCGTCAGCCCCATGAAGGCGAGCGGCAGGGTCAGCGCGTCGGGCAGCCAGAAATGCCGCCAGTCCAGCACCGCCAGCACCAGCAGAAGCCAGCCCAGCAGCGCCCATCCCGCACCCTCCAGCCCCGGCGCGAAGCCAAGCGCCAGCGCGCCGATGATGGCGCACCCCGCCTCGACCCGGCCATGCAGCGGATCGATCCGCACGCCGCAGCTTCGGCACCGCCCCCGCTGCATGAGCGCGCTCACCATCGGAACGAGATCGGCGGCGCTCAGCACCCGCCCGCACCCGTCGCAGGCGGACCGGCCCCGCATCACGCTCCTGCCTTGCGGCCAGCGCAGGATCAGCGTGGCGAGGAAGCTGCCAGCGATCGCCCCGGCTATCCCGCCCATCGCGGCGGCAATCGGATCGATCACAACGTGCCTTCGACCTTCAGCACGCGCGCGCCGCCAATGCCGGCAAAGCCCACCTTGCCCAGCGCTTCGGCCAGCGTCGCGTCGGCCGTGTCCACCCGCATTTCGGCCACATAGCGGCCCGACCGCCAGATGCGCAGGGTCAGCTTTTCCATGCCCGACTGACTCGCCAGCGGCATCAGCAGCGCGCCGCCGTCGCAACTGATCGTGCCCGACAGTCCCTGGCTCAGGTTCAGGCCGGGGAATTGCCCGGCCATCTGCGCCCGCACCCGCCCTTCGGCATGGCCGCACTGGTCGCCGGTAAAATAGGCGCTCACATCCTCCATCGCCAGGCTGCCGACCGGCAGGGGCGCGAATGTCCGCCCCAGCGGCACCGCGCCGGTAACATCATCCACCCCTGCCCGGCCAAAGCCGACCGTCAGCGCGCCGCGCAGGTCATCGGCCGCGCCGCTACGTCTTTCAATATCGAACCGCGCACGCGCCATCAGCAGCGATACGGGCGAAAGCGCCGCCCGCACCGACCCCATCGGCATCGTCCCCAGCATCAGCTGGTCGATCCGCGCGCCCCATATCGTGCCGCGCACGTCGCGCGCGGTGACGCCCACTTTCTCCAGCCCGGCAAGGCCGATCGCGATCCGCATCGGCATGAACAGGATGAAGCCGAAGGCGAACAGCGCGATCAGCGCCAGCCGCGCGCGGCGGGACAGGCGAAGTCCCATCATTGCCCCGCTCCCCGCACCAGCACCGCCTGCACCGACAGGCTGCCCGCCGTGACGGAAGGCCGGGCGGTGATCGTGTCCACCCGAATGCCCTGCGCCTCCAGCGCCGCCAGCCAGGAAAAGAGCGCGACCGGCCGCACCGAAGCCATGGCGATGTCGATCCTGTTCGCCCCCTGCGCCTGCGCGCGTTCCAGCGTCAGCCCCGCTTCGCCCGCCGACTGGCCGATGAGCTGGTCGATGCTGCCCGCCGAAGCAGCGGTAGCGCCGGTGCGAGGAAGCGATTTCAACAGCTTAACCTTCGCCCGGATGCTCGCGTTCCGGTCGGTCGCCTCCGCCAGCGCGGCGCGCGCCGACCGCTGCGCCGACTGGAGCGGCCACATCACCCCCAGCCACAGGATCACGATCGCCAGCAGCGCGAACATGATGCCCAGCATCCATTGTTCGCGCGGCGACCTTTCGCCCCACAGCGCCTTCATCCGCTCCATCATGATCGCACCGTAATGTCCGCCAGCGTCCGCCCGCCAGGGTCCTGGGACGGGGTGGCCGTTATCGTGAAGCCCGCTGTCTGCAATGCCAGCAGCACCCGGTTGATCTCATCGGCCTTCGCCGCCGCCAGCGTCGCGCGGATCATCCCGTCAGCATCGCGCGACAGCGCCGTCAGCGACACGCCCGGCTCCGCCTGGACCGCCGATAAAAGCCCAGCGACCGGCGCGGTGAAGGCATAGGCCCCCGCGCCCCGCTCGGCGAGCTTGCGGTCCATCTCCGCCTCGGCCTGCGCAAGGTCGTCCGTCCCCGGCACTACCTGCCGCGCGAGCGCCAGGCTTTCGGCATCGACGCGGCTCGCCGTCATATGCTCCCGCGCGACGCTGACCAGCGCGATCAACAGGCTGGCGAGCAGGATCAGCCCGCTCCACAGAAGGATGCGGCCCAGCGCCTGCTTGTCGACCGGCCGCCGCACCCGCTTGGCGAAGTCGCCCTGCCGCATGTCGATCGGCGGATCGGCCAGCGCGGCGATCGCGGCCGCCGTCACCTGCGCGGCGGACACGTCATGCACGGGCGCGTCCCCGATCAGTTCCGGCATCGCCACATCGGCGGGCAAGGCGATGTCAACGCCCCGCAGCACCGGATCGCCGCCCGCCACGCCACGGCTGAACCCTTCGGCGGGTTCGGGCAGCAGCAGCGGCGCGGGCACGATGATGTCGGGGTCCAGCCCATGATGCTGCGCCCAGAGCAGCCAATGCTGCATGTCGCTGCGCGCCGCCACCGCAATGATATGCGGGCGGGCCGGATCTTCATTCCGGTCCGCAACCGCGAACAGCTGGTCGGCAGGCACGATCCCGCTCGCCAGCGCCGCCAGCCGCGCCGCCGCGCGGCCCTGCCGTGGCGGCAGTTCGGGATAGCTGGCCCAATGCAGCGTCACCAGCGCGGCGGGCGCGACCAGCATGACGATCGTGCCAGCCGGAAGGGCGGTCAGCCCGCATTCGGCCAGCCAGTTCGCGCCGGTCCCGCTCTGCACGGCAACGCCATCGGCGACCCGCATCCACAGCGGATCGCCCTGTCCGGGCAGCGAGACGATCAGCCCGTCGCGCACGGTCATGCGCCGGTCCCCCAGCTTCGGCGGATCAACCTCGCCGGGCTTTCCCGCGCGTCGATCAGCGCCTGCTCGACCACCTCTGTTCCCCCGGCGTCCACCGTCACTTCCACCCCGAAAAATCCTGTCGTCAATTTGACCTGTTGCCCGGCCTCTTCCAGCGGCGTGATCCCCTGGCTCGCCAGCCCCGCCCAGAACTGGTGCGTGCTGCCGTAGCCATCCGCGGGCCGCCGCGCCAGCAGTTCGCGCGCCTGGGCGACGCTGATCTGCCCTTGCAGCAGCATGGCGAACAAGGGCGCCTGCGACGGCAGCAGCGTGTTGATGTTGATCGGCGAAAGATCCGCCGTCGGCAACGCGCACACCCACGGCCGGACAATGGCGTAGATGGCGGGCGTCACGCCGGCCACGGCCCGCAGCTCGCTGGGGTCCACCATGAATCGGTTGGCCGCGCGATAGGGACGCGCCGCCTGCGCATAGACTTCATCCTCCGCGCCGCCCGGCTGGGGCACGCTGTCCGTGTCGATCCAGTCGCCCAGCGACGCCGCCGCGACCTGCGCCTGCCGCGCATCGACGCCCAGCGCTTGCAGCAGCGCCTGGAATTGCGAGATGCCGATCGGCCGCACCGTCAGCTTCGCCTCGCTCTCGCCCGCCACCACGCTATTGAGGTTGAAGCAGTTGCCCGCATCGGTGACTCGCGCGGTCGCCATGCCGCCGGGCACCGGAATGGACTGCGCCGTGCCCATCCAGTTCCCCGCCAGCGTCGTCTTGCCCGGACTGGCCGCGACCAGATCGCCGATCCTCAGCCGCGCCATCTCCGTCCCCGCCTCGGCAAAGGCGCGCGCCTGATCGACCGATCCGCCATTGCCGGTCATCCGCGTCGCCAGCGCCAGCCGCTCCAGCGCGGTCGATGCGACCACCGCCATCACCGCGACCAGCAGCAGGACGGTCAGCAGCGCCGCGCCCCGTTCATTGGCCTTGGGGACGTCAGCCAAGGGCCGCCTCCCCTTCCACCACCGGCTTTTCCGCAGGGCCCGGCCCGACCAGAAAACGCAGGGTGACGGGCGGCTGCCCGGTGCGCGCGATCGTCATCTCCACCGCGCGCGGCATCAGGTCGGGCTGGGTGGGCGTCCACTCGCCGCGCCATTCCCCTTTGGCGTCGCGAAAGCGCAGCGTCACGTCATCGACATGGTCCAGCAGCGCCGCGGGCTCGTCACCCGCCGCGCCATCCACCTGCGCATAGGTGCGCCGCTCCAGCCGCCCCTGCCGCACCCAATATTCGACCTTCTGGATCGAAGGGCGCGGCAAGTCGCCCAGATTGTCCCACCCGCCGCGCACGAACTGCATGACCGGCATCTCCTCGCCCTGCCGGTGCGACCAGAATGCGGGCGCGAGCGTCCCGCTCTCCGTGCGGCTGATGCGCGGCACCGCCTGGCCAAGGTCCGCGGCCAGCGCCCCGCTGGCGCGCTGCACCGCCGCCATGTCGTCCAGCCGCGTCTTGATCTGCGCCTGCGCCGAAACGCTGTTGCCCAGCAGCAGCACGCCCGCCGCCGCCAGCATCGCGAAGATCATCAGCGCGACCAGCAGTTCGATCAGCGTGAAGCCGTGTTCGGCGGAACGGCGCGAAAGCGTGAAGCCGTGTTCGGCGGAACGCCCCGAAAGCCTGAAGCCGCGCTCGTCGGCGCCCGAGCGCGTCCCCTCGAAGGCGGGGACCCAGGACGACGAGCCACGACTTGGAAGGCGATCCATCACTGCACCACCCGCACAAAGCTCAGCACCACGGGCGAAGCACCGGGCTGGCCATCCACGGTCAGGTCGACCTGCAACAGCCTTTTGTCGTCCATCGCCTTGACCTCGCGGCTCCAGCGCCAGCGGCGGCCGCCATTCTCCACCTCGCCCTCTTCCTTCCCCAGCGAGGGCGGGGCGGGATCGGTCTGCACCTCCACCATCAGGTTGCGCGCGACGATCTGCCCCAGCGCCTTGCTGTCCAGGTCCGCCGCCGTGCGCAGCGTCACCCCCTGCAACCGCACCAGCGCCAGCGCGGCAAGGCTGAACACCGCCAGCGCGACCAGCATCTCCAGCAGCGTGAAGCCCTGCTCCTTCTTCCCCCATCTTCCCGCGCAGGCAGGAGCAGGATGCTTCATGAGGCTGAACTTAACCACCCACGGCCACCTTCCCGGCCATGTCGACGGTCACCGCGACGCGCTCCGCTTCCCGCGCCAGCGTGACCTTCATGGGATCGGTCGGCAGCCCCGTTCCATCGAATCCGATCTGCTGCCGCCCGTCCTTCCCCACCAGCGCGCGCGTTCCCGCCTTCCAGTTGGATGTGACGAAGGGCTTGTCTTCGACCGGCACCCACTGCGCCCCTTCACGCCTCTGGAACCCATAGCCCGATGCCGAAACCCAAACGCCCATGGGACGCGAGGTCACGACCGCTTCGTCGCGCGCGGCGGCAACGCGCGCGGCAAAGCGGTCGGCATCCTCGATCACCCGCCCGCGCGGATCGGGAATGGCCAGCACGACCGCAGCCGAAATGAAGCCGATGATCGTCAGCACGACCATCAGTTCGACCAGCGTGAAGCCGTGTTCGGCGGAACGGCGCGAAAGCGTGAAGCCGTGTTCGGCGGAACGCCCCGAAAGCCTGAAGCCGCGCTCGTCGGCACCCCAGCGCGTCCCCGCAAAGGCGGGGACCCAGAGTCTCGCTCCCCGCTCCACCCCCGCCCGGCCCTGCGCCATAGGAAGGAGCCCCGCCTCAAAGCTCGCTGGAGAAGATGTCGGCATTCTCATTCTCGCCGCCCGGCTGGCCGTCCGCGCCCAGCGAACTGATGTCGAACGCGCCCTTCCGTCCGGGCACGGTATAATTATAGGCCCGGCCCCACGGGTCGTCGGGCAGCTTCTTGATATAGCCGCCCCGGCGATAGCGCTGCGGCTGCGCCAGCGAAGCGGGCGGGCTGATCAGCGCCTGCAACCCGTCGGTCTGCGTGGGGTAGCTGAGGTTATCGAGCCGATACTGCTCCAGCGCCTGCTCGATCGTCGAGATGTCCGCCTTCGCCTTTTCCACCCGCGCCGTGTCCGTCGCCGGAATGACGTTGATCGCCACGATCGTCGCCAGCAGGCCGATGATGACGATGACCACCATCAATTCGACCAGCGTAAATCCTTCTTCGCCACGCCCACCTCCGTTCGCCCGGAGCTTGAAGGGCTTTCTCTTCTTCCCAAGGAAGCGGAGGGCTTCGGCAAGCTTGGCCCGAACGGTCTTGAAATCTCGCATATTCACTCCTCAGGCCCCCGTAAGGCTCTGCAATTGCAGGATGGGCAGCAGGATAGACAGGATGATGACGGCCACAATGCCGCCCATCAATATGATGATCACCGGCTCCAGCATGGCCAGCGCGGCGGAGGTGAAGCTGTCGAACTCCCGCTCCAGATAATCGGCCGCGCGCTCCAGCATCGTGTCCAGCCGCCCGGCGCTCTCCCCGCTCGCCGCCAGATAGACCAGCAGCGGCGGAAAGACGCCCGCCCGCCGCAGCGCCGCCGACAGGCTGCCGCCGCCGCGAATGGCCTCGACAATCTCCTCCGACGCCTGCCGCAGCACCCGGTTGTGCACCGTCTGCGTGGTGAGCAGCAGCCCCTCCATCAACGGCAGGCGGCTCGCCACCATGGTGGACAGCGTCCGCGCCATCCGCGCCGCATGCAGGTCGCGGATCAGGCGGCCCAGCAGCGGCAGGCGCAACAGCGTCGCGTCGAACCGATAGCGAAAGCCCTCGATCTTGAGCGCCCGCCAGAATCCCAGCGCGGCAACCCCCGTCAGAATCGCCAGCAGCCACCAGTAATTGGCGAGGAATGCTGACAGCCCCATCACCATCCGCGTCAGCAGCGGCAGGTCCTGCCCCACCGTATCGAACTGTTCCACCACCTTGGGCACGACGAAGATCATCAGCGCGGCGACGACGCACACGGCGAACACCGCCAGCACGCTGGGATAGGCGATGGCGGTCAGCACCTTGGACCGGATCACCGCCTGCCGCTCCATCAGGTTCGACAGGCGCTCCATGATCGTGGGCAGGCTACCCGAACTTTCGCCCGCCGAAATCATCGCGCGATAAAGCGGCGGGAAGCTTTTCGGCTCCGCGCCCAGCGCATCGGCCAGCCTGCGGCCCTCCAGCACGCCGGAATGCACCTTGCCCACGATCGCCTGCACATGCGCCTGCTCGCTCTGCCGCCCGATCGTGCGCAGCGCCTCCTCCAGCGGGCTGACCTGGATCAGCGTGGCAAGCTGCCGGGTGAATAGCGTCAGTTCCTTCGCCGAAAGCCGGGGCGCGCGCAGCGACAGCCCGGCCCGCTTGCGCGCCACCTCCGCCGCGCCTGCCTCCAGCTGCACCACGAACAGCTTGCGCGCATCCAGCCGCGCGCGCGCATCCTCGATCGTCCCGGCCTTGACCGAACCCTTGCGCTCCTTCCCCGCAGGATCGATCGCGATATAATCATATTCAGCCATCGCCGATGGTTTCCACCTCGGCCGCATCGCGCCGTGATACGCGGATGGCTTCCTCCGCCGTGGTCTGCCCGTCGCGCACCAGCGCGCGGGCTGCGGACCCAAGGTTGGGCGCATTCAGGAAGGCGTGGCGGGCGATCAGCGATTCATCGCCGCCATCGTTGATCAGGCGGCGGATCGTGTCGTCCACGCGGATCGCCTCGAACACGCCGATCCGGCCCTTGTAACCCGTGCCGTTGCACTGGTCGCATCCGCGCGCGCGGTATATGATCGTGCCCGGATCGAAGCCCAGCAGCGCGCTCGCCGACTTGTCCGCCTGCACCGGCTCCCGGCAATTCTGGCACAGCCGCCGCACCAGCCGCTGCGCGATCACCGCGCGCAGGGTGGAAGCGAGCAGGAAGGGTTCGACCCGCATGTCGCGCATCCGCGTGATCGCGCCCACCGCGTCATTGGTGTGGACGGTGGACAGCACCAGATGGCCCGTCAGCGACGCCTGAACGGCGATCTCCGCCGTTTCCCGGTCGCGGATTTCGCCGACCATCACCACGTCCGGGTCCTGGCGCAGGATCGCGCGCAACCCCGCCGCGAAGGTCAGGCCGACCTTGGCGTTCACCTGCGTCTGGCCCACCCCCTCGATCGCATATTCGACCGGGTCCTCGACCGTCAGTATGTTGCGCGACCCGTCATTCAGCGTGCGCAGGCCCGCATAGAGCGTCGTCGTCTTGCCCGATCCGGTCGGCCCTGTGACCAGGATGATGCCGTTGGGCTCCTGCAACCCCTCGCGGAAAATCCGGTCCGCCGCGCCCGCCATGCCCAGCAGGTCCAGGTTCATGCCCGCATTCTCCTTGTCGAGAATGCGCAGCACCACGCGCTCGCCCGCCCGGCTCGGCAAGGTGGATACGCGCACGTCCAGCAGCTTGCCGCCCAGCGTCAGGCCGATGCGCCCGTCCTGCGGCACGCGCCGCTCGGCAATGTCCAGCCGCGCCATCACCTTGATGCGGCTGACCACCACCGGCGCGACGTGCGGCGGCATGCGCAGCGTCTCGCGCAGCACGCCGTCGACGCGCATCCGCACGATCAGGCCCGTCTCATAGGGTTCGATGTGGATGTCCGACACGCCCTGCCGCGCCGCTTCGGCGATGATGCCGTTGATCAGGCGGATGGCGGGCGCATCGTCGGCGCTGTCCAGCAGGTCGTCGGCGGTGGGAATGTCGGCGGCCAATATGTCCAGCTCGTCCGCGCCCACGTCCAGCGACCCCGCCATGGCGGCGGCGCTCCCTTCCATCGCATAATGGTCGGACAGGTGCCGGTCGAACTTCTGCGCATCGACGAACGTCACGTCGAAGCTGCGCGCCAGATGCCGCCGCACCTCCAGCAGCACGCGCGGATCGCTCCCCTCGCGCACGGCGATGGTCAGCCGGTCGCCCTCCGAAGGCAGCATGACCACCCCATGCTTGCGCGCGAAGACATAGGGAATATCGACCGCGCGGGGGGCGGCGTGCGGCGGAACATCTCCTGTCAGCGGCTCACTCACGCCTGCCTCCGTTCGGGCTGAGCGAAGCCGAAGCCCTGTGCTGCGCGGAGCGAAAGCCCCTCTCCCTGGCCGGGAGAGCCCTTCGACTTCGCTCCGGGCGAACGGCAAGAAGCAATCGCATCACCGCCTCCCCCCGCTCGCCGGAACCTCGACAGGCCGCACAACGCCGCTCGACTGCCGCATCGTGGGTTCGATCACCTGCCCCGGCGCGGCCGCGCCGGGCTGCACCACCGCGTCGCCCGGCTGCATCGGCGCGGGCGGCGTCGCGCCCATATAGTCGCGCACCAGTTCATCGATGCTGGGCTCGGCTTCGGGATTGCGCGCCAGTTGCATGTCGCGGACATAGCCATAGCGCTGCTGCGTCAGCCTTTGCGCATCCTCCTTCGACCGCAGGATCGTCGGGCGGATGAAGACCATCAGGTTGGTCTTGGTCCGGCTCTTGCTGCGCGACTTGAACAGCTCGCCTATGCCCGGAATGTCGGACAGCAGCGGAATGCGCTCGATCGTCTTGCGCTCATTGTCGTCCAGCAGGCCGCCCAGCGCCAATATCTCGCCATCGTCCACCGTCACCATCGTCTCGATTTCGCGCTTGTTGATGATGAGGTCGCTGTTGTTGTTGCTGACGGGGCCAGCCACGCTCGACACTTCCTGATGCAGGAACAGCTTGATCGCGCCGCCCGTGTTGATCTGGGGCTTCACCTCCAGCTTGATGCCGACATCCTGCCGCTGGACGGTGCGGAACTGATTGTCGAAATTCTGGCTCAGCGCCTCGCCGGTGGTGATCGGCACCTGCTGCCCGACCAGGATCGACGCCTTCTGATTGTCCATCGTCATGACGGACGGGGTGGACAGGATGTTGCTGTCCGTATCCGACTTCACCGCATTGATGATCGCGCCGAAGATGCCATTGCTGCCCAGCCGCGTCGCCACGCCGCCAAAGCCGCCGGTCGCGTTCATCAGGCTGTCGACCGCCGCCTGCTGCAAGGTGTTGGCAAGGTCGCCATTCTGCCGCGTCGTCGTTTCCGTGCGCGTGCCATCCGGCGCCACCACGACCGTCTTCTGCTCACCCAGTTGATTGGCGCCGACCGCCCCCGCCAGCGTCAGCAGATTGGGCTGCGCATTGGAATAGTTGGTCGCGGCGAAGCCCGTCTTGGTGCTGCCGATCAGGAATTGCACGCCCAGCTTCTTGGCGGCGGCGTCGCTGATCTCGACGATGATGGCCTCCACCAGCACCTGCTCGCGCCGCGTGTCGATCTGGCGGATCGTTTCGCCCAGCATCCGCTGCACGTCGCTGTTCGCCGCGACGATGATGGCGTTCGCGCCTTCATAGCGGGTCACGATCGCAGGGCCGCGCGTCGAAATGCCGTTGCCGCCCGATCCGCCGCCGGAAACCGCCACGGCAGGCGCGGCAGCAGGCGGCGGCGCTCCGCTGCCCTCTGCGGGCGTCGATGCCGTCACCGGCTGGCTGGTGGATTGCCCGACCAGTTGTTGCAGCACGGGCAGCAGCTTTTCCGCATCGGCATGTTCCAGCCAGTAGACGCGGATCTCCGTCCCGCTCGCCGCCTGCCGGTCAAGGTCGCGCGCCATCTGCGCCAGCCGCGCGACGGTTCCGGCGTCGCCCCGGATCGCCACCGCATTGCTGCTGTCGATCGGCACGATGGTCGCCGCCCGCGCCGCGCCCTCACCGCTGCCGCTCTGCACCAGCGCCTGGAGCGATGTCGCGATCTCCCGCGCACCGGCGTTGCGCAACAGCACCGTCTGCGTCGCCGCCGTGTCGCGGTCGATCCGCGCGATCACCTGCCGGATGCGGCCGATATTGTCGGCATAGTCCGCCACCACCACGCTGTTGCCCGCGCGGTTGGCCGTCACCGACCCGTCCTTGCTCACCAGCGGGCGCAGCGTTTCCAGCGCGCTCGCCGCATCGATGGAGCGCAGGCGGAAGACTTCGGTCACGAACTGGTTGCGGTTGCTCGCTCGCCCGACCGCGCTCGGCTGACCCGCCGCGCCGTCGGCGGGCTGGATGCGGTAGGCCCCGCCCGGCGCTGGCACGGCGACCAGGCCGTTGGCGCGCAGGGTGGACAGGAAAATCTCGAAATATTCCGATCGTGACAGCGGCCGGTCCGTCACCACCGACACCTTCCCCTGCACGCGATTGTCGATGATGAAGGTGCGCCCCGTCACCCGCGCCGCGTCCTGGATGAAGGCCCGTATGTCGGCGTCGCGCACGTTCAGCGTCTGCTGCGCCATGACGGGCGAAGCGATCGGCGCAGCCAGCGCCAGGGCGGCGGCGGCGGAAAGAAGCAGTTTTCTGGTCATTGGCCTTGCAAGGTCAGGTTGATCGTGGCGAGGCCAGCGCCCCGTTCGACCATGAGGGAAACGCGCGCGCCCGGCATGATCTTGCCTTGCAGCGCCTGAAGATCGCTGGCCGAACCCACCGGCTGCCCATCGACCTGGGTGATGACGTCGCCGGGCTGGAATCCGGCATTCTGGAATGCCGGCCCTTTGGCGGACAGGATCAGCCCTGTCACGCGGCCATTTTGCAGCCGGGGGGTAAAGCCGATGTCACGCTTCAAGCCGTCCGCCGTGGGATTGTCGATCCCCGCCACCCCCGCAGGAGAGGCTCCGCCTCCGGCCGGTCCGGCTGGCGCTGGCGCATCAGGCGGCGGCTGCGACTGGTCCAGGAACACCTGCTCCTCCGCCCCGCCCCGGTCGATCGTGATATGGTCGAACGCCACGCCTTTCAGCACCACGCCGGGCATGATCTCATCGCCCACCGCATAGCTGTTCTGCACGCCGTCCGGCCCGGCGACGATGGCGGAACCAAGGCCCGACCCTTCGTTCAGGCGGATGCCATAGACCGTCAGCGCCAGCGAGGTGACGACGCCTCCGCCCGCCGCCTGCGCCGGAACGCCGCGATTGAACGGATCGAAACTGGAAAACAGCGCCTGCCGCGCCTGAACGCTCGGAAACTCCGCCTGCCGCCCGGCCCAGGGGCCAAAGCTGCCCACCGGCGTCAACACCGCCCAGATCAGCCGGACGCATTGCAGGACGAGGATGGCGAGCAGCAGCTTTTCCGCCACCGCCAGCCAGTTGATGGGTTTCAGGCGACTGCCCCAACCCCCAATATTGTCGGCGAATGGCACCCGCATGAACCCGCTCGTCCCCCTTGCTGCACGCGCCTGCTAGAAAACTGTTTTGACCGTCGAATGACAGTTATGTGACTGTAATATTACAGCAGGCAAAGCGGAAGCGACGATGCTTGCTTTTCCCGCGCCGGGCGATAGCGTGACGCCGCTTTCAAGGTTCTCCCGGCGAAAAAGCTTTCCATGTTGTCCGATCAAACGCCCGTCGCGCCTGACGCCGATCCCGCCTGGATCGCGGCGCATCCCCGTGTTCAGCGCGTGCCCAGCCGCGATCTCACATTATTCATTCAGCGCCAGTTCCTGTCGCCGGACGAATGCGCCGCCCTGATCGGCCGGATAGAGGACAGGCGCCGCCCCTCCACCATCGCCGACGCCAATGGCGATAATGCTTTCCGCACCAGCGAGACCTGCGACCTCGACATGGCCGATCCCTTCGTGGCGCAGATCGACGCCCGCCTCGCCGCCTTTGCCGGAATCGACCCCGCCTATGGCGAACCGATTCAGGGCCAGCGCTACGGCGTGGGTCAGGAATTCAAGGCGCATACCGATTTCTTCGATCCGGCCGGGGCCGACTATCCCCGCTATTGTTCGGTGGCGGGCAACCGCACCTGGACGCTGATGGTCTATCTCAACCAGCCCGCGGCAGGCGGCGCGACCCGCTTCGTCAGGATCGGCAAGACGGTGCAGCCCGAAACCGGAAAGCTGCTCGCCTGGAACAACCGCACCGATGCCGGGCGATGCAACGACGCCAGCATGCACCACGGCATGAAAGTGCGCAGCGGCGTCAAGCACATCATCACCAAATGGTATCGCGAACGCCCCTGGGCATGAGGATGCGAAGCGCCCCTTGAGGGCCATGACACCTCTACTCGCAGCACCTCAGATTTCAGTCGCCGTAAGTTTGTCGAGCCGCAGGACGGCTTCAGCCAACGGCACACCTTCCTTGAATAAATGAGAAAGGCTTCGACAAGCTCAGGGCGAACGGAAGTAGCTTAAATCCCGGCGCTCAACTCCAAAAAGGCCGCGCATCGGCCAGCTTGTCATGCGCCTTCGCCGCCGCCTTGATCAGCTTCTTCTTGTCCTTGCCCGCAGGCTCCACCGCCTGCTCCCCGGCCTCCACGCCATGCTTCGCCAGCAACCCCGCCATGCTGGCCATGTCGTTCAACGCGCCCAGCCTGTCCTGCAACGCCTCCAGCGCCTTGATGAAATCGGCATGCCGCTTGCGATCCTTCTTGCCTTCGCTGAACAGGCTGGCGAAAAATTCCGACGCGTAGCGCAGCTTCTTCGCCTTCTTGCGCACGGCATGGCGATGCTCGTCGTCCAGTTCCGCCATGTCGCGGCCATGCTTCACCACCCAGCGGTAGAAATGCCGCAACCGCTCCGCCGCGAACGCCTTCGCCGATTCCCCGCCGCCTGACGGCGCGGCATTCAGCGTCAGCCATTCGGCAAAGTCGATCATCAGGCCCCGCACCCGGCGGGACTCCAGCATTTTCAATATATCGGCATGCGCCTGCTGCCGCGCGGCTTCGATCCGGTCGTGCAAGGGGCCAGGCGCGATGCTGTCGATCAGCACGTCCAGGTCGCGCGCCTCGCCCAATTCCCGCGCCAGCCAGCGAAGCTCGTCCTGAAAGCGGACGGCATTCTGGTCCGGCAGGATCGGCTTGAACAGCGTCAGCGCAGATCGCAGCCGCCTTACCGCGACCCGCGCCTGATGCAGCGCCTGCGGATCATAATGGTCCAGCAGCAGATTCTCGTTCAGCCGGTAATGCCGCAGGCAGGCGCGGGCGATGGTCCTGAACGCCTCTTGCGGACTGCTGCCGGGCTTCAATGTCACCGGCTCGGCCTTGAACGAAGCGGGGGCGGCTCCCAGCAGGCGATAGCCGCGCTCCGACTTCGCCTCTATCCCCAGCCGCACCGGCGCGGCCGCTTCGATGCGGCGGGCCAGCGCGAACAGGGCGGACGCCTCCCCTTCCTTCAATTCCAGTTCGATCTCGCAGACCGGCGCTTCGCGATCGCCAGCGCGGACCACGCCCTTGTCCAGCACCATTTCGGCGCGCGCGCCCTGCTCCTCCACCATCCATGTCCGGCGCTCCACATCGACATGGAAGGCGGGCGCGATCAGGTCCGCCGCATCGCCCAGGGCCGATGGCAACGGCGTGCGCGTGTCGATCACCGGCTGGTCGTCCTTCACCGGCATTTCCCATTCGCCCCGCGCGAACAGGCCGCCGCCGCTTTCCCCATGATCGGCCTTCACCGTCTGGATGCGCTTGCCGCCCGACCGGCGGATGCGCAGGCTGTAGCCCAGGGCGCGCAAGGCGCTGCCGGGCGTGTCGAAATAGATGGCGTTCAGTTCCGCCCTGTCCCCTTCGCCGGGGATCAGCGCCGATCGCTCGAAAGCCTCCACGGCGTCGCGGGGCAATTCCAGCTTCAGCTCGACTTCCTCGTTCACGCCCTCGCCTCCGCTTTGTCCGCCATTCCTAGTATAGACGGGGCCAGCGCCTGAACATCCGTAAAATACGAAACGGCCGGTCCGTGCTGGACGGACCGGCCGTTCGCCTGGCCACGCCGGATGTCAGGTCAGAAGGCGACCGTCATCGACGCCGCGATCGTCGTTCCGATCTTGTAGCGGTTGTAGAACACCTTGTTCCCGCCCGCTTCCTGGAACTCCTGATATTTGCGGCCGGTGATGTTCCGCGCCTCGAACTTGAACTCGCTGTTGATGCCGCCGGGCAGCAGGACCGCCTGCCGCGCGACGAAATCCAGCGTCAGGCCGGGCTTTTCCTTGATGTCGGGCTGAAGGTTGGGGCCGCGGCTGGTGACGCGCGGGCTGGCATAGGTCAGCAGCAGCGTCTGCTGCGACAGCTTGTCCATGTCCTCCAGCCCGATCTGGAAGTTCACCAGATGGTCCGACTGGCCGGTCAGCGGCGCGCCGTCGACGAAATAGTCGGACGCCGCAGGCAGAGGACCCGTCGTATAGCTGTAGGGGATGGTCGTGTCGCCGTCGCTCACCTTCAGTTCGGACTGGGTGTAGGTATAGTTGCCGATCAGCACGATCCGGCGGCTCTGGAAGAAGGGCGAATCCGACCAGCGATCGAGCGGCAGATATTTCTGCGCCTCGAACTCCACGCCATATAGCTGCGCCTCTGGAGCGTTGGCGAAGCTGGTCGTCACCGCATAGGTATCGGTGATGGTGGTGAAGGTTTCGATCGGGTTCTTGATCTTCTTGTAGAAGGCCGCGGCCGTCAGCCTTTCCTCACGCCCCATATACCATTCGGCGCGCAGGTCTGCGTTCCACAGCTCGCTGTCCCGCAAATAGGGGTTGCCGCGATAGAAGCGGTTCGATTCCGTATCCAGATAGGGCTGCGCGATCAGTTCGCGGAACTGCGGGCGCGCGATGGTCTTCGATCCGCTCAGGCGGAACTGCAACCCCTTCGCCGCTTCCACCGTCACCGTCAGGGCGGGCAGCCAGTAATCCTTGCGGATCTGGTTGAACGGCGTCACGCCCGTATTGTAGACGTCGACGCCCGTCACCGACTGGCGGCCCTTTTCATACCGGACGCCCGCGTCGAAGGACAGGCCCGGCATCACCGATGCCTTCACCTGCGCATAGCCCGCATGGGTGCGCAGCGCCGCGTCATAGACCGGATAGTTGCCGGAAAATTCCAGCAGGCTGATGTCGAACAACTGGATCGACGCGTCCGACAGCAGATAGTCGGGGCGCAACTGCTGCACCGGCACCGGCAGATTGGTGGCGTCGAAATGGAACTCGTAACGCGAAGAGGTGCGCTTCGTATCGCTGAACGCATAACCGACGCTCGCCGTCAGGTCAGGCGAGAATTTGTAGCTCAGGTCCACGCCCGCCGACCACAGGTCCTCGTTCAGGTCGCTGAAGGTGACGGACGCGTCGCCGCGCTGGCGGTTGAGCGCATTGACGAAGCGGTCGCCCACCGGATCGGTCGCCAGGTCACGGTTGGTGCGGACATATTCGAACTCGCGCTCATAGGGCGCTTCCCGCTGCGAATTGGCATAGCCGCCGCGCACGTCCAGGCTCATCGCCTCGCCCAGCTTGAACTCGCCGACGAACTGGGTGTCGATCAGTTGCCGCTCATACCAGCCGGTCTGCTGGTTGAGATAGTCCGCGCCCTGGATCTGCCCGTCATTCTGGCCGATCGCCAGCGCGCTGCGCTTCAGCGTGTCGCGAATGTACAGGTTGGTCCAGCGCATCTTCTGGTCGCCAAGTTCAAGGCCAAAGCCCAGCAGGCCGTTCACCGTCACCTCATTTTCGGTGCTGACCTGATTATAGTTCCGGCCAGCGCCCGCGGCGACATCAAGCGACGCCTGTTGCAGGTTTTCGCGCGTCCGCCACTTGTTGCTGTAGGACGCGGTGGCCAGCACGCCGAAGCGGCCATCGCTGCCCACGTCGAACGCCGTGCCGCCGTTCAGCGATGCGGAAAAGTTGAACGGCAGGCTGTTGGTCCGCTGCACCACCGATGTATTGCTGTTCTGGAACTGCATGGCGATGGCGCGCAGGTCCGCGCGCGGCATGTTGGAGAAAGGCGTGCCGCTGCCGATCGCGCCCGCCAGCAGGCCGGGCACGTCGCGCGTGCCGTCGTCAAAGCCGGTCCAGTCCGACTTGCTGCCATAATGGGTATAGCCAAGCTGCCCCGAAGTCTCGGTATTGGCGGAGCTGCCAAGGCCGATTTCCAGATAGCTTTCGACCGGGATCGCCTTGGTCGTCAGGTTGATGACGCCGCCGCCGAACTCGCCGGGGAAGTTCGCCGAATAGCTTTTCTGCACCAGCGTCGAAGCGATCACGCTGGTCGGAAAGATGTCGAGCGGAACGACGCGCTTGAGCGGTTCGGGGCTGGGCAGGGGCGACCCGTTCAGCAATGCGGACGAGTAGCGGTCGCCAAGGCCGCGCACATAGACATAGCCGCCCGAAACGACCGAAAGGCCCGTCACGCGCTGGAGCGATCCGGCGATGTCGCCTTCGCCCGTGCGCTTGATGTCGGCGGCGGACAGGACGTTCACGACCTGCGGCGCAGCCTGCGACACGTTGCTGGTGCGGCGGCCCGTGACGACGATGTCTGAGCCGGGGATCGACACGTCTACATTGCCGCTCTGCGCGTCGGCCTCTTCGGAAGCGCTGGGCACGCCGGAGGTCGGGGCGGAGTCGGCTGGAGCAGTTGCGGTCTGCGCCATCGCCGCCGGAGCGGACAGCGCGGTGGAAATCAGGAGCAGGCGCGCCAGGCTGAGCGGCTTCGACATGCTAAGGGTCCCCCTTGGGATGAAATTCTTCGCAAAGAGGGCGGAGAAGCGCCGGTAAACGCTCCCCCGCCCCTGTTGAGGTCAGGTCAGGATCAGGTGGTCGGGATGTCCGTGCAGTTGCCGCTGGCGCTGCCAAAGCTTGCCGTGACAGAGTTGCAGGTCCAACCGGCATACCAGGTGTCGGTGCTGTCCTTGACCGCGCCCACATAGTTGGTCGTGGTGAAGGCCGGGTCGATCGTCTTGGGATCGGTCGCGGTCAGGGCCGTTTCCGTCGCGCCGTTGATGAACAGGCTGCTCAGCGACGGGGTGTAGTTGATCGTGCTGTTCGGACCGGCTTCGAAGATCGACTGGACGACAGCGGCGGTCACGCCGCGGCTGCCCTTGTAGGGCGTGCTGGAGCACTGCATCGCCACGGAGATGTAGCGCGGCTTGCCTACATCCTCCAGCGCCGTATCGGCGTCGCGCACGGTAGGCGTGCCGTCGATGCGCAGGCAGCTCTGGTTCGGGCTGACGATCAGGCCGTTGACCAGCGTCAGGTCCGCACCGCCGCGCAGCAGCATGGCGGAACCGTTGGAGCCCGTGGTCGAACGGTTGATGTAGGTGAAGTTGGCGACCTTCAGATACTGGCGCGGCAGCACGTCTTCGCCATTGTTCGATTCCGTGCCACCGTTGGAGTCGGTTTCAAGGAAGCTGTCGCCGATGTCGTTGTTTGCGCGCTGGACGCTCAGCAGATACTGAACGGTGCCGCGATAGCCGACATCGGTATCCAGATTGTCATCTTCATTGCCGGTCAGCACCAGATAACGCGGGTGGACGCTGCCGCCGAAGATTTCGATGCCGTCGTCAGAGCTGTTGTGGACCTGGATGTGATCAAGCTGCGTGCCGGTGCCCACGCCTGATGGGGTGAGACCCTGCAATTCGCTGGAGCCCGAGAGGACGAAGCCCGAATAGCGGATCTGGACATAGCTCATGCGGCCCGAACTGTCGGCATCGTTCGTGCCGCCGTAGAGGGCGCCGCTCGCGCCTTCCGTATCGCGCTGGCAAGCGTCGGTGCCTGGGGCTGCGGCGGGCGCGAGACAGTCGGTTATCTTCGCACGGCCGAGCAGGACGACGCCGCCCCACTGGCCAGAGGTCTGATCGTCCACATTGCCCAGAACGTTCGATTCGCTGGTGAAGATGATCGGCTGGGTCGGGGTGCCGACCGCGTTGATCTTGTTGCCGCGGTTCACCGCCAGGAAGGTGTTGCCCGTCGATGCGAAAAGCACGACGCCCGGTTCGATGTTCAGGGTGACGACGCTGTTCGTGCTCGCGGCGCCCTGGTCGGTGCCGACATCGACACGACCCGGCATCGAGTAAAGAACGCCCGCCGCCTTGGGCAGGGTCGTGGTTTCGGTAAAGCGCAGCGGCAGGCCGCAGTTCAGCCAGCTATTCCCGCGCTTGTCCGAAATGATACCGCGCGCCGTCAGCTTCGCGGGGCCGGAGATGTTCGGGCATTCGGCCGCCGGGGTCACCGATCCCGGAGTCGGTGTCGGCGTAGGCGTGCCGGGCGTCGGGGTCGGCGTGGGCGCCGGAATGACGATCGCGCCTTCGCCGGGCGAGGCAATGTCGTCGGCTCCGCAGGCGCTCAGCGCCGCGCAGGCGACGCCCGCCATCAGGATGGTTTGAATATGGTTGATCTTGGCCATGTCGTCTCCGCTTCCGGCTTTTTCCGGTCAGTTGCAGTGCGGAGCGCAAGGGGAACTCGAATCGGACAACGCCCCCTGTCGCCCTCAGGAGCCGCAGCTAGGCGTGGCAGATGACAGGCACGTTTTGCTTCCGTGACGGAATGAAGACGTGAAAATGACAGTTTGAAGACTCTTCTTTCATTCCGATGAAATGGGCGCGCGCGAAAAAGGGCGCTGTCCGCCGGACAGCGCCCCTGTAAAGACTTCCGCCGGGAAATGCTCAGCGCATGGCGTAGCTTGCTTCCAGCCTGCCCAGCGCGCGGCGGGCGATGTCGCGCGACGACGCTTCCTCGCCATTGGCCAGCGACAGCGTCATGTCCGGGGCGAAGCGCGCCGAACGATACGCCTCCTGCGCGTCATGCATGCGGCCCAGCCCCGCATAGGCGTTGCCCAGGTTGATGAGCCGCGCCGGATCATTGGCTTCGTCCGGGCGCGGAGCCGCGAGCCGCTTCGCCGCGCTTTCATAATTGCGGGACATGAGCGATGCTGCGGCAAGGCCACCGTCCTGCACGCCGACGACCACCACCTCGCCGGCTGCGGCCGATGCGGCGACCGGCGCCAAGGATGCGGCCGCGAAGCCCAGGACCGCCATCAGCTTGATCATCTCACCTCTCCCGAAAAAAACTTTCCAATATAGCCATGATTATTTCACTTGGATGACATCTGGGCAAGAGAGTGAGGCACACGCGAAAAGCATTTTCTTTTGGTCAATATCAATTACTTATCAGTTTTTCTTCAAACTGTCATAAAAGTGTAATTGAGTTGATCCGGAAATCCCGTTCCGAGTCGCGGACGCATGCGGACCCGTTCGGCGCGCCACCGGCCGCTTGCCGCGATCATGCTCTTTTGGGGAAAGGTCCGGAGGGTTCTGTTGCCCGGCCCCTCCGGCGGCCGCTGAATTCCCTTCTGTTGCCCGGTGGGTTCAACCGCGTTCTCTTTGAGTAATGTCAGGCCGTGAGGCCATCAATTACGCAGCAAGAGCAAGAGCCTCGTTATCGTTGGCACTTGTGAGTTTTGAACCTTTTTACGGCGTACTCAGGCCGGGTGAAGGCATCGCTTTTCAACACACGTCGATCCTAGTTCGGCCCCGTCATACACCCCGCCAGGCGGGGCATGTGGTGGAGCCGCCGGGTACTGCCCCCGGGTCCGCTGCGCCTATTGCACGATACGATTTATCACCATAGCCGGGCGAACCCGGCACCAGCGCATATGGGATAATGCGCGGCCTTTTTCAACCTCCGCGCTCAGGCCGCGACCAGATGGACGGCCCTGGGCTTGGCGACGGGCAGCCCGCTTGCCTTGGCCTGCGCCATCAGTTCCTGCTTGCGCGCCATCATCCGGTCGCGCAGCTCGACAAGGTCGACGTCCGTCTTGCGGCACTGGGCGAACATGCCGTCCGACTGCCGCTCCTCTTCCTTGACGTGATGCTTGATCTCTTCCGACAGCACCGTGACCTTGGCGTCGTAGAAATCGTCCTCCGGCGATCCGGCCTCGATGTCGTTCACCAGCACCTTGGCCCCGTCATGCTCGACATAGGCTTCGTCCAGCGTGTCGTCCTCTATCTTGCCGCGGAAGGCCGGATAGAAAATCTCCTCCTCGATCATCGTGTGGATCTTCAATTCGGTGCAGATCTGATGCGCGATGTCCTGCTTGCGGTTCGCACTCTTCGCCTTCTCGAACTGCTCGAACAGGTCCTCGACCTTGCGGTGGTCGGCTTTCAGCAGCGCAATCGCATCCGTAAATTCGGCCTTGGCCATTTCCGTCCTCCTCATGAACAATGGACATGAAGCGGCTGAAGGGGCGCTCGGTTCCCGCGCCTTGAACGTTGCCGCTTCATTTCGCACGCGCCCTCCCGCTCACTCATGCCCCACATCATGGGCATGCGGCTTGGCATGGCCGCCCACGCGCAGGTAACGCCGGTCGATTTCGTCGATCAGCCCCTCGGCCTGCTTGCCGCCGGTCATCTTCAGCAGCTCGTCGATCTTGGCTTCCAGCCGGTCGTCATTCTCCTTGGACGCCGGGGACCCGACATAGAGGAAATAGGCCAGGCCAACGACCTGCCAGATCAGCTGCAAGAATTCCGACTGCCAGTTTTCGAACGTGTCGCGCGCCATTTCCACGGCATAGGCGGCGACTTCGGGCGCCTGCCCATGGGAATGCGCCTCGTCCACATAGGCCCACCAGCCGAACAGCCAGTGTCCCGCGATCGACACAAGAAAGAACAGGGCCGTTATCCAGCCATATGCATAGCGTTTCATGCCATCCTCACTGATCGTTTCGGGTGGAGAACGCCTGCGCGCGCGGCAGGTTCAAAGCTGCCCCGCCGATTCCGATTGGCCCGGAGCGCGGGGCGCATTATAGCCTTGGCCCCATGATCCTCGTCATCGACAATTACGACAGCTTCACCTGGAACCTCGTCCACTATCTGATGGAATTGGGCGCGCAGGTGGAAGTGGTGCGCAACGACGCCATCTCGGCAGGCCAGGCGCTTTCCAGCGGGGCCAGCGCCTTCCTGCTGTCGCCCGGCCCCTGCACGCCCAATGAGGCCGGGGTCAGCCTGGATCTGGTCGCCGCCTGCGCGGACGCGGGCGCGCCCCTGCTCGGCGTATGCCTGGGCCATCAGGCGATCGGCCAGCATTTCGGCGGCCAGGTGGTGCGCGGCGGGCTGATGCATGGAAAGACCTCGCCGGTCGTCCATGACGGCACCGGCCTGTTCGAAGGACTGCCCTCCCCCTTCACCGCGACTCGCTATCACTCGCTGATCGTGGAGGATATTCCCGCCTGCCTGCGCGTGAACGCCACCAGCGAGGATGGATCGGTCATGGGCTTCCGCCACGAAAGCCTGCCCATCCATTCGGTCCAGTTCCATCCCGAAAGCATCGCGACGGAATATGGGCATGACATGCTGGCCAACTTCCTGCGCATCGCGGGGCTTCCCGTGCGGGAACACGCCCCCGCCTGAATTTTTCGCTGTCCTACAGCCGCGCCGCCGCGCTATCGTCAGGGGCTTTCGGCGCGGCTCTTTGATCCTGTAGGAAATTTTGCGAAAATGGGCGGTTTTCCGTGCCCTTGTCGTGTCACCTATGTCACCCTGTGACGGGCGCGCGAACCAGTTTCGACATCCCGCCCTCGACTCCGGCGCGGCGGCATGATTAAGGCACCAGCGATGACCCGCCTGCCCGATCCCGCCGCGCCGCTGAGCGCCGAAGAGGCCGCCCGCGCCTTCGACCTGCTGTTCGACGGCGACCTTGCGGAAGCGGACATCGCCAGCTTCCTCGTCACCATGGCGCGGCGCGGCGAAAGCGCGGTGGAAATCGCCGCCGCCGCCCGCGCGATGCGCGCCCGCATGCTGTCGATCAGCGCGCCCGAAGGGGCGATCGACGTGTGCGGCACCGGCGGCGACGGGCATCATACGCTGAACGTGTCCACCGCCGTCAGCCTGGTGGTCGCCGCCGCTGGCGTTCCGGTCGCCAAGCATGGCAATCGCGCCGCCTCGTCAAAGGCAGGCGCGGCCGACACTCTGGAAGCGCTCGGCCTTGATCTCGACCGCGCGGCGCAGACCGCCGAAGCCACTTTGGCCGACCTTGGCATCTGCTTCCTGTTCGCGCAAAATTATCACCCGGCGCTCAAACGGCTCGGTCCCATCCGCAAGGCGATCGGCGAACGCACCATCTTCAACCTGATGGGTCCGCTCGCCAACCCCGCCAGGGTCCGCCGCCAGCTCGTCGGCATCGCCCGCCCCGCTTATGTGCCCATCTATGCCGAAGCCCTGGCCGATCTGGGCGTCGACCGCGCCATGATCATCTCCGGCGACGAAGGGCTGGACGAGCTTTCGCTGGCGGGCGGCAACGACATGGCGGAGGTGAAGGGCCACAGCCTCGTCGCGATGCACCGCTTGAGCGCCGCCGAACTTGGCCTGTCCACCCATCCCGTGGACGCGATCCGCGGCGGCGACCCGGCCTATAACGCCGCCGCGCTGCGGAAACTGCTGCAAGGAGAAGCGGGGCCCTATCGCGACGCCGTGCTGCTGAACGCCGCCGCCGCCCTTGTCGTGGCAGACGCCGTGCCAGGCTTCCGCGAAGGGGTGGAGGAAGCCGCCGAAACGATCGACCGCGGGCTTGCCAACGCCCTGCTCAATTGCTGGATAGCCTATCAATGACGAACAAGCTGATCGAGATCTGCGATACGAAGCGGGAGGAGGTCGCCCGGCGCAAGGCGGCAACCAGCGTCGCCAGCCTGCAAGACCGCGCCGCCGGACAGACGCCGCCGCGCGGCTTCCGCAAAGCGCTGGACGACGCCTCGCGCACCGGCTTCGGCCTCATCGCGGAGGTGAAGAAGGCCAGCCCGTCCAAGGGCCTCATCCGCGCCGATTTCGATCCCCCCGCCCATGCCCGCGCCTACGCCGCCGGTGGCGCCGCCTGCCTCTCCGTCCTTACCGACGCGCCTTATTTTCAGGGGCATGACGATTATCTGATCGCCGCCCGCGCCGCCTGCGCCCTGCCGGTGCTGCGCAAGGACTTCATGGTGGACCCGTGGCAGGTGCTGGAAAGCAGGGCGCTGGGCGCGGACGCCATCCTCATCATCGCCGCCGCGCTGGATGACGGGCAGATGGCGGAAATAGAGGATGCCGCGCTCGGCCTCGGCATGGACGCGCTGGTGGAGGTGCATGACGCGCGGGAACTGGAACGCGCCATGAAGCTGCGCTCCCGCCTCATCGGCGTCAACAATCGCGACCTGCGCGATTTCAGCGTCGATTTCGCCCGCACCTATGAACTGGTCGGCCACGCGCCCGAAGGCTGCACTTTCGTCGCGGAAAGCGGACTTGGCAGCCATGCCGATCTGGCTGCGATGGCGGACCACGGCGTGCGCTGCTTCCTGGTCGGCGAATCGCTGATGCGGCAGGCCGATGTCGAGGCGGCGACCCGCGCGCTGCTCACCGGCGCATGAACGGCCTTACCCATCTGGACGAAGACGGATCGGCCCGGATGGTCGATGTTTCGGCGAAGCCCGTCACCGCGCGCGAAGCAGTCGCCACCGGCCGCATCACCATGAAGGAAGATGCCGCGTCAGCCATCGCCCAGGGCCTCGTCAAGAAGGGCGACGTCCTGGCCGTCGCCCGCGTGGCCGGGATCATGGCAGCCAAGCGCACCGCGGACCTCATTCCGCTCTGCCATCCGATCCCCCTGACATCCGTTGTCATCGACTTCCAACTGGAGGCGCAGGGCGTCATCGTGAAGGCGACCGCAAGGACGGCAGGCCAGACCGGGGTGGAAATGGAAGCGCTCACGGCGGCCTCCACCGCCTTGCTGACCATTTACGACATGGCCAAGGCGATCGACAAGGCGATGGTCATAGATGGCGTCCGGCTGCTCGCCAAGACCGGCGGCAAGTCCGGCGACTGGCGCGCGCCATGACCCTGCTGCCGGTCGCGGAGGCTCAGGCCCGCCTGCTCACGCTGGCCCGGCAGCTTCCCGCCGAACGCCTGCCGATCGCCCAGTGCGCGGGCCGCTGGCTCGCCGAAGATGTCTTAGCGCTGCGCAGCCAGCCCTGGGCTGACCTTTCGGCCATGGACGGCTACGCCATCCGCGCCGCCGAATGGCCCGGCCCCTGGTGGATCGCGGGCGAAAGCACGGCAGGCGGCGCTGTTCCCGCTCCCCTCGCGCCAGGCGAATGCTGCCGCATCTTCACCGGCGCTCCGCTTCCCGAAGGTGCAGACACCGTCCTCATACAGGAGGATGCGGCAGTTGAACATGGCGCGCTCAACCCGGCATGCGCGCCCCTTGCCAAGGGCCGCAATGTGCGCCCGGCCGCTTCCGACTTTCAGGCCGGGCAGCGCCTGCTGGGCGCTGGCGCTGGTTTAGGGGCCGCTCAGATCGCGCTCGCGGTGCTGGGCGGCCATGGCGCGCTCTCCGTCGGCGGCAGGCCCCGCATCGCACTGCTGTCGACCGGCAATGAACTGGTCCCGCCCGGCGCGCCGGTCCCGCCGGGCAGCCTGCCTTCGTCCAACGCTCCCATGCTCGCCGCCATGCTGGGCGGGCTTGCTTGCGACGTCACCGACCTCGGCATCGTCCCCGACAATCTCGACGCGATGACCGGAGCGCTGGAGCAAGCCGCCAAGGCCGACATCATCGTCTCCACCGGCGGCGCATCGGTCGGCGATCACGACCTCGTCCGCCCCGCCTTCGCCAAGGCTGGCGGAAGCCTCGACTTCTGGAAAATCCGCATGCGTCCCGGCAAGCCGCTGATGGCGGGCCATTTGGGCGACGCCGTGTTCCTGGGACTGCCGGGCAATCCCGTTTCGGCCTTCGTCACGGCTTATCTATTCCTGCTGCCACTGGTCAGGCATATGGCGGGCGCCGCTGCCCCCTTCCCACCCGCATCGACGGCAACCCTCGCCGCGCCACTCCCCGCCACGGGAGAGCGCGACGATTATCTGCGCGCCTGTCGCAGCGGCAATGGCGTGGTTTCCGTGACGTCGCAGGACAGCGCCGCCACCTGCGCCCTCGCACAGGCCGACTGCCTGATCGTCCGGCCCGCGCGCTCACCTGCGGCGGACGCCGGGGAGACCGTGACCATCCTGCCGCTCACGTGAAAAAAAGGGGCCGCATATGCGACCCCTTCTTCATAGGCCAGCTATAGGCTCAGCGCTGTTGCTTGCCCTGGCCGCCCTTGTCCTTGCCACGCTCCTGGCCCATCTGGCCCTGGCGGTTCTCTTGCTGCTGCTGACGGCCGCCCTGGCTCGAACGGTCGCCGCCTTGCTGGCGGCGCTGATCACCGCCCTGATTGTTCTGGTTCGCCATCTCACTCTCCTATTCACGCCTTGTAAAAAGGCTGCCATGAAACGGCTGGCGCACCGCTCCGTTCCGTTTGTTACGGTGAGCGGTTAACCGCTTGACTTGCCACTTTCCGTTTCCTATGCGTTCTCCATCCGTTCCATGGAGGACAAGCAGGCATGCTGACGCCGAAGCAACAGGAATTGCTGAGCTTCATTCAAAACCGGCTGGAGGAAGGGGGGGTATCCCCCTCTTTCGAGGAGATGAAGGAAGCGCTCGATCTGCGATCGAAATCCGGCATCCACAGGCTGATCAACGCGCTTGAGGAACGGGGCTTCATCCGCCGCCTGCCGAACCGCGCCCGCGCGCTTGAGGTGCTGAAACTTCCCGAGGCGATGCACCGAGCGCCCAAGGCAGCGCCTGCCAAGCCGCAACTGACCGCCAAAGCGCCGATTGCCGCCAATGACGTCATCGACATCCCGCTCCACGGCCGGATCGCGGCAGGCGTGCCGATCGAAGCGCTTGAAGGGCAGAATATGCTTTCCGTGCCCGCTGCCCTGCTGGGCGCTGGCGACCATTATGCGCTGGAGGTTTCCGGTGACTCCATGGTGGAAGCAGGCATATTGGATGGCGACTATGCCCTGATCCAGCGCACCGAAGTCGCGCGCGAGGGGCAGATCGTCGTAGCGCTGATCGATGAGAGCGAGGCGACGCTCAAATATTTCCATCGCGACGGGTCAAGGGTTCGGCTCGATCCCGCCAACGCAGCCTATAAGCCTCAGGTCTATGATCCGCGGCAGGTGCGTATCCAGGGCAAGCTGGCAGGGCTGCTGCGGCGCTACAACTGATTGCCGGAACGGGCCTTCCGGTTCCTGACCGCAGGGACGATCCATGGATGGGCATCACTCGCTATTTTCGTCCCGCTTATCCTGCCCTGGTTCAGGTCGATAGCCAGCCCGCCTGTCCGCCAGAGCAAGCGCCGGTCCGCTTTCAGCCAGCGCGGGCGGCACCAGGGCGGCAGGCGGCGGTCGGAAACAACAATGTCCGCGCTGGCGCAGTCATCTTGCAGCGCAGCCTTATCGATCAGCATATCACTGCGCGTCAGCAGCAATCGCCATGCGCGGCCGTTCACATCCAGCCGAACCGCGCAGAGATCATCGGAGCAGCGCGCTTCGGGCAAGTCCGCCAGTGCGCTCATCTCGCCGTCGAAGCCAGCGCTTTCCGCCATCATGTCGCGGACATAGTCTCCTGCACCCGCCCGCAACAATGCCATGCCTCCTGTCGACGCGCGTACCGCGACATGGCGGCCATCGCTGGTGACCAATATGTCGGGCGGCGATGCCATGGACATGACCGCCACTCCAGCCGCTATGGGAATGAGCCCTGCCCAACGCCACCAGCTACGCCACAAAAGGCACCATAATCCACCCAGTATCGCCGCAGCGAAAACCCCTGTGGGCAGGGTCGGCGTCATCATCACGGCCCAGGGACTTGCCGACACGCCATGGGCAATGACCAGTAGCAGGTCGAGCGATCGTGCCGTGAGCCACCAGAAGGGAGCGCCCAGCCCCCCGATGTCGAGCAGCAACGCCATCGCCTCCAGCGGCATCACCACGAAAGTCGTCAGCGGGATCGCCAGCAGATTGGCGAAAGCGCCCAGCATCCCCGCCTTGTGAAAATGCAACAGCGCGATCGGCGCGAGCACCAGCTCAACGGCAAAGCCCGTCAGCAGCATGGCGCCCAGGCTTCGCCCCACCCGCCGCAGCCAATGTTCGTCACGTGCAGCGGCAAAGGCGCGGAAGCGGGGATGCTCGCTCAATGCGACCAGCGCTATCACAGCCGCGAAGCTCATCTGGAAGCTCGGTCCCACCAGAGCCTCCGGCCAGAATATCAGCACCACCACAGCGCCCGCCGCGACCAGCCGCAACGTGATGGCATCCCGCCCAAGCGCCAGCCCGCCCAGCACCAGCAAGGCGGCCACGCACGACCGTACCGTAGGCACTTCCGCCCCGGTCAAAAGCGTGTAACCGATACCAGCCAGCGCGCCGCCCGCAGCCGCGATCAGCATCAGGGGCCAATCAAGCGCGGCGCGGCGGCTCAGCGCCATAACGCGCATCAACAGGAAGATCACAGCCCCGATCAGCGCGGTAACATGCAGGCCACTGATGGACAGCAGATGCGCAAGCCCGCTCCTGCGCATCGCCTCGGCATCCTCCTCCGCGATCGCCCCCTGATCCCCGGTCGCAAGCGCAGCAGCGATACCAGCGCCCGGCCCCTCGACACGTCCTGTGATGTGGGCGAAGAGGCGCGCGCGAAGTGGCGGCGCACTGGTGGAAGGCCGGAGCACTTTCACCGGCTTCAGCGCCCGTCCCGTAGCGCCGATGCCCTGAAAATAGGCGCGCCGGGCAAAATCATATCCACCCGGCAGGCTAGGCGGCGCAGGCGGCATCAGCCGCGCGCGAAAGCGAACGATAGCCCCCTCCCCCAATCCTTCGGGCACATCCTTTTGCGCTATGTTCACCCGGATCTGCCGCGGCAATGCGGGCGCATCGATGGGGCGGACCAACATACGACTCATCTGCTGAGCCGGAATCGCGCTGACGCTTCGGACCTCGCCAGTCACCTCCATGAAGGCGGCGCGCGGCAGCGGCGGCGTGCCCCAGGCCATCGCTTTCCCCCAGACCAGCACGCATCCCACGCATGCCAATATTCCGCCCAGCACGATGGCCTGCCGCACGCGTCCACCCGCTGGCAACAGCATGCCACCGGCCGCCATGGCCAGCGAAAAACAGCAGAAACCAAGCCATTCCAACCTGTTGGGCAAAAGAAACCAGGCGACGATGCCCATGCCCATGGCGACCGGGACCCATAGCGCAAGCTGCTCCCGCTCCTCCTCCAGCGCTCCCTCCACGATGGCGAAAAGCCTCTCGCCCGCCTGCCGGATGTTCCCGCCAACGGAGGTTTGTCGTGGCTCAAAAGCCATGCTAGGGGGCGTCGCGTTCATGAATGAGCAAGGCGCATGTCAGGGAATTTCGCGGTGAGTGCAACGGGTTTGAACAAGCAGGTCGTGACCCGTTTCGCGCCGTCTCCCACCGGCTTCCTGCATATCGGCGGCGCGCGCACCGCCCTCTTCAACTGGCTGTTCGCCCGTCATCATGGCGGCAAGTTCCTGCTGCGCATCGAAGATACGGATCGCGCCCGCTCGACCGAAGAGGCCGTGGCCGCGATTTTCGATGGTCTGGAATGGCTTGGCCTGACGGGCGACGAACCCGCTATATTCCAGTTCGAACGGTCGGCCCGCCATGCGGAGGTCGCAAACCAGCTATTGGCGCAGGGCGACGCCTATCGCTGTTACGCAACGCCGGAGGAACTGGCGGAACTGCGCGAACAGCAGCGCGCCGCCAGGCAGCCGATGCGCTATGATGGCCGCTGGCGTGACCGCGATCCTGCGGAAGCGCCCGCGGGAGCACCCTATGTCATTCGGTTGAAAGCTTCGCGCGAAGGCGAAACCGTGATCGAGGACGCGGTCCAGGGCCGCGTGGTCGTGCAGAATGCGGAACTGGACGACATGATCCTGCTCCGTTCCGACGGCACCCCCACTTACATGCTGGCTGTCGTGGTCGATGACCATGACATGGGCGTGACCCACGTGATCCGGGGCGATGATCATCTCAACAACGCCTTCCGCCAGCTTGGCATCATCAAGGGGATGGGTTGGGAAGAGCCGGTCTACGCCCATATCCCGCTGATCCATGGATCGGACGGAGCGAAGCTGTCGAAACGGCATGGCGCGCTGGGCGTGGACGCTTACCGCGACGAAATGGGCATGCTGCCGGAAGCCGTGCTCAACTATCTGCTGCGGCTGGGCTGGGGCCATGGGGATGAGGAGATCATCTCCCGTGAGCGCGCCATCGAACTGTTCGACATTTCCGGCGTCGGCCGTTCGCCCTCGCGCTTCGATATCAAGAAGCTGGAAAATCTGAACGCCCATTATCTGCGTGAGGCGGATGACACGCGTCTGGCGGCGCTGACGGCGCCCCGCATCGCGGCACGGCTGGGCCTCGCGCAATTGCCGGCAAATGCCGCTGAATTGCTGGCGCGGGCCATGCCGTCCCTCAAGCCCCGTGCAAAGACGCTTAACGAAATTGCCGAGGGAGCAGAGTTCCTGTTCAAAAATTGCCCGCTGGATTTTGACGACAAGGCTCTCGCTCTGCTAGACGAATCGGCGCGCGAGCTGCTGGGCAAGACAGCCGACGCTCTTGGCTCCGTCCAGACCTGGACGGTCGAAGCGATAGAAGAGGCGACACGCCGCGTGGCAGAGGAAGCCGGCTTGGGACTGGGCAAGGTCGCCCAGCCTCTGCGTGCGGCGCTGACCGGTCGCACGGTTTCGCCGGGCATTTTTGATGTCCTTTTCCTGCTGGGAAAAGTGGAGAGCTTGAAACGGCTGAACGATGCCGGGCACGCATCGGCCAGCCGTGGCAATTGAGGAGAACATGATGTCGGAAAACAATGCCACCTTGACCGTTGGAGGCGATGCCAAGGAATATGGCATCTTGAGTGGCACGGTCGGGCCCAAGGTCATCGACGTTCGCAAGCTGTACGCCAATACGGGCATGTTCACCTATGATCCGGGCTTTACATCGACGGCGAGCTGCGATTCGGGGTTGACCTATATCGACGGTGACGCCGGCATCCTGCTGCATCGCGGCTATCCGATCGACCAGCTCGCCGAACAGTCTAGCTTCATGGAAGTCAGCTACCTGCTGCTGAACGGCGAACTGCCGTCCAAGGCCGAGCTGGAAGACTTCACCCGCACCATCACGCGCCACACCATGGTGCATGAGCAGCTGACCACCTTCTACCGCGGTTTCCGCCGGGATGCGCACCCGATGGCGATCATGTGCGGCGTAGTCGGCGCGCTGTCGGCTTTCTACCATGATTCGACCGACATCAATGACCCGGAGCAGCGCAAGATCGCGAGCCACCGCCTGATCGCCAAGATGCCGACCATCGCGGCGATGGCATATAAATATTCGGTGGGCCAGCCCTTTGTCTATCCGCGCAACGACCTCAGCTACACCGCTAATTTCCTGCGCATGACCTTCTCGGTCCCGGCGGAGGAATATGAACCCGATCCGGTGATCGTGGACGCGATGGACAAGATCTTCATCCTCCATGCCGATCATGAGCAGAATGCGTCGACCTCGACCGTCCGGCTGGCCGGTTCGTCGGGCGCCAACCCCTTCGCCTGCATCGCGGCGGGGATCGCCTGCCTGTGGGGCCCGGCGCATGGCGGCGCGAATGAAGCCGCGCTCAACATGCTGCGCGAGATCGGCACCGTCGATCGTATCCCGGAATATATCGCCCGCGCGAAGAACAAGGACGATCCGTTCCGCCTGATGGGCTTTGGCCACCGCGTCTACAAAAATTACGACCCGCGCGCGACGGTCATGCAGAAGACGGCGAAGGACGTGCTGGAAAAGCTGGGCGTCAACGATCCGGTCTTCGACGTTGCCAAGGAGCTGGAGCAGATCGCCCTCAACGATCCCTACTTCATCGAAAAGAAGCTCTACCCGAATGTCGACTTCTATTCGGGCGTGATCCTGTCGGCCATCGGCTTCCCGACCGAGATGTTCACGGTGCTCTTTGCTCTCGCCCGCACCGTCGGCTGGGTTGCGCAGTGGAACGAAATGATCTCCGACCCAGCGCAGAAGATCGGCCGTCCGCGCCAGCTCTACACCGGCCCGGCGCAGCGGGATTATGTGCCTGTCAGCCAGCGGTGAACGGCGCAGGACTGATGGAACGGAAAACGGCGCCTTCGGGCGCCGTTTTTGCGTTCAGCTACTTATGGGAAGGAAGAGAGTGAAGCGGGCTCCCCCGCCGGGCGCTTCATCGACTTCGATATCGCCGCCCATCGCCCGCGCCAGCCTTCGCGAGATATAAAGGCCAAGGCCGCTGCCGCCTGGATCGCTGCGCCCCAGCCGCTCAAACTTGTTGAAGATGCGCTCGCGGCTGTCCTGCGGCACGCCGGCGCCCTGGTCCAGCACGGCGATCCATGCGCGCCCGTCCTGCACGCCCGTTTCGATGCGCACTTCCGACCCATCGGGGCTGTATCGGACCGCGTTGCCGACCAGGTTCATCAGTATCTGCAAGGCGCGGCGGAATTCTCCCGTGGCGACCGCTGACTGGTCAGGACCCGGAGGCACCAGCCGGATCTGCCGGTCAAGCGCCTTGACGACAAACAGCCCGGAGGCTCTCCTGCCGATATCGGCCAGGTCCACATCCTCCGTCGCGACAGTGAAATCCAGCCGGTCGATCGCTTGCAGGTCCGCAAGATCGTCAATCAACGCCATCAGGTGCCGTCCGGCCGCCGCAATGTCGCTGGCATAACCGGCATAATCCGGGCGCAAGGGCCCATCGACCTGAGCACTAATCGAATCGGCATTGGCGATGATCCGGCCAAGCGGCTGGCGCAGCGACCGGTCGAGCCTCCGCCCGAATTCCGCCGGATAGATGATGACGCCGGGCGCGGGCGGCACATCCGGCGAAAGGATGGCGCGATCCACCGGGAAAGCCTTCCCCCTATATCCCAGCAGCTGCCCGGAAATGTCGAACATGGGAAAGCCCGAGAGGCTGAACCGCCGGTCCGGTTCCGCCACCAGCGTGGCGATCTGATCGCGGAACGCCCGCCGCTGCGCGAAACCACGCAGGATGGCAAGGTCGCCTTCTTCCCCCGGTTGAAGCTGGAAATAGCTGGTGAAGCGGCTGCCCGGCGCGGGCTGAGTCTCAGGAAGAACGCTCTCCTGCCCCGCCCCTTCCAGCACCATCTGAAATCGCAACTGCGTATCGATCTGCCACGTCCACCCTTCAGCGACGGCGGCGATATCCGCCTCTCGCCGCACATTATCGACCGGCATGATCGCTGCCGGGCGCTCGCTCCATTCGATGACGGCGATCTGCACGCCGTCCGCCTCCGGCTTCGCGCGCACCCACATATCGATGTCGCCGCGTTCGGCAGCGGCAGTGACGGGCCGCGACACGGTGACGCCAAGCCGCAAGGCCAGCCGCACGATTGCCGCGAGTTGCGGAATGGCGAGCACGGCACCAACATCCGCCCCCGCCTCCCGCTGCAATTGCAATAGCGGCGGGTCCGCGCTCAGCAGCAGGCCGTTGGCCGCCACCATCGCACGCACGACGGCCGGGTGCGCGGACATATGCATCAGAAAGCGACCCGGCGCAGATGATCCAGCTTCGCCCGAAGCGCAACCGGAGCGCGCATCGTGCTGACGGCCGCGTCCGCCTGTGCTTCGGTCAGCGCCTGGTAACGATCCGCTTCCCCGATGATCGCCGCATCTGTGAGGGACGGGCGCACCGGCCGCAAGGCAAGCAGCAGATGCCTGTAGTCCGCATCCGATCCGCCAAGGGACCGGCACAGCGCCGCCAGTTCGTTCACCGGGCCCAGCACCATGATGTCGGCCACCTGGGCGCAATCCATGCGCAAACGCCGGGCGGCAAGGGCGGCGAACAGCAGGAAGCGCCGCTGCCCCAAAGCCGCACCCAGAAGATCCGGCGCGTCGGCCCGCTCGCCCAACTGACGCACGAGGCGCGCGGCGATCGCGATCGGCCCCCTGGCTTCGTCATGCGCCGCCAGCAGCGCCCGGCCAGCCTGTTCGAACATGGGCAGAGCCGTTTCGGCGCCGTCCATCCCGCTCCGCTGCACCACCGCCGTCATGCAGGCCGCAGCCGTCCACAGCAGCTCGGCGAAATGCTCGGCCGGCAAGTCCGCCAGCATCGGTTCATCCTCCGCGCCGATCGCCAGCCACCGGCCTTCCGCCACCGCCAGCGCCGCCAGCGTCTCTCCAATCGCCGGATCGTCATTGGCCAGCAACGCGTCGGCCTCCGCCTCTTCAAACTCCCCATCCGGCTGACCGAATTGCCGCAGCATCAGCGTTACGCCCGCTCGCATCTGCATATGGGCGAGCAGCGCCGGGCTCAACAATGTGGGCTGGGCGCATACCATCGGCCAGCACAGCATAGCCCGCTGCTGCCCCGCCAAAGCGGCTATGGCAGGCCGGTCGCGCAACGCGATTCGCAACGCCGCTTCAATCCCGGTCAGGCACCCGCCCAGATGCCGCCGCGTCTCCGCCATCAGGGCATCATGCCGGTCCCTCTCCGTTTCGGGAAAGAAAAACGCCAGATCAATGGCATGGCCGACGGGAACAGCGGACATGCCCGCCATGACTCGCGCCATGGGCCAGCTGTCAGCCACCATCGTACCGGAAGGGAACGAAAAGGCGCTCATGCCGGGCAGCATAGCCACGCGTCCTTAAAATGCACTAAACCCTAAGCAGGAAAATTTTTCAGTCGCGTTTCAGCAGGATGATGGTGCCCACGGACGCGATCACGCACAGCATCGACACTTCATAGCCCAGCGAAAATGCACCTACCCATGTGGTCAGCAGTAAAAGCAGCAGGGCGCTGGCGGGCGTGAAGATCATCCATGGCCGTGCCGCGCCGGTCCTGCGCCAGCGGTCGGCGACCTGCACGATCGCAAGCAGCAGAGCGAGGCATGTCGCCAGCACGCCTGCTCCGGCAAGCGAAATACCACCCACGGCGAAGAAGGGAACGACGAATGCGGCCCATCCCGATGGCGGCAATCGCAACGCCAGTTCATCCAGCCGGTCAGCAATCTCCGCGATCAGCAATGCCAGCAGCAGAAGGAAGAAGCCGGTCGCGGGCCACAGCAGTTCAATCGGCACCAGCGCGATTGCGCCAAGGGCCATTCCCGCTATTCGGACCTGCATCGTGGGAACCTGCGTTCGCATCAGCGCCGGGCTTGCCAGACGCGCCAGCGGTGCCAGCAGATAATGTTCGGCCAATCCCCGCACATATGTGGCGCGGGAACCGGAGGACATGACGGTCTGTGCGGCGACGTCCGCCTCCGCCTGCGTTTCGACGAGCGCCACGCGCCCGGTCAGCAGGTCGTCCTGCGGCACGGTTACCCTCCGCGCTCCGCTCTGCACCGCCGCGCGGACCAGGGTCAGCGACAGGTCCCAATCGCCGATCATGTCCAGCGTCCCGAACAGCAGATCGGGGCTGACCCGCGCCAGCCCTGCCCAGCGCTGCCCGGCATCGATGCGCTCGAACGGCGCGCTGGCGCGGCTATCGTCCGTTACCAGCAGGGCATTGCCCTCCCGCTCGGCCATGGCATCGAAATGGCTTTGCGCGACGACGACGCCGTCAGCGACCAGCAGGACGTCCGTGTCGCGCGGGGCATCCCGCACCATCGACACCATGTCGCGTACCAGAGCAACGGGAATGCCGTCGGCGCTCAACCGGTCCACGGCCTGCGACAGGGCGGGCGTTATCACGCTGACCAGGATCATGATCCTGTCCGCCCCCGCCCGCGCCGCCTGCCGTGCCTGATATTCCACCAGCGTCTGCCCGGCGAAATGCAGGCTCGCGCGCAGTGCTCCGCTGGAATCGCCGGATGCCCGGCTGGCGCTGAGAATGGCCGCAAATGTCATGCTGCGATGGAACCGACCCGTGCTTGTGAGGCCCGCCTTTTCGCAAGGAGAAGCCGTCCGCGCAAGCGCCGCGCGTCAGCCGTTGCGAAGCCGGTCCAGCGTCATGCGTATCTGCCGCAGGACGCGCGGGTCGCCTGGCGCGCTGCTGGCCGCCTCATCCGCGATCGCCATCAGGCTGGTGAGGCCGAAGCTCGCCGCCAGCCCCTTGAGCCGCCACGCCGCCAATTCCCAGTTCGCGTCGCAACGGGCGCGGCGGAGCAGGTCCAGCTGCCGCTCGGCGCTTTCCATGAACGCCACGCGCAGATCGGCGATCAGCGCGATATCTTCGCCGACCGCTGCGGCAAGTGCGGCATCCAGGGCGCCAGGATCATAGGACATGGGGTCAACGCTATCGGGCTTGCGTTAAGTTTTGGTAACGGGGCATTTTGTTGCGCTGAAAAGCTGTTAGGATGGGTGCATGACCGGGGGCAGCACAATCGTCGAATTTTGGCGCAACAAGAGCATAGCGACCGCCAATGAGTCGCAGGCGGAGGATGATCTGCAATCGAAGCAGGCCCTCCAGGATCTGGAGGCGGAAAGCGAAGCCATCGCCAAGGATGAGCGCGCGGCGCGGCGGACGGCCATGGCCTTCGCGGCGCTTGGCGCGGCATGGCTTGGCTTTGCCGGCTGGGCGACCATCAGCACGGGACAATGGCGTGCCGGTCCCGCCGCATGGCCGGGCATCGTGGCGGCGATCCTGGTCCCCATCGTGCTGCTTGGCCTCTGCTATCTGCTGATGACCCGCAACAGCCGGGCCGAGTCGCGCCGCTACCTGAACAGCGCGCGCGCGCTGCGCACCGAAACGGAAATGCTGGAACTGCGGCTTGCGCGGATCAATGCCCAATTGGCGAGCGCGCGGCAGAACATGCATGATCAGGCGGAACTGCTCGACAGCTATGGCGCGGCCGCCAGCAGCAATATGGAAGCCTCCGCCGAACTGATCGCCAGCCGCGCGAACAGCACGACGGAAAAGGCGGAAGCAGCCGAACGGGCGGGCGCTGCGCTGGTGGCGCGGATGGATGCCCTGATCGCGTCCATGCCGGACCTTGAGGAACGCGCCACCCGCATGGCCGCCCAGATCAGCGACAATGGCCACGCGCTTGCCGAGCGAATCGACACGCTCGAAGCGCGCCTGCACGCCATTGGCGAACTGTCGGACGATACGCGGGCACGAACGCTTTCGGCTACCAAGAGCCTGTCCACCCAGCTCACCCAACTGCGGGAAGCGACCCGTTCCGCCAGCGAGGAAGTCAATGGCCTCGCCGATGTCGCGTCCGGCCGCATCGACGCCACGGCCCAGAGCGCGCGCAAGGCGATGGAGGAAGGCTGGCAGGATCTGGAACAGAAATCCGCCATGCTCGACAGCCTGATGGGGCGGACCATGGACAATCTGTCTGCAACGACCCAGTCCGTCGCCGCGATCCTGACGGACCAGCTGGAAGCGGCGGAGGCTCACGTCCGGCAGCGGCTGGAAGCCTCCCTCGCCCATGCCCGCGGCATCATGGCCAGCGCGGATCAGGATCTCACCGCCCAGGCAGGCGCGCTGCGATCCCTCGTCGAAACCGCGCAGGCGGGCATCTCCGCCACCAGCCAGAACGCTACCGCCGCCCTTGCCAGGGATGCCGAAGCGATCGAGGCGGAGTTCCGTCACCGGATGGACGCCGCCCTGGCGCGGGCGAAAGAAGGCATGGCCGCCACGGATGACAGCCTCGCCCGGCAAGCCGAAGCGGTCGACGCCCTTGTCACCCGCTCGCGCGCCAGCATCGACAGCATCAGCAACGAAACCGTGTCCGGTCTTGCCGACCATATGGGCGAGATCGAAAACAGGCTTCACCAGATCAACGATCTGGTTGATGGGCAGCGGACGCTTGTCGCGGGGCTGCACGCCACCCTGGGCGAAGCGGTCGACAGCGCCCAGGCGCGTTTCGCCGCGCTGGAAGACGCCGCCTTGTCGCGCAATGAGCGGCTGACGGAAGCGCTGACCCGCCTGACAGCGGAAACGCAGAGGATCGACAGTTCGCTGGCGGCGGGCGGTGTCACCGCCGAAAAGCTGATCAGTTCCGCCGAAACCCTGCTGGTGGCGCTCGATTCGAGTGTCCGCGAATTGGACGAGACCTTCCCGGCGGCGCTGCAACGCTTCGACGCGCGGATCGAAACCAGCCGGACCCTGCTGGAAAGCGCCGCGCCCGAACTGGAACGGCTGGAGGCCATTTCCGAGGCGTTGGTCGGGCGCACGCAGGAAGCGGAAGAATTGCTGCGAGGGCAGGGCCGTCGCCTCACCGAATGGCTGGAAAGCACGCAGAGCGGCGTCGAAGCCAATCGCGAACTGGTGGAGAAGCTTCGCACGGCCCTCGACAACGCGCATCAGGACGCGACGCGCATCACCGAAGGGGCCGGGCCACTTCTCGTCACGGCCCTTCTGCGCGTCAAGGACACTGCCGATCAGGCAGCGGAGCGCGCGCGCCAGGCGCTCGGCCGGGCCATTCCCGACGCCGCCCAGTCCCTGGCCGACGCAAGCGAGCAAGCCTTGCAGCGCGCCATTGATGACAAGGTTACCGCGCAGATCGAAATGGTCGCGCGAGTCGCCGAAGAAGCAGTGAAGGCCGCACATCAGGCATCCGACCGCCTTACGCGCCAGCTGCTGACGATTGCCGACACCAGCGCCAGCGTCCAGTCGAAGATCGAGGAAGCAGAACGCGCAGCCGAGGAGCGTGACCGCGACCATTTCGCCCGCCGTGCCGCCTTGCTGATCGAATCACTCAACAGCACCGCCATCGACGTCACCAAGATCCTGTCCAACGATGTGACGGACTCGGCCTGGTCATCCTATCTGAAGGGCGATCGCGGGGTTTTCACCAGACGCGCGGTGAAGCTGCTCGACGCCGGAGAGTCCCGCGAAATCGCGCTGCACTATGACAATGACCTGGAATTTCAGGATCATGTGAACCGCTACATCCATGATTTCGAATCGATGCTGCGGATCATCCTGTCGGCGCGTGATGGCAATGCGCTGGGCGTCGCCATCCTGTCGTCTGATATGGGCAAGCTCTACGTCGCCCTCGCGCAGGCCATCGAGCGGCTGCGTCAATAAGAGGGAAGCGCTGCATGGGGAGAGGTGCGATAGCCCTCCCCCGCCCGCTTGCAACACCGTGAGCGCTCGTTGCGACGTGGGGCCCGCCGGTCCATATTCCTGCGCTGGCGGACAGTTGCTGCTCATCAAAGGCTTCGGAGATCGAGCGCCTCGCGCGGCAGGCGGATCAGCGCAAGGTGCTAATCATCGTGCTGGCGATCAACGCCATCATGTTCTTCGTCGAATTCGGGGCGGGCATCGTTGCCGGTTCAACCGCCCTGATGGCCGACGCCACCGGCATGCTCGCGATGCGCTAGTCTATGCCATCAGCCTCTACGCGCTTGGCAGGACGGAACGGTGGAAGGCGGGCGCGGCCTTGTTCAAGGGCTGTTTATCCTGCTGCTGGGCGTTGGAATCGTCATCAGCGTGATCGTCAAGATCCAGTCCGGCATGCCGCCCTCGTCTTTGCTGATGCTCGCCTTTGGCGCGCTCGCTTTGGTTGCCAATCTCTATCGCCTGCGTTTGCTCTGGCGCTTCCGCAGCGAAGATATGAACATGGCAAGCACGTTCGAATGTTCGCGCAACGATGCATTTCGAACAGCGCCGTGCTCATTGCGGCGGCTGCGGTCGTCCTGCTGCAATCGCCTTGGCCTGACATAGCGATCGGTTCCGCCATGGCGCTGCTGTTCCTGCGATCGTCCTTCCGGGTGATCACCTCGGCAGCGCCGCTCCTGCGAGCGGCCTGATCCGCATTGCGCTATGCTGGCCCGGTCACGACAACCGGACGAACTGATCCAGCGTCACCCAGCCCTGAACATAGTTGGCGTAGTAGATCCCGAACAACACCGCCGACAGGATCGTCGCCCGAATGGCGACAATGCCGGGACGGAAATTGCTGGGCGCGCTGTCCGCCTGTCCTTTCAGTATCACCTCGCCCGTTTCGTCGGGCGTCCTCAGTCCGAAGGGCAGCACGATGAAAGCGCTGATCACCCAGAACAACACATAGATTGCGAAGATGGCATACCAGTTCATGATGCTGTCTTAGGCTCGAATAAGCAGCACGTCGACCACGGGCTTCTTGCCGGTCCAGCGCGTCGCCGTCCTCCGCACCGCCAGCCTGACCCGCTCGCGCAGGGCTTCCTCGTCCAGCGAGCCCTTGGCGACCGCCGCGGCGGCCTCCTCCGCTGCTTCATCAAGAAATGCCGCCTTGTCTTCTTCCACCGGCACGCCCTGCGTCCGTAGCGCCGGCGTCCCAAGGACCCTTCCCTTGCCGTCGAGCGCCACCGCGACGCTGATCTGGCCATGCAGCGCCACCTTGCGCCGCTCATTCATCGTCGCGCCGTCTGCGGGCAGGATCACGTCACCGTCCAGCACCAGTCTGCCGGTCGCTTCATGCCCGATGATCTCCGGCCCGTTGGGGGCCAGACGCAGCAGGTCGCCATTGGATTGGACCACCGCGTGGGGGATGCCGCTGGCAAGGCCCAGCCGCGCCTGCTCGGCCATGTGCCTCCGCTCGCCATGCACTGGCAGCAGAATCTGCGGGCGAACCCAGCGATACATTGCCTCCAGCTCCGGCCGCCCCGGATGCCCGGAAACATGCACCTCGGCCTGGCGGTCCGTGACCATCAGCACACCCTTGGCCGCGAGCGCATTCTGGATACGGCCGATGGCGATTTCATTGCCGGGGATCTGCTTGGAGGAAAATACGACCGTGTCGCCAGCATCCAGCTTGATCGGATGGCTGTCGAACGCGATGCGCGACAGCGCGGCCCGCGCCTCTCCCTGGCCGCCGGTGGCGATGATCATCACCTCATTATGCGGCAGGGCCATCACATCGTCCCAATCCACGGTCGGCGGAAAGTCCTTGAGATAACCCGCCGCCTTGGCGGTCGAGATGATGCGGTCGAGCGAACGCCCCGCGACGCACAGCCGCCGCCCGGTGGCGGCCGCCACCTCGCCCAGCGTCTGCAATCGCGCGGCATTGGATGCAAAGGTCGTGACCAGCACGCGGCCCTTCGCGCCCGCGACCGTCTGCATCAACCCTTCGCGAACGTCACCTTCCGATCCGCTCGCTTCGGGATTGAAGACATTGGTGCTGTCGCACACCAGCGCCAGCACGCCTTCATCACCGATCGCGGTCAATTCCTCCGGCGTCGACGGCTGGCCCAGCAGAGGCTTCTCATCCAGCTTCCAGTCGCCCGTGTGGAATATCCTGCCATAGGGCGTGTCGATCAGCACGGCATTGCCCTCCGGGATCGAATGCGCCAGCGGCACATAGCGGAAGCCGAACGGACCGAGCGCGAAGCTCCCCTCATTCTCGATGACGTTTAGCTCGACCTCGCTGGTCAGCCCCTCTTCCTCCAGCTTCAACCGGATCAGGCCAGCCGTGAACGGGGTCGCATAGAGCGGCACGCCCAGATCCGCCGCCAGATAGGGCAAGGCGCCGATATGGTCCTCATGCCCATGGGTCAGCACGATGCCCAGCAGGTCGTCGCGCCGTTCCTCGATGAAGGTCAGGTCGGGCAGAACCAGTTCGACGCCCGGATAGGCGGGATCGGCGAAGGTCAGGCCCAGGTCGACCATCACCCATTTACCCTGGCAGCCATAGAGATTGACATTCATGCCGATCTCCCCCGACCCGCCCAGGGCCAGGAACAGCAGCTCATTTCCAGGTGTCATCAGTCTTTCAAACTCCGTTCGTGCAGCAGCGCCAGCCCCATGATCGTCAGGTCCGGCACGATCGCATCGAAAATATCGCTATTCTCGTCAAAAAGGACGGCAAGGCCGCCCGTCGAAATCACCTTGGCAGGGCGGCCGATTTCGGCGCGCATCCGCGCCACCAGCCCTTCCATCATCGCCACATAGCCCCAGAATACGCCGATATGCATCTGGGCTTCCGTCGTGCGTCCAATAACCGATCGGTTCTCCGGCGGAGCGATGGCGATCTTGGGCAGCTTCGCCGCCGCAGCAACCAATGCATCAAGGGACAGGTTGATGCCAGGGGCGATGATGCCGCCCTTGTAGCTCCCCTGATAATCAACCACGTCGAAGGTCGTCGCCGTCCCGAAATCGATGACGATCAGGTCGCCTGCATAAAGGTGGTGGGCAGCGATGGCGTTTACAACCCGGTCAGCCCCGACCGAAGCAGGCTCCGCAACGTCCAGTTCAATGCCCCATTCCACCGGAGCCTGCCCCGCGATCAGCGCTGGCACCCTGAAATATTTCTCGGCCAGCACCTGCAAATTATGCAGCGCCCTGGGAACGACCGTTGCAATGATAACCGCATCGACATCATTGATCTTATAGCCTTCCAGCATCAGCAGCTGGTTCAGCCACACGGCATATTCGTCCGCCGTCCGGCGCGGGTCGGTCGCAATGCGCCAGCGCGCGCGGATTTCGCGCCCGTCCAACAGCGCGAAAACCACATTGGTGTTGCCCGCGTCGATCGCGAGAAGCATGGCCGGTCCTCGAATTCAGATGAGAAATATGTCGCCCGCATGAATGGCACGCGTGTCGCCATTCGCCAAGCGGAGGATCAGCATTCCCTGCCGGTCCAGCGTATCGAACGCTCCCTCGATCACCTGACCGTCGGGTTGCACGACACGCATCGGCGTTCCGGCCGGATGGGCGTTAAGCAGCCAGTGCGTCAATACCGGCTCCAGCCCCTGCGCCCGCCAGATCGCCAGCCAATGAGCGAACAGATGGGCCAGCCGCTCAAGCAGCAGGCCCGCGTCAGTCTCCGGCGCGCCTTGTGCCGTCAGGCTCGTCACAGGCCGGTCGAGCCCCGCCGGATGTCCGGCCACATTGACGCCCATCCCGACGACGATCGCGTCGCCCGCCCGCTCAAGCAATATGCCCGCGATTTTCGCGCCATCCACCAGCAGGTCGTTCGGCCATTTGATCTGCGCCTGCCCCTTGCACAGCGGTGCGATCAGCGCATGGACCGCGTTGGCCGCGACCAGAGCCAGGGTGTGCGCCAGCGGGTCGCCAGCGTGCAGCCGGACGAGGGTCGAACAATGAAGGTTGCCTTCCGGGCTTTCCCAGGAACGGCCCATCCGCCCCCGGCCCCCGGTCTGGCGCGCCGCCCGCAGCCATGTGCCTTCGGCAGCGCCCTGCTCCGCCAGCGCCAGCATGTCGGCGTTGGTGGAGCCGGTCTCCTCGACGAAGCGGATGCCGGTCAGAACAACGACGCCGCAGCCACCGCGCTGGCATGATCAAGCGCCGGATTGAGAAGGTAGCCGACCACGATCACCACGGCGCAGGCCGTCAGGATGACATTCTCGACTGGACCGCCCCGTGACTCATAGGCGTCGGCAGGCTCATCGAAATACATCGTCTTGATGATCTTGAGATAATAGAAGGCGCCGATCACCGAAGCGGCAATGCCGAACACCGCCAGCGCCGTCAGGCCCGCCGCGACGGCGGCATCGAACACCAGGAACTTCGCCCAGAAGCCGAAGAGGGGCGGAATGCCCGCCATGGAGAACATGAAGATGGCGAGCGCCGCCGCCAGCCCCTTGCGTGACTGCGACAGTCCGGCCAGGCTGGCAATGCTCTCGACCGGACGGCCTTGTGCATCGCGCATTTGCAGGATGCAGGCAAAGCCGCCAATGGTCATCACGACATAGATCGCCATATAGCTCATCGTCGCCGCCACGCCCGCGGGCGTCGCTGCGGCCAGACCGATCAGCGCGAAGCCCACATTGTTGATCGACGAATAGGCCATCAGGCGCTTGATGTTGGTCTGCCCGATGGCCGCGACCGCGCCGAAGATGATGGAGGCGAGCGCCACGAAGATCACGATCTGCTGCCAGTCCAGCCCGGCCGGACCCAGCGCCTCGATCGCGACGCGCACGGTCAGCGCCATGGCGGCGACCTTGGGCGCGCTGCCGAAGAAAGTCGTTACCGGCGTCGGCGCGCCCTCATAGACGTCCGGCGTCCACATATGGAACGGCACAGCGCTCATCTTGAAGGCCAGGCCCGCCAGCAGGAACACCATGCCGAACAGCTCGCCCCTGCCCACGCCATCGCCCATTGCCACGGCGATGCCCTCAAAGCTCGTACTGCCGGTAAAGCCGTACAGCAGCGCGATGCCGTAAAGCAGGATGCCGCTCGCCAGCGAACCCAGCACGAAATATTTCAGGCCCGCTTCGGACGAACGTTCATCCTGCCGCATGAAGCTCGCCAGCACATAGGCGGCAAGGCTCTGCATCTCCAGGCCGACATAGAGCGTCAGCATGTCGCCCGCCGACACCATCATGCCCATGCCTACGCTGCTGAACAGGATGAGGACCGGATATTCAGGCCGCAGCGCGCTTCCAGCAAGGAAATAGCGCGGCGCGAGCAGGATCGCCGCGCCAGCAGCGGCATAAATCAGCGCCTTGGCAAAGACCGAGAAAGCATCGGCGCGGACCAGCCCGTTAAAAGCAACGGGCCCATTGGCCACGGAGGTCGACAGGGCGAGGCCCGCAACCAGCAGGGTCAGGACCGACAGCCAGTTTACGACGCGCGCGGCCGCGTCACCGCTAAAGGCGGCGATCATCAGCAGCACGAGACCGCCAGCAGTCAGGATCAGTTCCGGCAGGACCGCCAGAAGGGAAGCGGATTCAATCATCAGTGCGCCTCCCCATGCGCTGCTTCTTCTTCATGATGAGCCTGCGCCGTGGGAATAGCAGGCCCCATCTTGATCTTGGAATCCCCCGCCGGAGCGGCAGAGGCAATACGAGCTTCCAGCGCGCGAATGTCTGACCGCATCGGCGCTAGGAAGCTTTCGGGATAGATACCCATCCACAACACGGCGGCGGCGATCGGCGCCAGCAGCCAGATTTCGCGCGCCGACAGGTCGGGCATGGCCGCGGCGTCGGCATTCTTCTGCTCGCCATAGGCGATGCGGCGGTAGAGGTAGAGCATATAGGCCGCGCCCAAGATGATGCCCGTGGTGCAGACCAGCGCCACCCAGGTCGACACCTGGTAAATGCCCATCAGCGCCAGAAATTCGCCGACGAAGTTGCTCGTGCCCGGCAGACCGATCGAAGCCATGGTGAACAGCAGGAACAGCACCGCATATTTGGGCATGTTGATGCTGAGGCCGCCATAGCGCGAAATCTCACGCGTATGCAGGCGGTCATAGATGACGCCGACGCACAGGAACAGCGCGCCCGACACAAGGCCGTGGCCCAGCATCACCATCATCGCGCCCTCGATGCCCGCCTGGTTGAAGGCGAACAGGCCGACCGTCACGATCGCCATATGCGCGACCGAGGAATAAGCGATCAGCTTCTTCATGTCCGTCTGCACCAGCGCGACGAGGCTGGTATAGACGACCGCGACCATCGACAGTCCCCAGATCAGCCAGGCAAGCTGCGCCGAAGCTTCCGGGAACATAGGCAGCGAGAAACGGATGAAGCCGTAACCGCCCATCTTCAACAGCACGCCCGCCAGGATGACCGAACCGGCGGTGGGCGCCTGAACGTGCGCGTCGGGCAGCCAGGTGTGGACCGGCCACATCGGCATCTTCACCGCAAAGCTCGCGAAGAAGGCCAGGAACAGCCAGACCTGGACCTGCGGATCGAAATTATAGGTCATCAGCGTCGGGATGTCGGTGGTGCCAGCTTCATGCACCATCCACATCATCGCGATCAGCATCAGCACCGATCCGAGGAGCGTGTAGAGGAAGAATTTGTAGGAAGCGTAGATGCGATCCGCCCCGCCCCAGATGCCGATGATGAGGTACATCGGGATCAGGCCAGCCTCGAACATCACATAGAAGAGGTAGAGATCCTGCGCCGTGAAGACGCCGATCATCAGCACCTCCATGAACAGGAATGCGGCCATATATTCGCCAACGCGCTTTTGGATCGCTTCCCAGCTCGCCCCGATGCAGATCGGCATCAGGAACACGGTCAGCATGATCAGCACCAGCGCAATACCGTCGATGCCCAGCGCCCACGCAAACCGGCCGAAGATCGGCGCATATTCCTGGAACTGCCACTGCGCCCCGCTGCCCGACTGGTCGAAATTCGCCCAGAGCAGGATACCGAGCGCCAGATCGACCAGCGTCGCCAGCAACGCGATCCAGCGCGCCTGGTTGGCGCCCGCATAAAGACAGGCGATGGCCCCCGCCATCGGCACTGCCATCATCAGGGAAAGGATGGGGAAGCCGTCCATTATCGTGTCATCGCCCAGGTTGCGGCCGCGGCGAGGCCGATCAGCATCACCAGCGCGTATGTGTAGAGGTAGCCGGATTGCAGCCGGCGGGTGACTTTATTGCCCTGCACGACCAGAGCAGCGAGGCCATTAGGCCCGAAGCGGTCGATGAAGCCCACGTCACCGAACTTCCAGAAGAAGCGGCCGATGGCGAAGGCAGGCTTGACGAACAGGAAGTTGTACAGCTCGTCGAAATACCATTTGTTGAGCAGGAACTGATAAAGGATGCCGAAGTGGGCGACGAAACGCCGCGGCCAGTCGGTGTTCTTGATGTAGCTTAGCCACGCGATGACGAAACCCGTCAGCATCACCGCGAAGGGCGAGAACTTCACCCATACCGGCACTTCATGCGCTGCATGCATCAAATGGCTGTCGAACGCGAGAGCTCCCTTCCAGAACTCGACGCCGCCTTCGGCCCCGATGAACTGGTCATGGAAGATGAAGCCCGCGAACACCGCGCCCAGGCTCAGCACCACCAGCGGCAACAGCATGACCCAGGGGCTTTCGTACGGATGGTAGCCGCCCGTTCCGGCGGGCAGAGCATGCGCGTCCCTCTCAGCACCGTGCGGATCATGACCCGCATTCTCCTGCGCGGGCGCATTGTCATCCTCCGCGCCATGGCCATGGGTGGCATGATCGTCATGCCCATGGCCATGCGCGTCGTGGATCGCATGCTGAATATGCTCCGACGCGGCCCAGCGCGGTTTGCCGAAGAAGGTCAGGAACACCAGCCGCCAGCTGTAGAAGCTGGTGAGCAGCGCCGCGAACACGCCGACCAGGAATGCGCCGGTGCCATATCCGCCAGCCGCAAAGGCCGACTCCAGAATGGCGTCCTTCGAATAGAAGCCCGCGAAACCATAGCCCAGCAGCGGAATGCCGACGCCGGTGATCGCCAGCGTGCCCAGCGTCATCGTCCAGAAGGTGACCGGAATCTCCTTCCTCAAACCGCCATAGTAACGCATGTCCTGCTCATGGTGCATCGCATGGATGACCGAACCCGCGCCCAGGAACAGCAGCGCCTTGAAGAAGGCGTGGGTGAAGAGGTGGAACATCGCCGCGCCATAAGCGCCGACGCCCGCCGCGAAGAACATATAGCCCAGCTGTGAACAGGTCGAATAGGCGATGACCCGCTTGATGTCGTTCTGCACCGTGCCCACCGTCGCCGCGAACAGGCAGGTGGCCGCGCCGATGAAGGTCACGAAGCCCAGCGCCGTCGGCGAGGTTTCGAACATCGGGGACAGGCGGCACACCATGAACACGCCCGCCGTCACCATGGTGGCGGCATGGATCAGCGCCGACACGGGCGTCGGGCCCTCCATCGCGTCCGGCAACCATGTGTGCAGACCAAGCTGTGCCGACTTGCCCATCGCGCCGATGAACAGCAGCAGGCAGAGCACGGTCATCGTGTCGAAACGATGGCCAAGGAATCCGATGGTCGAACCGGCCATCGACGGCGCGGCGGCCAGGATTTCCGGGATCGAGATGGTGTCGAACACCAGATAGGTGCCGAAAATGCCCAGCATGAATCCAAGGTCGCCGACGCGGTTGACAACGAACGCCTTGATCGCGGCCGCGTTGGCGGAAGGCTTGCGGAACCAGAAGCCGATCAGCAGGTAGGAGGCAAGGCCCACGCCTTCCCAGCCGAAGAACATCTGCAACAGATTGTTCGCCGTCACCAGCATCAGCATCGCGAATGTGAAAAGCGACAGATAGGCGAAGAAGCGCGGCTGGTCCGGCTCCTCCTCCATATAGCCCCAGCTATAGAGATGGACGAGGCTCGATACGCTGGTGATGACCACCAGCATGACCGCCGTCATCGCATCGACACGAAGCGCCCACTGCGCATCGAAGCTGCCCGACTGAATCCAGGTGAAGGCGGGCGCGACATAGGGTTCCGCATGTCCGGTCAGGAAGCTGATGAAGATCGGCCAGCTCAGCGCGCAGCTGACGAACAGCGCGCCGGTGGTGATGATCTTCGCGGGCAGCTTGCCCAGCGCCTTGTTGCCGAGACCGGCGATGACAGCCGCGATGAGCGGGAGAAGGACGATAAGCTGGATCATCGAGCTTTAGCCCTTCATCCGGTTGACATCGTCAACGGCGATGGTGCCGCGACCACGGAAATAGATGACGAGGATTGCAAGGCCGATGGCCGCCTCACCCGCCGCAACGGTCAGCACGAACATGCTGAACACCTGCCCCACCAGATCGCCCAGGAAGGCGCTGAAGGCGACGAAGTTGATGTTCACGCTCAGCAGGATCAGTTCGATGGCCATCAGGATGATGATGACATTCTTGCGATTGATGAAGATGCCCAGCACCCCCATCACGAACAGGATCGCACTGACCACCAAATAGTGCTGAAGGCCGATCACAGCTCCACCCCCTGCCCCACGGGCTGATTGACGTTACGCACGGCATCCTGCGGACGGCGGCGGTTCTGCTTCGCAATGACCTGTCCGCGCACGCCGCCGCGTGCACGATGGGTCAGCACGATGGCGCCGATCATCGCGACCAGCAGCACGATGCCGGCCGCTTCGAACAGGAAGATATAGCGCGTGTAAAGAAGTGTCCCGATCGCCTGGATGTTCGACATTTCCGGGTTCACCGGAGCCGCGCGCTGCGCCAGTTCGATAGGGCCTGCGCTCCAGATGCCGATGCCCAGCACGATCTCGGCCAGCAGCACCAGCGCGATCAACATGCCGAAGGGCAGATAATCGACGAATCCGGCGCGCAGCTCGGCAAAATCGATGTCCAGCATCATGACGACGAACAGGAACAGCACGGCGACCGCGCCCACATAGACGATGACGAGCAGCATGGCGATGAATTCGGCGCCCAGCAGCACCATCAGGCCAGCCGCATTGAAGAAGGCCAGGATCAGCCACAGCACCGAATGAACGGGGTTGCGCGACAGGATCGTCAGCGCGCCGCTGCACACCACCAATGTGGCGAACAGGTAAAAGGCGAAGACGTGAATCATGTCAGAGTACCAGCCCCTTCATGCGGCCTTGGATTAACCGCCGTTCGTTTCGAGCGCGGCCAAGAAACGCCGCGCCAGGTTCCAGTTTCTCGACGGCGCTCGAAACGAACGGAGCCGAGTGCAATGGCAAGTGCGCGCCCATTAGCGGTAGGGCGCATCGGCGGCAAGGTTCGCGGCCAGGGCGCGTTCCCATTTGTCGCCATTTTCAAGAAGCTTGGCCTTGTCGTAGATAAGCTCCTCGCGGGTTTCGGTCGAAAATTCGAAGTTCGGCCCTTCGACGATGGCATCGACCGGGCAGGCTTCCTGGCAGAAGCCGCAATAGATGCACTTGGTCATGTCGATGTCGTAGCGCGTCGTGCGGCGGCTGCCATCCTCGCGCGGCTGCGCCTCGATGGTGATCGCCTGCGCCGGGCAGATCGCCTCGCACAGCTTGCACGCGATGCAGCGCTCTTCCCCATTGGGATAGCGGCGCAGCGCATGCTCCCCCCGGAACCGCGGCGAAATCGGGTTCTTCTCATAGGGATAGTTGATCGTCGCCTTGGGCTTGAAGAAATATTTCAAGGTCAGGGCATGCGCCTTCACGAACTCCCAGAGGGTGAAGGATTTGACATAATAGCCGAGGCTCATTGAACGCCTCCGTATCGCGTAAACATCAGGAAGCCCGAAACCAGGAAGACGAAGAAGAGGGAGACCGGCAGGAACACCTTCCAGCCCAGCCGCATCAACTGGTCATAGCGGTAGCGGGGCACCGTCGCCTTCACCCATGAGAAGACGAAGAAGAAGAACAGGATCTTCGCAAACAGCCAGATGATGCCCGGCACATAATAAAGCGGCGCCCAGTCGATCGGGGGCAGATAACCGCCCCAGAACAGCACCGCATTAAGCGCGCACATCAGCAGCACGTTCGCATATTCGCCGAGCCAGTAGAGCGCAAAGGCCATGGACGAATATTCGGTCTGATAGCCCGCGACCAGTTCCGATTCCGCTTCGGTCAGGTCGAACGGGGCGCGCGCCGTTTCCGCCATGGCAGAGATTAGGAACATGATCGCCATAGGAAAGAGCAGCGGGTTAAACGCGTGACCGTTGATGAAGCCATAATAACCCCTCTGGCTTTCCACGATCGCCGTCAGGTTAAAGCTTCCGGCCCACAGCACCACGCAAACCAGGATGAAGCCGATCGAAACTTCATAGCTGATCATCTGCGCGCTGGCGCGGATCGCCGAATAGAAGGGATATTTGGAGTTGGACGCCCAGCCCGCCAGCACGATGCCGTACACACCCAGCGAACTGATCGCGAGGATGTAGAGCAGGCCGACATTGATGTTGGCCAGCACCACGCCCGCCTGGAACGGGATCACCGCCCAGGCGATCAACGCGACCGTGAAGGTGATGATCGGAGCCGCGAGGAACAGCACCCGGTTGGCGGCCGAAGGAATGATGGTTTCCTGCAAGAACGCCTTGGCCCCGTCCGCGAAAGACTGGAGCAGACCGAAGGGGCCGACGACGTTAGGGCCGCGGCGCAGCGCCATCGCCGCCCAGATCTTGCGGTCGGCATAGATGATCATCGCCACGGCCAGCATCAGCGGCAAGGCGATCAGCAGGATGCCTATGACGGTGGAAAGCAGCCACGCACCATTAAAGGGCATGCCGAGATTTTGGAAGAAAGCGGTCATCGGGCCTTATGTCCTTCCCCCGTTCGCTTCGAGCGAGGTCGAGAAGCTTGTTTCGCAAGGTCAGCGCAGCGGTTCTCGACGCGCTCGAACCGAACGGATGCATGTGCCTGTCGCATCACTCCGCAGCCTCCGCGAAGCTCTCGCCGTGGATCAGCTCGGCCGAACATTGCTGCATCGTCGGGCTAGCGCGGCAGATGGCGTTAGTCAGATAGAAATCCTTGATCGGCGAACTGAACTCGCCGCTCGCGCCGGTAGGCAGTTTGGGCATGGACCAGCCATAATCGGCCAGCCCCTCGATGCCCAGCGCCGGAACGGCCTTCGCCATTTCGGCGCGAAGCTGCTCGAAGCTGTCGAACGGCAGGGTCGCGCCCAGCACTTCGGACAGCGCGCGCAGGATCGACCAGTCCTCGCGCGCATCGCCCGGCGCGAACACGGCCTTTTCGCCGCGCTGCACCCGGCCTTCCAGATTGACGTAAGTGCCCGCCTTTTCGGCATAGCTCGCACCCGGCAGGATCACGTCCGCGGCATGCGCGCCCTTGTCGCCATGGTGGCCGATATAGACCTTGAAGCTGCTTTCGAATGCCGAATAATCGACCTCGTCGGCTCCCAGCGAAAAGAGCAGCTTCGGCTTGGCCGCCGCGACCGCCTTGATCCCGCCGTCCGCCGCATAGCCCAGCATCAGCCCGCCCATGCGCGCCGCCGCGAAATGCAGGACATTGTAACCGTTCCAGCCCTCTCTGATGAGGCCCAGCGTCTCGACCAGCGCCAGCGTATCGCCATGCGCGCCGTCCTTGGCCAGAACGCCGCCGCCAACGATCACCGCGGGACGCGCCGCCTTGCCAAAGGCCTCGACCACCGCCTCGGGCAGCTTGCCAAGGAGCGACGCATCATTGCCCAGCCACTCGACCTTGTAGGTCAGATCGACCTGCGGGCCGATCGCGAAAATCGTCGCGCCCTTCTTGATCGCCTTGCGGATGCGCGTGTTCACCAGCGGCGCTTCCCAGCGCAGGTTGGTGCCGACCAGCAGGATCGCGTCCGCCGTTTCAATGCCGTTCAGCGTCGTGTTGAAGTTCACCGCCGACAGGCTCGAAACATCATAGGCAAGGCCGGTCTGACGCCCTTCCAGCATCGTGCCGCCCAGCTTCTGGACCAGCAGCTTGGCCGCGAACATCGTCTCGCAATCGAGCAGATCGCCAGCCAGCGCCGCGACCGAGCCGCCATGCTTCACAGCGGCGATCGCGGCGAAAGCCTCATTCCATGTCGCCGCGACCAGCTTGCCGTCCTTGCGCACATAGGGCTTGTCGAGCCGCTTGCGCACCAGGCCATCGACATTGTGCCGGGTCTTGTCGCTCGCCCACTCCTCGTTCACGTCATCGTTGATGCGCGGCACGGCGCGCAGCACCTGACGGCCACGGCTGTCGAGACGGATGTTGGTGCCGACCGCGTCCATCACGTCGATCGCCGGGGTCTTGCGCAGCTCCCATGGACGCGCCTCGAACGCATAGGGCTTGGACGTCAGCGCGCCCACCGGGCACAAATCGACCACATTGCCCGACAGCTCGCTCTTGGCGGCATGTTCGAGATAGGTGGTGATCTGCATATTCTCGCCGCGATAGATGGCGCCGATTTCCGGCACGCCCGCGACTTCCTCGGCAAAGCGCACGCAGCGGGTGCACTGGATGCAGCGGGTCATGATCGTCTTGACGATCGGCCCCATATATTTCTCGGTAACGGCGCGCTTATTCTCCTCGAAGCGGCTGCCGCCACGGCCATAGGCGACCGACTGGTCCTGCAAGTCGCATTCGCCGCCCTGGTCGCAGATCGGGCAGTCGAGCGGATGGTTGATGAGGAGGAACTCCATCACCCCTTCCCGCGCCTTCTTGACCATTTCGCTGTCGGTGCGGATCTCCTGACCATCCGAAGCGGGCAGCGCGCACGACGCCTGCGGCTTGGGCGGCCCAGGCTTCACCTCGACCAGGCACATGCGGCAATTGCCCGCGATGCTCAGCCGCTCATGATAGCAGAAGCGCGGAATTTCCTTCCCCGCCAGCTCGCAAGCCTGGAGGACCGTCGCGCCCGCCGGGACTTCGAGTTCTACGCCGTCTACTTTGACCTTGGGCATGGTTACTCCGCTGCCTCCATGACGGGGGCGCTACCCTTATTCTCGTTGATCCGCCGCTCGATCTCCGGGCGGAAGTGGCGGATCAGGCCCTGGATCGGCCAGGCCGCCGCGTCGCCGAGCGCGCAGATGGTGTGGCCTTCGACCTGCTTGGTGACCTCATGCAGCATGTCGATTTCGCCGATGTCGGCCTCGCCGGTGCGCAGACGCTCCATCACCCGCCACATCCAGCCGGTGCCTTCGCGGCAGGGCGTGCACTGGCCGCAGCTCTCATGCTTGTAGAAGTAGGACAGCCGCGAAATCGCCCGGACGATGTCGGTCGACTTGTCCATGACGATGACCGCCGCCGTGCCGAGGCCGGAGCCAAGCGCTTTCAGGCCATCAAAGTCCATCGGCGCGTCCATGATCTGCGCCGCCGGAACCAGAGGAACCGAGGAACCGCCGGGGATCACCGCCAGCAAATTGTCCCAGCCGCCGCGAATGCCGCCGCAATGCCGGTCGATCAGTTCCTTGAAGCTGATGCCCATGGATTCTTCGACGACGCAGGGCTTGTTCACATGGCCGCTGATCTGGAACAGCTTCGTGCCCTTGTTATTCTCCCGCCCGAAGCTGGAGAACCATTCGGGCCCGCGCCGCAGGATGGTCGGCGAAACCGCGATCGATTCCACATTGTTGACCGTCGTCGGGCAGCCATAGAGGCCCGCGCCCGCCGGGAAGGGCGGTTTAAGGCGCGGCTGGCCCTTCTTGCCCTCCAGGCTTTCGATCTGCGCGGTTTCCTCGCCGCAGATATAGGCGCCCGCGCCGCGATGGACGAAGACGTCGAAATCATAACCGGAGCCGCATGCGTTCTTGCCCAGGAAACCCTTTTCATAGGCCTGCTCGACAGCGGCGAAGAGGACTTTCGCCTCATAGATGAATTCGCCGCGAATATAGATATAGGCGGCCCGCGCCCGCATCGCGAAACCGGCGACCAGCGCGCCCTCGATCAGCTTGTGCGGATCATGACGGATGATCTCGCGGTCCTTGCACGAACCGGGTTCGGATTCGTCCGCATTGATGACGAGGAAGCTCGGACGGCCATCCTTGCTTTCCTTGGGCATGAAGCTCCACTTCATGCCGGTCGGGAAGCCTGCGCCGCCACGGCCGCGCAGACCGCTGGCCTTCATGCGCTCGATGATCTCGTCCTGGCCGATGTCCAGCAGCGCCTTGGTATTATCCCAATCGCCGCGCTTCATCGCCGCGTCGATGCCCCAGTCCTGGAAGCCATAGACGTTTGTGAAGATGCGGTCCTTGTCGGCAAGGGGTGCGATGACGTCAGACATCAAAAGTCACTCCACATCCGAACGGAGTTTGTTTGGAAGGCATGCGGTTCATTACCACTCCCCCCGGTAATCGTGATTTTCGCTGACCATCTCCCTGAGCGTGGTCGGGCCGCCTTCAGGGCAGCTGGTCTGGCGATCGATCTGCGGCCCGATCCTGGGCTGCTTGCCAGCGGCGAGATCGTCGAGGATCGCGCTCATGCTGTCATAGGTCAGGTCTTCATAATTGTCGTCGTTGATCTGGACCATGGGCGCGTTGGCGCAGGCGCCCAGGCATTCGACCTCGGTCAGCGTGAACAGGCCGTCGGGTGTCGTCCCGCCCTTCACCAGCCCCTTGTTCTTGCAGGCCGAAAACACATCATCCGATCCACGCAGCATGCAGGGCGTCGTGCCGCAGACCTGCACATGATAGCGGCCGACCGGCGCGAGATTATACATGGTGTAGAAGGTCGCGACCTCGTAGACGCGCATGTACGGCATCTCTAGCTGGTCGGCGATATATTCCATCACCGGCACCGGCAGCCAGCCCTGGGTCTGCGTCTCTTCCCCCACCTGACGCTGGGCAAGGTCGAGCAGCGGCATGACCGCCGATTGCTGGCGGCCTGCGGGATAGCGGGCAATCACCTTCCTGGCCTGCTCGGCATTGTCCGCCGTCCAGGCGAAATTGCCCCAGCGGGCGCGCGTTTCCGCTTCGTCAGGGATATGAACTGCGTCAGCCATTAGCGGTCACATTCTCCGAACACGATGTCCATGGCGCCCAGGACAGCGGTGGTGTCGGCCAGCATGTGGCCCTTCATCATGAAATCCATTGCCTGCAAGTGCGAGAAGGCCGTCGGGCGGATCTTGCAGCGATAGGGCTTGTTGCTGCCGTCCGCGACCAGATAGACGCCGAATTCGCCCTTGGGGCTTTCCGTCGCCACATAGACCTCGCCCGCCGGAACGTGGAAACCTTCGGTATAAAGCTTGAAATGATGGATCAGCGCTTCCATCGACCGCTTCATTTCGCCGCGCTTGGGCGGCACCACCTTGCGGTCGAAGCTGGCGATGGGTCCTTCCGGCATCTGTTGCAGGCACTGCTTCATGATGCGGGCCGACTGGCGCACTTCCTCGACGCGGACCATGAAACGGTCATAGCAGTCGAAATTGGTGCCCACCGGAACGTCGAATTCCATGCGGTCATAAACGTCATAGGGCTGCGACTTGCGGATGTCCCACGGAATGCCGGACCCGCGGATCATCGGGCCGGAAAAGCCCCATTTGAGCGCGTCTTCCTTCGACACAACGCCGATATCGACGTTGCGCTGCTTGAAGATGCGGTTGTCGGCCACCAGGCTGATCGCATCCTCGAACAGGCGGGGCAGGCGCGTGTCCAGCCAGTCGGCAATGTCGGTCAACAGCTTGAGCGGCACGTCCTGATGCACGCCGCCGGGGCGGAACCAGGCCGCATGCATGCGCGCGCCCGATGCGCGCTCATAGAAGTTCATGCAGTCTTCACGGATTTCGAACAGCCACAGGTTGGGCGTCATCGCGCCCACGTCCATCACATGCGAGCCGAGGTTCAGCATGTGATTGCTGATGCGGGTCAGTTCCGCGAAGAACACGCGCAGATACTGCGCGCGCAGCGGCACTTCCAGGTTCAGCAGCTTTTCGATCGCCAGCACATAGCTATGCTCCATGCTGAGCGGCGAGCAATAATCCAGCCGGTCGAAATAGGGCAGCGCCTGAAGGTAGGTCTTGTATTCGATCAGCTTTTCGGTGCCGCGATGCAGCAGGCCGACATGGGGATCGCACCGTTCCACGATCTCGCCGTCCAGCTCCATGACCAGGCGCAGCACGCCGTGCGCCGCTGGATGCTGCGGGCCGAAGTTGATCGTGTAATTCTGGATCTCGGTATCGCCCAGCGTCGGATCTTCCGGGCTGGTCTTGCGCTCCAGTTCGTCGAGATAAGTGGACATCAGGACTTGTCCTCGGGCTTGGCGGCGCCTTTGCCTTCGTCAGTATGTTCTTCGGGCTTCACCGGAGCGGCAGGCGACTTTTCCGCGCCCTTGCTGTTGGCGGGTTCGCCCGCGCCGGTATCCCCGGACTTTTCCGTCACCTTGGGCGTCGCGCCAGCGGGCTGGCCCTGCGGCGAAGCGGGCAGCGGCGGGGGAGCGG
>NZ_ATHO01000166.1 GCF_000445065.1 Sphingobium quisquiliarum P25 | reverse complement strand
CCTCCACCATGTCGGATGCCAGTTCCAGCCCGGCGCGGCCATGGGCGGGTGTGTGGGCCGGGGCTTTGGGATGGGGGACATAGTCGGGTTCCTCGACCTCCAGCATGCCTTCCCATTTGGTGATGACGGATGTGGCGATGGCGTTGCCCAGCACGTTGGTGGCGGTGCGGCCCATGTCCATGAAGTGATCGACCGCCAGGATGAAGGCTATGCCCTCTACCGGCAGGTCGAACTGGCCCAGCGTCGCCGCCACCACCACCAGGGAGGCGCGGGGAACGGCGGCGATGCCCTTGCTGGTCACCATCAGCACCAGCAGGATGGTGATCTGCGTCGCGATCGGCAGGTCGATGCCATAGGCCTGGGCGATGAAGATGGTGGCGAAGGTCGAATACATCATCGACCCGTCCAGGTTGAAGCTGTAGCCCAGCGGCAGCACGAAGCTGTAGATGCGGCGGGGGACGCCGAAGCGGTCGAGCTGCTCCAGCATCTTGGGGTAAGCCGCTTCCGACGAGGCGGTGGAGAAGGCGATCAGCAGCGGTTCGCGCACATATTTGAGCAGCTTGCCCATGCGCCGCCCCAGGAACAGCGCGCCCGCGCAGCACAGGATTATCCAGAGCGCGAACAGCGACAGGTAGAATTCGCCGACAAGCTCGCCGAAGGTCTTGAGCACGCCCAGCCCTTCGGTCGTGATCGCCGACGCCAGCGCGCCGAACACGGCGAAGGGGGCCATGCGCATGACATAGCCGGTCACTTGCAGCATCAGTTCGACCATCGCTTCGATGACGGTGATGATCGGCTTGCCCCTGTCGCCGATGGCGGTCAGCGCCACGCCCACGAACAGGGAGAAGACGACGATCTGCAAGATGGAGTTTTCCGCCATCGCCCCCACCATGGAGGTGGGGAAGACGTGCAGGACGAAATCCTTGAAGTTGAGCGCTTCGGTGTTCACGCCCGATTCCGCGCCCGACCGGACGAGGTTCAGCCCTTCGCCCGGCGCGAAGAAATTGACGAAGATGAGGCCCAGCGTCAGCGAGATCAGGCTGGCGATGATGAACCAGGCGAGCGCCCGCCCGCCGATCCGCCCCAGCGCGGCGCTGTCCCCCATATGGGCGATGCCAGCAACCAGCGTGGAAAAAACCAGCGGCGCGATGATCATCTTGATCAGGTGAAGGAAGATGTCGGCCAGAAGGTGAAAATATCCCGCCACATCCTTCGCCAGCGTCTTGTCGCCGCCAACCCACAAATTGGCCAGGAAACCGGTTAATATCCCCGCGACCATGCCCATGAGGATGAAACCCGTCAGTCGCGATTTCATGAGATCACCAATTCAGAAAATAGCAATTGCCGGGCCAGCGGCAGGCGTGACCCGGCGGCTATGCGGGTCAGTCTTTTGCGGATTTGCGGTAGTCGAGCGAGGGGGCCTTGTCTCCCAGCAGCGAACGATAGACGAAGTCCGCTCCCCGGCGCTTTTCCAGCTCCGCCTTCGCCGCGGCCAATATGTCGGGACTTTGGAACAGCTGGGCAGCGGTCAGCGCAATCGTCTTCGCAGCCGTGACGGCGCCCTTCACGCCGATGCTGGTGCCGCTCGCCGCCACCGCCTGCCAACTGTGCGGCGGCGTGCCTGGTGCCCATGTCGCTGCAACCATGCCCGCAGTGGGGGTCGTGTAGCTCACATCGCCCACATCGGTCGATGCTGGCGATACCTGTCCGCTGGTGTAGGGACCGATCGATCCATCACCCATGCGGGTTCCTTTGGGGAAGGTCGACTGTATCTTGCTGATGAACGCCTGTTCCTCCGCAGTGTGGGACGGCAAGGTCAGACTTTTGAGATTGTCATACATGACATGGCCCAAAGTGTCGTTGGGCAGCAGGTCGAACGTTCCGCCGACCTGATCGAACTCCACCGTCGTGCCGGTTCCCAGCGCCGCGCCTTCGGCCGCCTTCTTCACGCGCTCCATGATCTCCGAAACCACCTTCTGATCCGGGTGGCGGACATAATAATAGACCTCGGCGGTATCCGGCACGACATTGGGCGCCTTGCCGCCATCGGTGATCACATAATGGATGCGCGTTTCCTGTGGCACATGCTCGCGCATCATATTGACCATATTGTCCATCGCCTCCACGCCATCGAGCGCGGAACGGCCGCGATCAGGCGCGGCGGCTGCGTGGGCGGCGATGCCGTGGAAGCGGAACTTGCCGCTGATATTGGCCAGCGCCCGCCCCTGCGAGGCATTATTGCCGTCAGCGGGATGCCAGTGGAGCATGGCAGACACGTCTTTGGTCAGCCCCTCCCGCACCAGGAAGACCTTGCCTGATCCGCCTTCCTCGGCGGGGGCGCCATAGAGGCGCAATTCGCCCTTGATGCCGTGCGCGACCATCCATTTCTTGGTCGCGATCGCCGCTTCCACCGATGCCGCGCCGAACAGATTATGACCACAACCATGGCCTGCAATGCCCGGTATCGGTTTACGCTCCGGCTCGGCGGCCTGCGGCAGGCCGGGCAATGCGTCGAATTCCGCCAGAATGCCGATGACCGGACCGTCGCCGGTCTTGAAGCTGGCGATGAAGGCGGTCGGCATGCCCGCCACGCCAGCCTTGACGGCAAAGCCAGCCGCCTTCAGCGTCTTTTGAAGGAGAGCGGAGCTTTTCGTCTCCTGAAATCCGACCTCGGCATAGTTCCAGATCGCAAGCGCGTTCTTTTCCAGAGAGGGCGTATCGCGATCGATGTCCGCCAGGATCGCCATGCGATCGCTTTCGGCAAGTGGGCCCGCAAGCGCCGGAACGGAAACAGATACCGCAAGCAGGCTGAGCAAGGACCAGGCAACTGACTTCATCGACACGCACCCCTTGATATTGGTTCAGAAATAAGGACGGCCCGCATAAGGCGTTTCTCATGCGGGCCAGCCGGACACGTCAGCGCGCGCCGAACGCCATGCGCAACTGCACGCCGATCACGCGCGGCTCGTTGTAGACCAGAGACGTCGCCGTGATGGACGGCGTCACCACGCCGCCCGCAGCGGCATAGGTGACGTCGAACAGGTTCCGCACGAACAGGCCAAGGTCGATGCCCCGTCCTTCGATGTCATTCAGGTCGAACTTCAGGTTGACCGTATCATACGCCTTCTGCGTGCCGTTGGTGTCGAGCGGCCGCTCGACATACCAGACCTTGGAACTGTGGAACCAGTTGGCGTTGATGACCAGCTCCGCGAAACCGCCCAGATCATGCGCGTAACGCGCTCCCGCACCCAGCGTCCATTTGGGCGTGTAGGAGAATTTGTTATTGACCGGATTGGCGCCAAGCAGCGGCACGAAAGCGGCCGGTGCCGAATATTCATCATATTTGGCATCGGTGTAGGCGCCAAAGCCCGTCACGCTGAAGCCGCGGACCGGCGTTATCGAAAAGTCGAATTCCGTGCCCTTGATGGTCGCCTTCGCCGCGTTGATGATCAGGTTGCCCGGATCGTTCGACGGATCATTGTCGCCGTCGAAGTTCGCGCCGGGGAAGATCGAGCGCTGGATGTTGCTGTATTTGCTGGTGTAGGCCGCGATATTGAAACGCCCCTTCACATCGCCGATCTGCCAGCTGCTCTTGATCCCCGCCTCATAGTCGGTGACCTTTTCGGGCTTGTAGGTTTCAAAGCCGTCGAAATAGGAAGAAAGACCGCTCTGGTTGAAACCCGCCGCGCGATAGCCGCGGCGATTGGTGATGTAGAGGAAGATGTCGTCATTGACCTTATAGTCGAAGCCCAGCGTCCAGGTCGGCGCCTTCGACTTTTCCGCGCCGGTCCTGCCGCCCCGCGCTTCGCAATCATCCGGTCCGATACGGTCGAGCGTGGACAGCACGGCGACCGAGCAACCCGACGACTTGTCCCAGGTATAGCGGAAACCGCCATTGAAGCGCAGGCCATCGGCGAAACCGCCAAAGGCATAGCCGATCTGGCCGAACAGCGCCTTGCTCGTAGCGCTGTTGTAATTCTCGTTATATGTGAAGGTACGGCCCGGAATGACCGCCGCATAGGTGACCCCGCCATTCACGCCGGTTGGATCGCTCTTCAGGTAAAAGGCGCCCACGATCCAGTCGAGCCTGTCGTTGAACAGCTTGCCCATGATCTGGAACTCGTTCGAATATTGCTCGACAGCAGTATTCGAACGGCTTTCGTTCAGCTGGAGATAGGAGCCGTCCATGTCGCGCGCGGCGTCGACCTTGCTCCTGCGATATCCGAAGATGTTCTTGAAGGTCACGGCGCCCACGTCCAGCGTCGTGGTGTTCGCAATGCCCCAGAAGGTGCGGTTGGAACGTGGCGCGATGCTGGTCGATACGTCGCGCACGCCGTTCGCCTTCTGCTCGGCAAGGGCGATGTCGATATCGCAGCCCGCGACGCCGCAATCAAAATAGGGAGCGTTGACCGCATTGCGGGCGTTGCCGCCGCCTGGGACCGCGGGGTTGGGGTAGACGCCGTTAAGGATAGTGCCGGTGCCGTTCTCCTTCGCCTTGTAATAGTCGAAGACGGTGACGTTCTTCAGGCCGTCGACCGGCTCCAGCAGCAGCGAGCCGCGCAAGGCATCATTGTGCCGATCGTCCAGATCGCCGCCGACACCATGATTCTTGGTATAGCCGTCGCGGCGGGCAATCTGCCCCGCGAGGCGCAGCGCCACCCTGTCCTCGACGAGCGGAACGTTCACCGCGCCTTCGAAGGTCCGCTCATTATATGAGCCCAGCGTCAGCTGGCCGTAGCCGCCAAAATCATAGTCGGGCGCGACCGGGTAGAGCAGCAGCGCGCCGCCCGTCGTGTTGCGGCCGAACAGTGTGCCCTGCGGCCCTTTCAGCACCTGGATCGAACCCACGTCGAAGGTCGGCACGATGCTGCCTTCATTAGGCAGCGGCACATCGGCGAAATAGGTGACGACCGATGGCGCAGCGGCCCCGGCGGTAGCGCGGCGCTGGCCGCGGATCACGATGCTGGGGGTATCACGCGAGGTTTGCGGCGCAACGTTCAGGCCCGGTGTCGTATAGGTGAGGTCCTGGGTGCTGACCACGGCCTTTTCGCGCAGCATCTCTTCATTGAAGGCCGTGATGGAGACTGGAACGGTCTGCGCGCTTTCCTCGCGGCGGCGCGCCGTGACGGTGATCTCCCCGCCCGGATCGTCGCTGATCTGCGGCGGCGTCTGGGCATGCGCACCTGGCGCCGCAATAGCGGCAAGCGAACTGGCGAGCAGCAATGCGGATGCTGTACGATAGGCCATAGTATGATTTCCCCTTATCGTGGCTCTGCCCTCTTTTCGGTTTTTCAGGAGGGCCGATGATCGCAAGACGCAAGCGCGCGCCGATCATTCGGGGTAATGACAAAAATATTTCAGATGACGCTCTTCACGCCGCTCGGCTAAGAACCGGCAAGGATCGACCGGAGTAAAACGCCATCTTCCCGCTACGCAGGACATCGCCGGACCCAGTCGTTCCCGTGCACGACCTGACCGCCTATGTGCCCGCGTTGCGGCGCTATATCGCCAAGCGGGCCGATGCGGCCGATGTCGACGATCTGGTTCAGGACGTGCTGCTGCGCATGCATGTGCGCGGTCAGGCGGAGGCGATCGGCAATATCGAGGGATATCTGTTCCAGGTTGCTGCCAGCGTCCTGACCGATCGTGCGCGGCGCGATCGAACCCGTGAGCGCAGCGCCCATTGCGAGCTGACGGAATCCTTCCATCCGGTGGAGGATCGCACGCCAGAACGCGTGCTGCGCGGACGCGAGGATGTCGATCGGCTGGTGGAGGCATTGGAGGCGATGCCGGACCTGACCCGCGATGCCTTCGTCCTGCACCGTTTCGAGGAAATGTCCTATGACGCCATCGGTGAGCATCTGGGCATTTCGACGAGCGCCGTCGGGCGGCACCTGATGAAGGCCGTGCGTTTCCTCGCCGCGAGGGACTTGCCATGAGCAAGGCTTTCGACGCCCGCGCGCTGGAACAGATCGATTCTCCCGAAGCGACCGCCGCTGCCTATTTCAGCCATTTCCGTTCCCCCAATGCCACGGCGGAGGATTATCTGGCGTTCGAGCATTGGCATGCGCGTGACGAGGCGCATCGCAAAGCCTGGGCACGCGTCGAGCAGGAATGGGAAGGAGCTGGCAAGATGCGCGCCGACGCCCGAATCCTTGCCATTCGCGAAAGAGCGCTGGCCAACCGCCGTCCGCGCCGCAATTGGCGCCGCCCGGTCGCTGTGGCGGCAGCTATCGGAGCCGTGATGATCGGCGGCATCGCCTGGCAGCGGCATCAGGATACGCCTCCCAGACTTGCCCAGGCCGAAGCACGCACATTTTCGACCGGCACCGGTCAGCAGGCATCCTTCCGCATGTTGGACGGATCGACCATCACGATCAACACCGGATCGACCCTGACCGTCAGCGAAAGCGACACGCGCCGCAGCACGCGTATGAAGCAGGGCGAAGCCTTTTTCGAGGTTGCGAAAAATCCCCGCAAACCCTTCGTGGTCGAAGCGGAAGGCGTGACGGTGACGGCGCTCGGCACGGCCTTCGCCGTTCGCGATCTGGGCGGCGATGGCGTGCGCGTGACGCTTGTGCATGGCCGCGTGCGCGTCGACATGCCTGCGGCCGCTGGGAAACCGCCCCAGTCCACGCTGCTGTCGCCTGACATGCAATTGACCTGGCGGAAAGGCCGTTACAGCATCGCGCCAGTGAACACCGCTCAGCAACTTAGCTGGCGGCAGGGTATGATCGTCTTCGACCGCACTCCGCTCGCCCAGGCAGTCGCGGAGATCAACCGCTACAGCCCGCAGGAGATCGTGGTCGCCAGCGCCTCGCTCGCCCGGCGGCCGATCAGCGGCAGTTTCCGCGCTGGTGTCACACGCGGCTTCCTGCAAAGCCTGGAGGCCAGCGGCATCGCCCGCGTGGTCAACGAAAGCGCCACGGGCGCCGAACTGGTGGAACCCTGAGCGGGCCACGCCCGGCAAAATCCTATTCGAAGGAATAACGCATCCGCACGCCAAAGGTCCGCGGCGCGCCCGGAATGATCGTGGCGGCCGTGAACATCGGATTGAGCGTCCCGCCAGCGCTGGCATAATAGCGGTCCGTCAGATTGCGGCCCCAGATTTCCAGGTCCAGCGCCCGCCCCCCTACCCGCCTCCAACTGATGGCCCCGCCCAAAAGGCCATAAGCAGGCTGAACGCCGAAACGATCGTTCACCCGTTCGGCGAAGCGGATCGTGCTGACATGGCTATAGTCGACTTCCAGTTCCAGCCGCCCCAGCCGATCAGGCAAGGGAAATTCCCGGACCAGGCTCACGGTCCCGCTGAAGCGCGGCGTGTAGGAAAAACGGTTGTTGATCGGATCGCTGCCCAGCAACGGCGCCAGCAAGGCAGGCGCGTCGACCCTAGTATAGCGCGCGTCGACATAGGAAAAGCTGACCGTCGCGCGCAGATGGCTGCCGGCATTGGCTGCCAGTTCGCCATCCATCCCCATCACGCGGGCGCGCGATACGTTGACGTAGAAGGAAATAGGATCGTTGCCGGGATCGCCATCGCCATCGAAGCCGGGACCGGGGAACAGCGCCCGCTGGATATTGCGGTAGAGACCGGCGTAGATGGCGGCGGCGTAAGAGCCATGGATCGGACCAAGGGTCCATCGTCCCTTCGCGCCCCCTTCCAGATCAGTGAAACTTTCCGGCCCGAATTGCTGGAACGGCGCGAGTGCGCCACCCAGCGCCGGGCTGTTATAGCCGCCTGACCGGAACGCACGGCGGCTGGTCAGATACAGGCTGCTTTGGCCTCTTCGGCGGGTAAGGGCCGCCGTCCATGTCAACCGGCCGGACTTGAAGGAGGACAGCGATCCCCCCATGCCGATACAGTCGTTGTGCGACTGGGGCTCCGCGTTCGCGCTGCGCAGGGAACAGCCGCGCACGCGCTCTCCGGTGTAGCGCAGTCCCAGGTCCGCTGTCAGCCGGGGCGCCAGGGGAACAGCCACCTGGCCGAAGAGTGCCGCGCTTCGGAAGGTCTGATAATTGGCGATGAAGTCGGCAGGCTTCCCCGGCCGGGTGAATTGCGCGCTTTTCTGCAACATCGTCCCCGATGGCGCGCTTTCGAGGAAGAACAGCCCGGCAATGTAACGCGCTCCGCCCCACCGGCCCTGCACCTGAACTTCCTCGGTCAGCTGCCGCAAATTGGTGCGAGCGCCGAGATCGTTGATTGCCAGCGGCGTGCCGTCGCCATCCAGGGCATTGACGATCCTGGTCGACCTCCAACCAGCGATGTTACGCAGCAGCAGATCGTCATCGCCATATTCGATGATGTTCGTCACCCCGCGGAAGCGCCGCCTGAAGAGCGGTGAAAGCCCCGATTGGGACGTCCTTCTTCCCAGCCGCTGTTGCTGCTCCAGCAAGGCGTCGACATCACATGCGCCTTGGCCACAATCGAAATAGGGCGCGTTTTCTTCTGTGCGAGCGCTCCCGCCGCCATAGACCCCCGTCAGTATCTGGACGGAGCCGCGCTCGTCCGCATTGAGCATGTCGAGCGTCAGGAGTGACCTGAACCGTCCTTCCGGTGCGAAACGCAGCACGGCACGCGCCGCATCGCTATGTGCATCGTCCGCCCTTCCGCCCGACGCCATGCGGATGAAGCCGTCCCTGCGCATCCGCTGCGCCGCGATCCGCAGCGACCATGCGCCAGCCGGGGATAGCTCGACAGCTCCCTCGATCCGGTTCATCCCGTAGTTACCGGCATCCGCCTCGACATAAGATGGCACGCCGTCGCCAGGCTTGACGGAATGGAGCAAAATTGCGCCGCTGGTCGTGTTGCGGCCGAACAATGTTCCCTGCGGGCCCCGCAGGATCTCGATGGAGGCTATGTCGTAAAGCGGGGAAAGAGCCGCTTGGTTGGGCAATGGCACCTCTTCCTGATACACGACCAGGGGAAGGCGGTTTTGGTCGCTGATCGATCGCCGCTGCCCGCGCATGACCAACAGCGGGGTCGCACTGGACGTCTGGCCGGTGGCGACGAATCCCGGCGTGACGCGCGCCAGATCGGCCAATGTGCGGACTGCTCGCCTGCGAAGCGCATCGGGATCGCTGCGCGCTACCAGCAGCGGCACCTCCGCCCCGCTTTCCGGCCGCCGCCGCGCCGTGACCAGTATCTCCGGGCCGATCGAGGGCGCCGGGGCTTCTACCCGTGCCGGGCGGGACCTGGCGGGCTGGATGATATAGACGCTCCTGCCGACGCGGCGAATGCTGACGCGCAGCCCTTCCGTCATATGCTTCAGCGCGTCCTCGACATCCATTGATCCACGGATGGACCGCGTGCGCCTTTCCTCCAGTCCGGGGGCATTCAGCAATATCTCGACCTGCGCCTGCCTGGCCAGTTCCGCGATCGCGACGCTCAGCCTTTGCGCCGGAACATCCACAGTGCCGGTTCTCGCTTGGGCATCCATGGCCATTGTTGCAGCGGCAGCCGACAGGATCGAGGTGCAGACGATGCGAACGAACAACCGGCTCTATCCCTGATTTCCCGCATGCAGCTGAGACAAATATCGTCCGGGGACGGTATCGGCGAAACAGCCCGGTCGCAAGCCGCCGCAACCCCCGCGAATATCCCCGGCACGCCCGATGTAGAAGGCAAGGCACGGAAAACAAAGGCGCCGCACCCACGGCATGGACGATATCTACGGGATCTATAGCACAATCGCGACTGGAGTGATGGTCAAGTCCTGGCTCGCGTTGAGACATAGCCAGAGCTGCCCTTGACGGCGATCTGGTCCGCCGTCTGACGCGCGCTCGTGGCAATTGCTTCGTGCAGCTCACCCCCGCATCGCGCCCTCGGCGTTCATGTGCAGACGAAAGCGAACGATCGTCGGCAGGTCGCAACGAGCGCCCGTCTGCCGCTGACAGGAAATCCAGCATGTCTTCCCAAGTCTTCGGGAGCGCTCAGATTGTCTGGCCCCCCGACACCTCGATACACTGTCCGTTGACCCAGCGGTTGTCCGGGCCAAGCAGGCTCGCCACCATCGGTCCGATGTCATCAGGCACGCCGACGCGGCCGAGTGCGGTCATGTCGGCGAAGGCCTGATTGTAATCGGGAATGTCGCGTACCGCGCCGCCCAGGAAGTCTGTCTCGATCGCGCCGGGTGCGACACAGTTGGCGGTGATGCCGCGGCTGCCCAGTTCCCTGGCCATGTAGATGGTCAGGATCTCGACAGCACCCTTGGCCGCCGAATAAGCCGAGAAGCCGGGGAAAGACACGCGGGTCAGGCCGGAAGAGAAGTTGATGATGCGGCCTCCATCCGCGAGCACCGGCAGCAGTGCCTGCGTCAGGAAGAACACGCCCTTGACGTGAACGCTGAACAGGGCGTCGAACTGCCCCTCGGTCGTGGCGGCGAAGTCCGCCATCTCGCCATGCCCCGCATTGTTGACGAGGTGGTCGATCGTGTCGCGGTTCCATGTGGCGGACAGGGCGGACCGCAACGCCTCCACAAAGGCGGGAAAAGCCGAGATATCGCGGGTATCAAGCTGTAATGCGACTGCCTTGCGCCCCAGCGCCTCGATTTCCGCGACGGCGGCGTCGGCATTTTCCCTGCCGCTGCGGTAGGTGAGGATAACATCGCCTCCATGGCGGGCGATGCTGGTGGCGGTATTACGGCCCAGACCGCGGCTGCCGCCGGTAACGAGTGAAATCGTGGTCATCTATGCCTCCGGGTTGAGATGCAGCCTTATGCATCCCCTGCTCCGTTCCGTGTTGCGTGATCCTTCGTAATCCTTGCCTGATTATGCAGAGCACGTTGCCGCACGGCGTTGGGCGGCTTAATCAGGAGACATGACCGATCAGCTTCTGGACTATGCTCGCCGCTATGCCGACGCCTTTGCCGATCGCGGCGGGGTCGCGGCGACGCCCCTCGATGGCCTCATCATCCTGCGCGAAACGGCCCCGTCCATGCTGCAATATGCCGTGTCGAAACCGCTGGTGGCGCTGGTCCTGCAAGGCAGCAAGCGCGTCACGATGGGCAGCAGCACGTTCGACTTCGGGGCTGGCGACAGCCTCCTGATCACAACCGACGTGCCGACCGTCAGCCAGATCACGGCCGCCAGCCAAATCTTGCCTTATTATTCGCTGGTCCTCGAACTAAGCCCTGAAATCATCAGCGATCTGGTGGGAGAGATCGGTCCCGCGCCCATCGAGCAGGAACGGCCCGTGCGCGTCGATCCGACCGAAGACGAAGTCGCCGGTGCCGCGCTGCGTATCCTTCGGTTGCTCGATCAGCCTGCGGCGCTTGCGGTGCTCGGACGGCAACTTGTCCGCGAACTGCATTATTGGCTCCTTCGGAGCAGCCATGGCGGCGCCATCCGTGCGCTTGGGGTCGCCGACAGCCACGCCCGGCGGATCGCCCGCGCGGTGGCGATCCTGCGCGAGCGCTATTCGGAAACCGTCCGGATTGAGGCGCTGGCAAGCGCCGCGGGTATGAGCCTTTCCGCTTTCCATACCCATTTTCGCGCCATTACCTCCCTGACGCCGTTGCAGTTCCAGAAGCAGCTTCGCCTGATCGAGGCGCGCCGCCGGATGCTTGCGCTGGGCGAGGCGGTGAGTAATGCCGCTTATGGCGTGGGGTATGAAAGCGTTCCGCAGTTCACGCGCGAATATGGGCGCCTGTTCGGCCAGCCGCCGGCGCGCGATATTCGGGACGCACGGGGCCGGCTGAACATCGCCGCATAGGCATTTGTCAGATGCCGCGTTGGTGATCGGCTTCGGCGTTCGTGCCTGATCGAACGTAAAACATGCCGGATCCTGCATCCCTGCGGCCGACGACTTCAAAAGCTTGACGAGCAAAGGCATGCGCCATCAAACATTGTAGCAGCAAATTTGGAGAAACCGAGCGATGGCGAGGGAAGCAGAGATCGCAACTATTCTGCCTTTTCCTGCGGCGGATGGCTCCGTTGCCGGCAGCGATCAGGTCGACCGATAGCTCCCAGAGGCGCGCCGCGTCGGGGGTGTCGAGAGCCTTTGCCGACGGCCGCTCCTCCGTAGGATATCCGCGCTTGCCGCCGAGCCGGTCGGGACCATAATAGGCCCCGTCCCGGGCGGCCGGATCGGTCGCCGCGTACAGAGTGGGCAGCGCGCCCTGCCACGCAGGCTGGAATAGGTCCGCCGATGTGATCGTGAGTGTGGACCCTGCGGTTATCATGGGCCATGGTCAGTTTCCTTTCGCGACGATGCCGGGCGTCGACGGGCCGGGCCTCGGCCGACCCTGTCCGTAGCGCGCGTAGAGCGCGGGCAGCACGAATAGGGTAAGCAGCGTCGCGGAGACGAGGCCGCCGATCACCACGGTGGCGAGCGGCTTTTGTACCTCCGCCCCCGATCCGGTGGCGATCGCCATCGGCACGAAGCCGAGGCTCGCGACCAGCGCGGTCATCACCACCGGGCGCAGGCGCATCGTCGCGCCCTCACGCACCGCCGTCGCCCGATCCATCCCGCGCGCCATCAGGTTCTGGATCGACGTCACCATGACAAGGCCGTTCAGCACCGCGATGCCGGACAGGGCGATGAACCCCACCGCCGCCGAGATCGAGAAGGGCATGCCGCGCGCGAACAGGGCGAGCACGCCACCGACCAGCGCCAGCGGCACGCCGGTGAACACGATGGCCGCGTCGCGCACGCTGCGCAGCGCGCCATACAGCAGCAGGATGATGAGCGCGAAGCAGCCGGGCACGACCAGCATCAGCCGCGCGCTGGCCGAGCGCAGGTTCTCGAACTGGCCGCCCCAGTCGAGATATTGCCCGGCGGGCAGCCGGACCTGGGCGGCGATCGCGGCCCGGGCGTCGGCGACGACCCCGGCCACGTCGCGCCCGCGGACATTGGCCTGGACGACCACGCGCCGCTTGCCGTCCTCGCGGCTGATCTGGTTAGGCCCCTCGGTAAGGGCAATGTCGGCGACGCTTTGCAGCGGCACGAAGCCGCCGTTCGGCAGCGGCACTGGCACCTGGCCCAGCGCCTGGAGATCGGCGCGCGCCGCATCCGACAGGCGGATGGTAACCGCGAACCGCCGGTCGCCTTCGAAGATCATGCCCGCGTCGCGGCCGCCGACCGCCGCCGATACCGTGTCCTGCACGGTGCGCGCGGTAACGCCGAGCCGCGCCATCATGTCGCGGCGAGGACGGATGTCGAGCATCGGCAGGCCCTCGGTCTGCTCGACGCGCACATCGGTCGCGCCCCGCGTCTTCCGCAGGATCGCGGCGATGCGGTTGGCGGTCGCGGTCATCGCGTCGGCATCGTCGCCGAACACCTTGACCGCGATGTCGCCGCGCACGCCCGCGATCAGCTCGTTGAACCGCATCTGGATCGGCTGGCTGATCTCGAACGCGCCACCGGGCAGGCTTTCGAGCACCCGCTCCACCTTGGCTACCAGCGCGGCTTTGGGCAGGTTCCGGTCCGGCCACTGGCCACGCGGCTTCATGATGATGAAGGTGTCGGAGATGTTGGGGGGCATCGGATCGGAGGCGAGTTCCGCCGTGCCGGTCTTGGAGAAGACGAAGCGCACCTCGGGCAGCCGCGCGATGGCACGCTCGATGCGTGATTGCATCGCCTGGCTCTGATCGACCGAGGTGCCGGGGATGCGCAGCACCTGTGCCGTCAGGTCGCCTTCGTCGAGCTGGGGCAGGAACTCCTGGCCGAGCAGCGAGAAGGTGAGGATACCGGCAAGGAATGCGCCGACGCCCACTCCGATGGTGAGGCGCGGCCGCTTCATCGCCCGGTCCAGCCCCGGCTCGTACCGGCGCTTGAGCCAGGACATGATCCGCCCCTCCTTCTCTTCCACCGGCCGGGAGAGCAGGCAAGCCAGCATCGCCGGCACGAAGGTGAGCGAGAGGACGAAGGCGCAGGCGAGCGCGATGATGACGGTCAGCGCCATCGGCGTGAACGTCTTGCCCTCGACGCCGGTCAGGGCCAGCAGCGGGATGTAGACGAGGATGATGATCCCCTGCCCGAACACCGTGGGCCGGATCATCTCGCGCGCCGCCTGCGCGACCACCGCCAGCCGCTCGTCAAGCTTGAGGGGGCGGCCATGATGGTGCTGCCGTTCGGCGATGCGGCGCAGGGCATTCTCGACGATGATGACCGCGCCGTCGACGATCAGGCCGAAATCGAGCGCGCCCAGGCTCATCAGGTTGGCCGAAACGCCGCCGCGCAGCATGCCGAAGCTGGTCAGCAGCATGGTGATCGGGATCACCAGCGCCGCGATCAGCGCCGCGCGGAAATTGCCGAGCAGCACGAACAGCACGATGATGACCAGCAGCGCGCCTTCGGCAAGGTTCTTCGCCACCGTCTTGATCGTGGACTCAACCAGCGCCGTGCGGTCCAGCACCGGCTGGACCACCACATCGGTCGGCAGCGAGGCGTTGATCTCCTCCAGCCGTCCGGCGACGGCGGTCGCCACCGTCCGGCTGTTCTCGCCGATCCGCATGATCGCCGTGCCGACGACCACTTCCTGGCCATTCTCCGAGGCCGAGCCATAGCGGATCGCTTGCCCCAGGCGCACCTGCGCCACCTGGTCCAGCCGGATCGGCACGCCCGCACGCGTGGCGATGACGGTGCTTGCCAACTCGCCCAGATTGCGGATGCGCGCGTCCGAGCGGACGGCCAGCCCTTCGCCGCCGCGATCCACGACCCCGGCGCCGATGCCGGCATTGTTCTCCTCCAGCGCGCGGGCCAGATCGGACAGGTTCATGCCGAGCGCGGCGAGGCGCTGCACGTCGGGCACGACCTGGAACTGCTTCACATAGCCGCCGATCGCATCGACCCCGGCAAGGCCCGGCGTATTCCTGAGCAGCGGGGCGACGATCCAGTCCTGCGCGGTGCGCAGATAGGTCGCCTGGTCGGCTTCGGTGACGAGCCGGTCGCCTTCGGGCGTGATGTAGCTGCCGTCCGGCTGCATTCCCGGCTCGCCGGGCTTATGCGTGTCTTCCGGCCGATGCTGGAAGTGAACGGTCCACATATAGACTTCGCCCAGGCCCGTGGCGATCGGCCCCATTGTCGGGACCACCCCCTCGGGCAGGCTCTCCTCGGCGACCCGCAACCGCTCGGCGACCTGCTGGCGCGCGAAATAGATGTCGGTGGAGTCGCTGAACACCGCCGTCACCTGGACAAAGCCGTTGCGACTCAGCGAGCGCGTGTATTCGAGGCCGGGAACCCCGGCGAGCGCGTTTTCGATCGGAAAGGCGACCTGCTTCTCGACCAGTTCGGGCGAGAGCGCCGGCGCGGTGACGTTCACCTGCACCTGGTTGTTGGTGATGTCGGGAACGGCGTCGATCGGCAGCCGGGACAGCGCCCAGCCGCCAACCCCCATGGCGATCAGCGTAAGCAGCAGGACGAGCCAGCGCCGCTCGACGGAGAATGTGACGATGCGGTCGATCATGATCAGTGCCCGTGCTCCGCTTCGCCCTTGCCGAGCTCGGCCTTCAGGGTGAAGCTGTTGGCACCGGCGAGCTGTTCGTCGCCGGTGAGGCCCGAAGCCACGACGATATTGTCGCCGCTCGGCGCGCCGAGCGTGACCGGGTTGGCCCTGAAGCCATGCGCGGTGCGCACGAACACCGTCGGGCGGCCTTCGACGGTCTGCACCGCGCTTTGCGGGACCAGCACCGCGCCGGTGCCGCTGTCGGCCAGCCGGATCGAGGCGGTCACCGGCTCGCCGACACGCCATTGGCCCGAGCGGTTGTCGATGACCGCGATCACCGTGGCGAGCCGCGTCGCCTCGTCGAGAATCGGCGAGACGAAGCTCACCCGCGCCGCCGACCTGCGGTCCCCGGCGACGATCTCGATCGCCGATCCGGGTCGCACCTTGCCGGCATCGGCCGGAGAGAGGGCGAGGGTTACCGCTACATGCGAGAGGTCGGCGACCCTGAACAACTCGGCGTCCGCCGCGACCGTCTGCCCCAGAGTCACGCTGCGCGCGATCACCTGGCCGGGCAGTGGCGAGGCGATGCCGACGCGGTTGAGCGCGCCCACGCGGCCGCCGGC